>JBCBZA010000078.1:0-17998 GCA_039815575.1 Bacteroidota bacterium | reverse complement strand
TATGGTGTTTGCCCATCAGGATGTGTATCTGCCTTGGGGGTGGGACACCCAGCTTCGGGCTAGGATCACGGCGTTAGAGGCGGTCGACCCCGGCTGGGGCGTTTTGGGCCCGAGTGGGCTGGGGGTTGATGCCATAAATCAAAAAACAGCAATTCGCAGAAATTCTTTCTTTGTTATTGTTGCGTGCCGGTTTGGTCTTTTTAATTTCAGCGGTTTTTGTTTTCGTTTCTGGCTTATCGGTGCAAAGTGAAATTCTATTACTACTCTCATTCGGTTTAAGTGCCTGTAGCTTTTGGCCCTTTGCCCACTTGTCGTTAGTGGACGGATTGGAACTGAATAAGAAATCCAAGACATTTGATAGCAACTATGCAGTCGCTATTTTGGCACTTTCCTTTCCGCTTTCAACGGTACTGATTTTAGGGGTTTTGAATAGTGGGGCCCTACTGGATTCTTCAATAAACATCTTTTTGTCTGGATGCATCCTTATATCCCTAGGGTGTGTATTCCCTTTATTTAATTTGCTATCCAAAAAGGCTATGAACATACGGATGGGGCATCCAGAACTGGATTCTACAAGTCCAGAACGGATTTAAATCTTACCGCAGTGGAAACCCTTTGGCCGCCCACCAAGGGTGTACTTCTATTACCAATCTACCGGCCTGTACCGCTGGATCCATATTGGCCAAACTATCCGCCATTTGTAGGGTGGATACATTATAAATGGTAATACCCCTAATATCACCATCATCACCAAAAGGACCGGAGATATCGGCATATCCAGCTTCATACATCCTACCCAAATGTGCTAGGTGCAAAGCCTGAATACTATCCGTTGCGGCTTTGTCCTGAGAACGTTCCGGACCACGCTTTAAAAAGGCTATGAAATACTGCTGCATGAGGACCGTATCCTTGGTCTTTTCATCCACATAATCAAATAGCTCAAAGCCCTTTTCGGTAAGTTCTTGTTTGAGTTTAGCCATACTTTTTTTAGGCTCATTGGCCTCGACTGGCACTTCAGGGCTTTCAGCCTCTTTGCACCCAAAAAAGGCCAGCACGCTCAAGAATAAGATAAGTCTCAATCTTTCCATTGGTTAAAAGGTTTTATGCTTAATTGTGAGTTGTAATATTTGATATCTCCCGTCACCTCCTCCCCGAGCCATTCCGGTTTTTCAAAAAACTCGTCTTCGTGTTTTAGTTCTACCTCAGCAACGACGAGGCCTTTGTTTTCTCCCAAGAACGCATCCACTTCATAAGTATGGGTGCCAAAAGGTACTTCAAACCGCGTTTTTTCCAAAATGATGGGTTCACAAAGGTCGATAAGGTTGGTTGCTTCAGCGAAACTAAGTTCGGTTTCCCATTCAAATCGAGTAGTACCTGTATCGTTTCCCATGCCCTTGACGGTCAAAAACCCTTTTTCCCCCTTGATCCGTACCCGAACCGTACGCTCCGGATGGGTATTTAAAAAACCTTGAACGATTCTAGTTTTATTGACTGCCTGATTCTTATACTCATCTGATTTGACCAAAAACTTACGTTCTATTTCAAGATGCTGCATAGCTACCCAATTTTCTTAATGTATCTGACGGTATTCGTTCCTTTTCAAAAGGATGGTTGGCCAGCCAAAGCATCGCTTTTGCAATATGCTCGGCATCAATCATGCGATATTTTTGCAATGGGCCTACCATTAGCACGTCCAAAGCACCCATTACCCCTTTAAAAAAGGACTCTGCAGGTCGTTTTTCTTGTCTGTTCCCTCCAATCAGGGCCGGTTGAACAATATGGATTTTCGCTATCTTAAACCGTAAAACCGTATCTTCCATCTCGCCCTTAATCCGGTTATAAAAAAAACGGCTTTTGGGGTTCGCGCCCATGGCAGAAACTACAATTAATGTATGGATGCTCTTTTGAACGCAAAGATTGGCGGTAGCTACTGGAATTCCAAAATCAATTTTTTTATAGCTATCCAATTCTGGAGTTTTAGCTTGGGTACTGCCCACACAACAATACACTTCGTCGCCCTCAAATTGTTCCCCAAAAAACTCCAGCTCAAGTAAATTACCTATATGGACCTTCAATTTGTAGTGTGACTTTTCTAAGGCCCTACGGGAAAAAACGACCACCTTATCATAGCGCACATCCTTTAGGAGCATATCAAGAAGTATCCCTCCTACCAAGCCCGTGGCACCCAGTACAATCGCAGTCTTATTTCTGTCCTTCACTCATTTAAATATACCCTAATTTTGAATATGGATTTTGATTTTCCCCTTCGAAAGATCATTCATGTGGATATGGATGCGTTCTATGCGTCCGTGGAACAGCATGATAATCCTGAATTAAAAGGAAAACCTGTCGCCGTGGGAGGAGGCTCCAAACGAGGGGTAGTTTCTGCAGCCAGTTATGAAGCCCGAAAATTTGGGGTACGAAGTGCCATGAGCGGCTATTTGGCTCAAAAAAACTGTCCCGGTCTCATCTTTGTAAAACCCCGGTTTGACCGTTACAAAGAAATCTCCAAACAAGTAAGGCATGTCTTTTTTGAGTACACTGATTTGGTGGAACCCCTTTCTTTGGACGAAGCATATCTAGACGTCACGGAAAACAAAAAGGGGAACCCTTCCGCTACCTTAATTGCCAAGGAAATTCGACAAAAAATTCTGGATAAGACCGGTTTGACCGCCTCTGCTGGAATCTCTATCAACAAGTTCATTGCCAAAGTAGCCAGTGATTATAATAAGCCCAATGGACAGAAAACCGTGAATCCGGAAGAGGTATTGCAATTCTTGGAAGATTTGGATATTCGCAAGTTTTATGGGGTCGGAAAAGTGACCGCTCAAAAAATGTACAAACTGGGCGTTTTTACCGGTAAGGACCTTAAAGGGAAAACACTGCAGTTTTTAGATGAGCACTTTGGTAAAAGTGGGAGCTACTACTTCAATGTGGTCCGTGGGATTCATTTAAGTGAGGTGAAACCGGAACGGATTCCAAAATCCGTAGGTGCAGAACGTACTTTTCGCGAGAACCTGAGCAGCGAAATCTTTATGCTCGAACGTTTGGACAATATTGCCGAAGAATTGGAGCGGCGCCTGAAAAAGTCCAAAATTGCAGGCAAAACCATAACACTTAAAATCAAATACAGTGATTTTACCCTTCAAACACGCAGCAAAACCCTGCCTTATTTTATTTCTGAAAAGGAATTGATATTGGAAACAGCAAAGGAACTGCTTTACCAAAGTCCCATGCAGAATTCAGTGCGTTTGCTGGGTATCTCTTTGGCCAACCTCAATACCGAAAAAAAGAATCCTGCTTTACCAGAGAAAGAGGAAACGGTTTCCGTACAATTGAAGTTTGATTTTTGAACCTCCAATCCGGCAAAGACAACAGAAAATAGTTTAACTTGAAACTTCACCAACATCCTTTTAAAAATGGATTCCAAGGAAAGTTCAAGAAACTCAAGACGGTCTTTTATAAAAAAGGCATCCATAGCTTCTGCAGCCATGGGCACCTCGCCATACCTCATTTCTGCTTCGCAAGGAGCACATTTGTTTTTATCACAACGGGACTATAAGGATTCCTTTTCGATCAATGACCAGATCAACATAGGTCTCATTGGTTCGGGAATCCAAGGAATTTATGACACCCGCGCGGCATTATCTGTGGATGGGGTAAAGATTGTGGCGGCCTGTGATCTGTACCAGGGTCGCTTGGACAGGGCTAAAGAACTTTGGGGAGATGCCCTATTTACAACTAGGGATTATAGGGAACTATTGGGGCGCCCGGATATTGACGCTGTTATTGTAGCAACTCCAGACCATTGGCACCAAAAAATTACCATCGCTGCCCTAAAAGCCGGTAAGCATGTGTATTGTGAAAAACCTATGGTACAGCAATGGGAAGAAGGGCAAGAAATTATCGCCACTCAAAAATCAAGTGGTAAAATTTGTCAAATAGGTAGTCAAGGAATGGCCTCCTTGGTTAATGAAAAGGGCAAAAAATTATATACGGATGGCGCCATTGGTGAATTGGTGATGCTTGATTTTTATAACGACCGCTACTCCGCCGAAGGAGCTTGGCAATACCCGATTCCTCCTGATCAAAATCCGAACACTGTTGACTTTGATACCTTTCTTGGCAATGCACCCAAGGTACCCTATGACGCAAAGCGTTTTTTTAGATGGCGAAATTATAAGGATTACGGTACCGGAGTAGCTGGGGATTTATTCGTCCATGCCTTTTCATCACTACATTACATGATTGATTCTATGGGGCCTACAAGTGCACTTGCCACCGGCGGATTGCGCTATTGGAAGGATGGAAGGGATGTGCCCGATGTAAGTATTACCCTCTATGATTTTCCAAAGACCAATACCCATGCGGCATTCAATGCCGTTTTCCGAGTGAACTTCATTGCTGGGTCAGGAGGAGGTTCCGGGTTTAAACTCATTGGAACGGAAGGTGAAATGGAAATTGGCTGGAATTCTGTAACCCTTAAACGCTCCAAATTGAGCATGGCTCCTGGAGATTATTCCATGGTTGCTTTTACAGAAGCTACCCAAAAACAAATTAGAAGCAACTATGTTCAACCAAGAAAGGAACGTAGAAAATCGGCTTTGGAAACTGGAACGACAACATGGGAATCACCGAGGGACTATAAAGGTGCACACCACGACCACTTTTATAATTTCTTTGCTGCCATTAGGAATAATACCGAAGTCATACAAGACCCGACTTTTGGACTGAGGGCCGCCGGTGCGGCAATTCTAGCTAATGAGAGTTATTATAAAAAAAGGCCTGTGGAATGGAATCCCATTTCAATGAAAACGGTTTGATTGGATTAAAAGTACATTCAAGGACTACACTAGAAAATAAGGGAGGGGAACAATTCAAGAACCATTGGAACTATCATTGGGCTGGTTGTAATACCTAAGAAATTGGTCGAAGTTTAAAATCAATCCCTAATTGCCAAGGCGGCAATAGTCTAAAGAAGATTTTGTTCTTATGGAGTAATAGACAGACTGGTCTTTATTATCTTTGAGTATGCAAAAGACCAATATTAAGGACCATATTGTAGAAACGGCCAACCTCTTGTTCTATAAAAATGGCTATAACTCCACTGGAATCAACGAGGTCATTGAAAAAGCAGGTATCGCCAAAGCTACCCTATACCATCACTTCAAATCAAAGGAAGCCATTTGTATTGCCTATTTGGAAAAGAGACACCACGACTTTATGAGACAATTGACCCAATTTGTGAACTCAAAGTCATTGGGAAAAGCTCAATTATTGGGTGTATTCGATTATTTAAGAGGTCTTTATCGAAAAGGTGAATTTTATGGCTGCTGGGCCCAAAAAACCCTAGGCGAGCTAAGTCCAAAAGACAAAAAAATACATGGGGTCATTCAAAAACAGAAGAAGGAACTGTTGCTGTTTTTAGGGGATGTTGTGGGAGATAATATTGCCCATGTTTCAAAAGCAGAGATAGAAAAAATCTCAGGTGGGATATACCTGCTCTTTGAAAGTGCCATTACGGAAACTCACTTGCACCAAAACGATTGGCCTATTCATTTGGCGAAAAGTATTGCTCCTTCCTTATTTTCAGAAGCTAAATTGAAGCAATAAAAAACCCGGCTTTGTTTGTCAGCCGGGTTTCTTTATGCATTAAAACATCCTTTTATTCCACTATTAGTGTATTATCAGTAGAAGTTGGGTTCAGGGGGCAGAAGTATACATATTCCCCCTTGGTCAAAACTGTTGGTTTTGAGGTTTGGATTTCATTTGTGCCTACAGGTGAAGTCACATAGGCCGTTTGGATATGATTTTCCGGCTTACTAATATCTTTCCCTTTCTCCACTAAAACAAAACCAACATTGTGATCCACCCCGTTATTGGCTACTTCAAAAACGTAAGTACCTTCCGCTACGGTTACAGCTTTTTGTGTAAACTCTCCGGGAGTTTGCTCCAGTTTAATGGTCTTAACATCCTTGGACATCATTTTGTCCTTCATCATTTTATCTTGTGCATTAGCTTGAAATGTTAGACCTAGGGCCAATACTAAAAGTGCTACTACTCTTTTCATGATTTTACGATTTCTATATTAACAAATTAAGCTTCAACGGCTTCCAAAGGTTGGGCTACAGGAAAATCTACGGGCACATCCGTTGTTCTATGTAAATAGTTGGATATGGTCTTATCTCCTACCAATACAATGGTATCAACAAGGTTTTCTTTGGTCCAACCGGCATTGAAGAAATTTTCAAGGACATCGGTATCAGTCGCTCCACGGTTTTCAGTAATATTTCTTGCCAATCTTGCCAACGCATCCAACTTAGTATCAAATGAAGCTTTTCCTGCCCTTAGTTCAAAGATCTGTTCCTCAGAAAATCCATTCATCTTTCCAATGGCCGTATGTGCGGACAAACAATAGATACAATCATTTACTTCACTTACCGCTAAATTCACAACTTCTTTTTGTTTGGCATTCAATGAAGTTTTTGCTCCGGACAAGGCTAGGTAGTTACCCAACGCATTTTCTGAGTGGGCATAGGTGGCGTATAGATTTGGAACAAAGCCTAGTGCTTTTTCCAGATTGTCAAAAATAGCTTGATTGTTGCTATTTACTTCTTCTTTCTTTGGTACATTAAATGTGCTCATCTTTTTCGTTTTTAAATTATCGTTATGACTAAAAATTTGTTACAAAGGGTTTTTCTGCATCACAATAAAAATCATGATGGTATTTTTTATCACAATGATCTTCGGTGATAGTAGTTCGCACCATCGAGATTCTTTTCCCCCTAAATATTTCTTTCAGATTAAAGAGGGTTTTTTGCGCTGCGTTCATTTTTCTTTGTTTTAATTATGGTACAAAGATGCGCTTGTAAGAAGCCAAAATGTTAGGAGTAATTTCCCGACCACTTACCAAGATTTCCCTTAGGCGCTTAGGGCAAGATTATCACGGTATTGAGAAGGGGTCATGGCGGTCATTTTTTTAAAAAAACGGCTAAAATGGGCGGGGTCAGTAAAGCCCAGTTCAAAGGCAATCTCTTGGTTTTGCTTATCGGTAAAATGAATCAGGCGTTTGGCTTCAAGCGCTAGGCGATCAAGGATGATCTGCTGTGGGGATTTTTGATTGTAAATGGAAAAGAGATTCGAAAGGGTCTTGGGAGATTTGAAAAGCAATTCCGCATAATCACTTACTTTTCGTTTTGTCCTGTAATGCATATCCACTAAAAAATTGAACTTGCGGATAATTTCTATTTGGTCATTGTTCAACTCTTTTGTGACCAGTTGTTCCTTGGCCAATCTTGTACTCATAATTATTAAACGTTTTAAGAGCATTTGGAGCATGGCCCCTTGAATTTTATCAGGAGTTGAGAATTCCTCTACAAAAACATCATAAAGTAAATCGAACCTATTCTGTTGTTCTACGGGAATAGTAATTATGGGTATATCTTGGGTGCCAAAAAACAAAATACCATTACAGGATACTTCGCTATCGTGATCGGATATGCAATAAAACTCACGGTTAAAGAGAAAAGTAGTTAGGGGAAGGTGGGTGTTTTCATACGAAACGTGCTGAAGATAGGTAACGGTCACCAATTGATTTGGATGTAATTTAAGGGTTAAATCATCCACCTTTAGGAAAACTGTTTCATTGTTTCTATTCCAAAGAAACTTTATGGTGTTTTCGGTATTTGAAAAATGACCAAAATCATTCTTGATATTATCCGTAAGACCAAATACTGCACCCATTTTAGGGTCATGAAATTCCCTTTTCATAATGACTTTCTCAGATTTGAAAGGTTAAAAACCGAACTAATTAGTCCTTTTTTTTGTTTAGTCTTACACTGCTCTTGGCAACATTTAGGCCTTAGAGTCTTCGACATAAGTGTTAATTGATGTTATAAATTTTATTTAAGTTACTGGTTTTCCTAGTATTGCGTTGTGAAAGAGACTAGAGAATATGATATCGCGGCTAGGAATTTCTATGGCAAACAAGAATTGAATAGCCTCCCTTTAAGTTCATGGGACTTATTTTCTTCAAAATTCAATACCCTTTGTAAAGGTTTTGACGAAATAAAGGTTTTAAGGACCATTGCTACCTCTGAAAAGTGGGCAGACTATTCCTTTTTCGAGAAAGAAATTCTTGAAAATGAACATATCGTGGTCGTAACAGATACCCAATTGAACATTGTTCATGCCTCAGATGGAATCTTCGAAATGAATGGATATCGCCCTGAGGAAATCATGGGAAAAAAACCCAAAATGTTCCAAGGGGAGAAGACGTGCAAAGAAACGGCCTTTACTATAAGAACTGCCATAAGGGACCAAAAGCCTTTTGAGGCTACCGTATTGAATTATAGAAAAGATGGTTCAACCTATAATTGTTGGATAAAAGGTTTGCCTATTCGGGACAAAAAAGGTAAAGTAGTTAATTTTATTGCGTTCGAACGAGAGGTAGCTTAGAAACTACACGACTCTATTTCAGTTACCCTTAACGTATTGACCATCCCTTTTTCTTTAATGGGCATTGCTGCTAGGCTAATTAGCATATCGCCCACATCCAAAAATCCTTTTTTACAGGCAATTTGATTTACATCCTCTATGGTTTCGTCCGTGGAAACATAACGATCGTAGTAAAAGGCTTTTACGCCCCAAAGCAAATTCAACTGACTTAGTATTCGTTTGTTAGAGGTAAATACCAAAATATGGGCGCTGGGGCGCCATGCCGAAATTTGAAAGGCTGTATAACCACTATTGGTGAGCGTTGATATGGCTTTGGCCTGAATTTCATTGGCCATCAAAGCGGCATGGTAACATACCGACTTGGTAATGTATCGTTTTGTCCTAATGTGAGGCGGATTTTGAGGGACTGCAATCAAACTGGAACCTTCTACGCTTTTTAAAATACTGGTCATTTTTTCAATGACCTGTACCGGATAATTCCCAACTGAAGTTTCTCCTGAAAGCATAACGGCATCGGCACCATCCATTACTGAATTGGCTACATCATTTACCTCAGCACGGCTTGGGGTAAGACTTGTTATCATGCTTTCCATCATTTGAGTAGCAATAATAACAGGGATTCTTGCCTTTTTTGCCCGTAATACCAGTTGTTTCTGAATCAGTGGTACTTCCTGCGCTGGAACCTCAACCCCTAAGTCTCCCCGCGCAACCATAAGTCCATCACAGTAGGCAACGATCTTGTCAATATTTTCAACTGCCTCCGGTTTTTCAATCTTTGCAATAATTGGAATCTTATGTTCAGAGTGTTCTTTAATCAGGTTTTGAAGATCAATTAAATCTTGACTAAAGCGCACAAAGGAAAGTGCTATCCAATCCACTTCTTGTTGTACCGCAAAAATGGCATCTTTAACATCTTTTTCCGTTAATGCCGGCAAAGAAATATTGGTGTTTGGCAAATTGACCCCTTTTTTGGATTTAAGGGGGCCCCCTTGAATAACCCTTGCCTTTACCTCATTCTCACCATCGGTCTGAACTACTTCAAATATGAGCTTTCCATCATCCAATAAAATATGCTCTCCTGGTTTTACATCTTGTGGAAAGCTCTCATAGTTCATATAAACCCTTTCCGCACTGCCCTCAAATGGATCACCTGTAACAAAAAGAATTTCATCCCCTGGTGCTACCACAACTTCACCTCCCATTACACCGACACGCAACTTAGGGCCTTGCAAATCTGCAAGGATTGCTGTATGATTGTCCAGTTCTTCATTCAACTCCCTAATAAGTCCAATACGTTCTCTAACATCTTCATAATTGGCATGGGAAAAATTGATTCGAAACACATCTACCCCAGCGTTCATCATCTCCCTCAAAATCTCTTTCTTACTGGTTGCAGGGCCTAATGTGGCAACAATCTTTGTTTTTTTCTTAGAAGGCATTATTAAAATATTAGGTTTCTTTTCGATTTCAATTCATCAACATGAAGTTGATAGGCCATACTAACTCTTGGAATTGATCGGATAGCCTTGATTACTTTCTCAATTTTTATAGAATTCTCTGGATACAATTTGAGCAAATAATTAATATCCTTTCTTTCCGATAACAGGTAGTTCAATTTTACGGTCGTGCTGTTTGCAAATAATCCCTGGTTCTCGTCACTTTCCTCCTTTTGTACCACATTCTTTACCAAATACCAATCCTCATCGCTAACCTCATCATTATACTCAAATATAGGATAGGAAAATGTCCCTATTTCCAAATCTTTCTTGGCCCTCACCAGTAATATCTGGAATACCTTATTAATATAGTACGCCAATGCGTAACACTCCATATTACTGTGCAATGCAATAAGGTCAAAAGAATCCACAAACAATTCTTCGGATATCCTGTATACTGTGGCCATCAAAATTTAGCGAATTGTAAATATAGCGTTATTAACCAAACCCGCCTAGGCCTTGTCCGACATCTAATGGTATGGAAACAACGAAAACGTTTGAGTTTACTTTTTCTTAAAAGTTAAGTAGGTTGAATTTTATCCTGAAGCGCATAGTAGGCTCTCTTGGAGGCCTTCTCCTCTGCCTTTTTCTTTGAAGTAGCCCTTGCTTTGGCCATAACCCTTTCATCAATGGAAAGCTTTACGGCAAAATGCCTTAGTTCATCATTTCCTGTGTCCTCATATACTTCATAATGAAAGTCTTTTTTTTGTTTTTGGCACCATTCAATGAGAAGGCTTTTGTAGCTGATGACTTTTCCTTCCAACTGTTCAATGTCAACATAGGGCTCAATGACACGCTCATTAATGAACTTCTCACAGGCTACATAACCTTTATCTAAATAAATGGCTCCAACCAGTGCTTCAAATACATTGCCATAAATATTATCTCCAAAATGGGACTTTGGAATCCTGCTCTCCACAAAGTCCAATAGATTTAAATCCTTTCCCAGTTCGTTAAGGTGCTTTCTACTCACAATTTTGGACCTCATTTTGGTCAAATAGCCCTCATTCCCCTCTGGAACCATATTGTAGAGATGTTTAGAAATAATAGTACCTAGCATGGAATCACCCAAAAACTCCAATCGCTCATAATTCAAAGGGTTTCCATCGCTGTCCCTTTTGTTCATGGAGCGATGAAGAAAAGCTTTTTTATAGATGTCCAGGCCCCTGGGCTTAAATCCCAGAATATCTTTTATCCCCAAAAAAAAATCCCCATCCGCTTTAGGATGGGAATTGAATATTTTGGGTGTAAACTTCATCCTATAATCTACTACCTGATTTTTTTAAAAAGAACACAGGCATTGTGGCCACCAAAACCAAAAGTATTACTCATGGCTATGTTCACTTCACGTTCCTGTGCTTTGTTCAATGTTAGATTGAAACTGGGATCAATATTTTCATCGACTACGGTATGATTGATCGTGGGAGGCACAAGATTATGTTTCATGGCCAAAATTGAAGCTATTGCTTCTATGGCACCAGCGGCACCCAATAAATGGCCCGTCATTGACTTTGTAGAATTGATATTGATGTTTGGGGCATGTTCACCAAAAACTCTTGAAATTGCCTTTAATTCAGCAACATCTCCTAAAGGTGTAGCGGTGCCATGCGTATTGATCGCATCTATATCTTTTGGTTGAAGTCCTGCATTTCTTAAGCAATTTTCCATAACCCTAACCACTCCAATACCTTCAGGATGAGGTGCTGTCATATGATGGGCATCACTGGAAAGTCCTCCGCCCAATACCTCTGCATAAATCTTAGCGCCTCGGGCCATGGCGTGTTCATATTCTTCTAGAATCAATGCACCCGCTCCTTCCCCAAGAACAAAGCCATCCCTTGTGGCATCGAAAGGTCTAGAAGCCGTCTCTGGACTATCATTTCTGGTAGAAAGGGCATGCATGGCGTTAAAGCCACCCATCCCCGCTATGGTAACCGCCGCCTCACTTCCGCCTGACACTACAACATCACAATGGCCCAATCGAATATAATTTAAGGCATCTATCATGGCATTGGCAGAGGATGCACAGGCAGAGACCGTAGTGTAATTGGGTCCCATAAACCCGTGCTTTATGGAAATATTTCCTGGAGCAATGTCCGCAATCATTTTAGGAATAAAGAATGGATTGAACCTAGGCGTTCCATCTCCATTAGCATATCCCATAACCTCGTCTTGGAAAGTTTGCAATCCACCGATTCCGGCTCCCCAAACTACTCCAACACGAAATTTATCCACCTTTTCCAAATCCAATCCTGCATCTGAAATAGCTTCGTCTGAGGATACCAAAGCGTATTGGGCAAAACGATCAAGCTTTCTCGCCTCTTTTCTATCAAAATAGTCTTGGGGATCATATCCCTTAAGCTCGCAAGCAAATTTTGTTTTGAATTTTTCGGTATCGAAATATGTAATTGGTGCGGCGCCACTTATTCCATTCTTGAGTCCATTCCAGTAAGCTTCAAGAGTATTGCCTATTGGGGTTAGCGCACCTAATCCGGTAACCACGACTCGTTTTAATTGCATAGAATCACTATTTAGCCTGAAATTAAAAAAATTATCCATGTGATATTGATCTACCACATGGATAATTTCTACACTTTAGTAAAATATCATTAGCTTATTTTGCTTCTTCTATATAGCTTGTAGCCTGACCTACTGTTGCGATATTCTCAGCTTGGTCGTCTGGAATCTGGATATCAAATTCTTTTTCAAACTCCATAATCAACTCAACAGTATCCAAGGAATCAGCACCTAGATCATTGGTAAAACTTGCCTCAGGTACTACTTCATTCTCATCGACACCTAATTTATCAACGATAATAGCCTTAACTCTTGATGCAATGTCTGACATAGTGTATTGGTTTTTAAATTTAAACGTGGGCAAAAATAAAAAACTTTGGATTAAATACACCATTTGTCAATAAAATGTGCTGTGAATTACGGCTTTAAGTGACTTCCCATTACTTTTGTCCCCTGACAAAAAGTCCAAAAATGAAGGAAATGGTCTTATTGGCCTCGGGTTCAGGTTCCAATGTAGAGAATATCATTAAACACTTTGAGGGCCATAAATATATCAAGGTATCCTGTGTTCTAACCAACAGACCGGATGCTCCCGTCCTAGAAAGATGTAAAAGACTAGGTGTTCCTGCCATGTACTTTGACCGAAATGCGTTTTCAAGGTCAAATGTGTTGTTGGGGCTTCTGAAATCCTTAAATCCAGCATTAATTGTTCTCGCTGGATTTCTCTGGAAAATCCCGGAACAGCTTATAAGAGCTTTCCCCAACCAAATTATAAATATCCATCCCGCACTCTTGCCCAAATATGGAGGAAAGGGAATGTACGGCAATGCCGTACACCAGGCAGTAAAAAATAATGAAGAAGAAGAAACGGGCATCACTATCCATTATGTTGATGAACACTATGATGAGGGTACAATCATACAGCAAGAAAAAGTACTGTTAAATAGTTTAGATTCTCCAGAGACCATTGCCCAAAAAGTTCACGCTTTGGAATATGAACACTTTCCAAAGGTCATTGAAAAATTATTGCTGAACAATGGCTAAAAGATCCAAATTCTACGTGGTATGGAAAGGCAAAAAACCAGGTATTTATGAATCTTGGGATGATTGCCAGGCCCAAATTAAAGGTATAAAAAGAGCAGAATACAAATCGTTTTCGACATTTCAAGAAGCAAAAAAAGCGTTTAATGGCAATTATTCGGAGTACAAAGGAAAGAAGAAGGGCAATACCGAATTGAGCCCAGAGGAGCGGTTCAAATATGGTGAACCCAACTATCACTCCATAGCAGTAGATGCGGCTTCCAGCGGCAACCCAGGAAAAATGGAATATCAAGGTGTGGATACCCGAACAAAAAAAGTGCTTTTTAAACAGGGTCCTTTTGCCGAAGGCACTAATAATATAGGAGAGTTCCTAGCCATTGTACATGGGCTGGCTTTTCTTAAACAGAAGAATAGCGACAGGATTATTTACTCGGACTCGCGAACGGCAATGAGCTGGGTGAGAAAAAAAAAGTGCAACACCAAACTTGGAAAAAACAAAAAGAACCTACCGGTTTTTGAACTAATAGAGCGTGCAGAAAAATGGTTGAAAAGTAACCGCTACAATACACCGATAGTTAAGTGGGAAACCAAGGCATGGGGAGAAATTCCAGCAGATTTTGGAAGAAAATAATGTCATAGCAAATAGCGAAAACACTCATTTATAGGAGTCTTCCACATGGTGGGGATGGCTGCTCCAAAGTCCTTAAATTAAAACTATATTTGCAGCAAAATTCAAATTGATGGGCAAATTGTTAATCGTAGGCACCCTTGCCTTTGATGCCATTGAATCCCCTTTTGGAAAAACGGATAAAATTTTGGGTGGCGCTGCCACTTTTATAAGTTTGGCAGCTGCTCAGTTCGACGTAGATTCATGTATTGTCTCGGTGGTTGGCGATGACTTCCCCGATTCTTATTTGCAACTGTTGCGAGAAAAAAACATTGATCTTAGCGGAGTTGAAATCGTTAGAGGAGGAAAGACATTCTTTTGGAGCGGAAAATACCATAATGACCTAAACTCCCGTGATACCCTTGTCACGGAGTTGAATACTTTAGCTGATTTTGACCCAAAAGTCCCTAATGGCTATAAAGATTCGGACGTGGTTATGTTGGGCAACCTGCACCCAAGTATCCAAAAAAGTGTAATTGAACAAATGACTTCGCGACCAAAGCTTACCATTTTGGATACGATGAACTATTGGATGGACCATTCTTGGGATGAGCTCATTGATGTACTAGGCCATATTGATGTATTAACTTTGAACGATGAAGAGGCGCGGCAGTTGACCAATGAATATTCTTTGGTAAAAGCAGCTGCCAAGATTCAAGATTTGGGTCCAAGATATGTGGTGATAAAAAAAGGGGAGCATGGTGCCCTTCTTTTTAAAGATAAGAACATATTCTTTGCCCCAGCATTGCCGCTGGAAGAGGTATTTGACCCTACCGGTGCGGGAGATACTTTTGCAGGTGGATTTTCGGGATATTTGGCAAGTACCAAAAATATCTCATTTGAAAATTTAAAAAATGCGGTAATATATGGGTCAAATTTAGCTTCATTCTGTGTTGAGCGATTTGGCACGGAACGGATGGTGAATTTACATCCGAAGGAGGTGGAACAAAGATTGAATCAGTTCGAGCAGCTGACACAATTTAATATAGAACTCAAATAACCACGCCCTGATTTTCAGGGCTTTTTATGTTTAGAGTATGAGCGACCCCATTAAGCATGAGTGTGGTATTTCACTCATCAGACTGTTGAAGCCTTTAGAATACTACAAGGAAAAATATGGTACGGCCTTCTACGGGGTGAACAAAATGTACCTCATGATGGAAAAACAGCATAATCGAGGTCAAGATGGTGCTGGTTTTGCGAGTATTAAATTGGACATGGCCCCTGGAGAGCGCTATATAAGTCGTGTTAGATCTTCGGCCCAACAACCTATTCAGGATATTTTTAAACAGATCAACGATCGCATCAACTCTACCATTGCGGAGAACCCAAGATATTGGGAAGATGTGGCCCTTCAAAAAAAAGAAATCCCATACATAGGTGAATTGCTCTTAGGCCATGTGCGGTATGGGACTTTTGGAAAAAATAGCATTGAAAGTGTACATCCCTTTTTGCGGCAGAATAACTGGATGCATCGTAATCTAATTGTTGCCGGTAACTTCAATATGACCAATGTTGATGAACTTTTTGGCAATCTGGTTGATTTAGGTCAGCACCCCAAAGAAATGGCAGATACTATAACGGTGATGGAAAAAATCGGACATTTTTTGGATGACGCCGTGGCCAAACTTTATAAGGAAATCAAGAAAGAAGGTTTCAACAAAAGAGAGGCCTCACCCCACATTGCCGAAAGGTTGAACATCGGTAAGATTTTGAGAAAATCCTCTAAAAACTGGGATGGAGGTTATACCATAGGTGGTATGATGGGGCATGGTGATGCTTTCATGCTTCGCGACCCATCAGGTATTCGACCTTGTTATCATTACCAAGATGATGAAATCATAGTGGTCGCTTCTGAAAGACCAGCTATCCAGACCGTCTTTAATGTTCAATACGATGACGTTAATGAGCTGAAACCGGGACACGCCATAATCATCAAAAAAAATGGTGGCGTAACTGTTGAAAAAGTACTGCAACCCAGAGAGCGTAAAGCGTGTTCGTTTGAACGTATTTACTTCTCCAGAGGAAGCGATAAAGAAATCTACCAGGAAAGGAAACTGCTTGGAAAATTAGTATTCCCAGAAATTTTAAAGGCTATTAATGATGATTTGGCGAATACGGTTTTCTCCTATATTCCAAATACAGCGGAAACTTCTTTTCTTGGAATGATAAAAGAGGCCCAAAACTATTTGAACAGAAAAAAAGAGGAGCAAATTCTTGAGTTGGGCGGAAACATCACAAAAGAAGAGTTACATACTATTTTGGATGTAAGACCAAGGATTGAAAAGGTAGCTATCAAAGATGCCAAGTTAAGAACGTTTATTACACAAGACAGTAGCAGGGACGATTTAGTGACCCATGTTTATGATATTTCATACGGTTCCGTATCCCCAACGGATAACTTGGTCATTATTGATGATAGCATCGTAAGGGGAACCACATTAAAGAAAAGTATCCTTAGAATGCTCGATCGATTACATCCAAAGAAAATAGTTGTAGTTTCCTCCGCACCCCAAATACGCTACCCCGATTGTTATGGCATTGACATGGCAAAACTAGAGGATTTTGTAGCTTTTAGGGCAGCTCTGGCGCTACACCAAGACCAAGGCACTACCCATGTCATAGAAGACATTTACCACAAATGCAAAGAACAGGTACATATAAAGGATAAGAATGTAGTCAATCATGTTCAAAAATTATACGCCCCTTTTACGGCAAAGGAAATTTCACAAAAAATTGCAGAATTATTAAGTCCGAAAGATATTAATGCCGACGTTCAAATCATCTATCAAACCATTCATAACTTGCATGAGGCATGTCCCAAAAATCTAGGGGATTGGTATTTTACGGGTGATTATCCAACGCCAGGAGGCAACCGGGTCGTTAATCGTGCTTTTATAAATTTTTATGAGGGCAAAAATCAACGGGCGTATTAATTTTTTGCACTTGGTCACCAAAAACGGGTATTTCATCGACAAAAATGACCCTTCACCGTCTTTTTAACAAACAACCCTGTCAGGAATCTAAATTAGCTCTTGCCATAGCATAAGTAGGTTAAGTTCATGGTAAGATTTGGGGCAAAAAAGGTGGAGACTTCTCCACCTTTTTTATTTCTATGACCTACAGCTTCAAGCCATGTACTCCTTTTCTTAATCTTTTATAGTCCTTTGTTTCCTAAGTGGTATTTCAACCAAATTTAAGGGCGTTTGTCTAAAAAGCCTGCGCCCTGAAGAACCCTTGACCTACATTTGAAGAACCATAGCATAAGTAGGTTAAGTTCATGGTAAGATTTGGGGAAAGAAGGCGGACTAACATCCGCCTTCTTTATGTTTGAATCCCAATGAATTATAGTAAAAAACTTGTTTTTAAGAAGAGTTCAGGTATCAAAAAATTCTTAAATTTTCTTTGTTATTTCCCACAATACCAGTAATTTAGTTTTGCCATAGCATAAGTAGGTTAAGTTTATGGTAAGATTTGGGACGAAAAGGGTGGGGACTTCCCCGCCCTTTTCTATTTTATTCTTGTAGCATTAAAACAAAAAAACGCAACCTGTAGGTTGCGTTTAAATTCTTACAAGAAAAGTATTCGTCTTACTTGCCGGAAGCGTAGTTCTCTGCTACTTTGTTCCAATCGATAACATTAAAGAAAGCTTTTACATAATCAGGCCTTCTATTTTGGTAGTTTAGATAGTAAGCATGCTCCCAAACATCAAGTCCAAGAATGGGCGTTCGGTGGCCGCCGCGTGCTCGGTCCACAATTGCCTCGCCTCGATCCCCGTCGTCACACCAACGACGGAAATGGCACCGCCCAACAACAACAC
>JBCBZA010000063.1:0-21093 GCA_039815575.1 Bacteroidota bacterium | reverse complement strand
AATCAGTCGATTTGCAACGTTATGCAACTATATGAAAATAGTCAAGTCGGGGTGGCAGGATTCGAACCTGCGACCTCCTGCTCCCAAAGCAGGCGCGATAACCGGGCTACGCTACACCCCGATGCAGTTCTCATGAACTGAAAATTTCAAATTACAATCCCCAAATTCCAATTGGTCTCCATAAAGTAGACCGGGAACCGGGCGGAGTTTATGCCGTGCTTGACACGGTACTACACCCCGAGATGAGCCATAAAATGTTTTTTGAACATTTAAACGAAAGGGCCAGTTACTATGTGGGCCTTTCTTAGCTCACTATGGCGGAGAGACTGGGACTCGAACCCAGGCGACAGTTACCCGCCGACAGATTAGCAATCTGCTCCGTTACCACTCCGGCACCTCTCCAATGTTTCGTAATGAACATACCAAAAAATGGTCTCGTCGACCATGGCTGCCTTTTTACAAAGGCGGGTGCAAAAATACCTTTTCAACTTTAAGGAAACAACTATTTTTTAAATTATTTGAAGGACATATTTTTCGTATGCCCAACTAAAAAAAGAAGTGGGGTCTTCCACCCCACTTCCAATAATTTCATACAGTTCCTGAACTAAAAAACCGTTTGTAAACTACCACTCTTTCCTTCTGGGGTTATGGCCTTAATAGCTACCTCAATGGCCTGTTGTTCCCCAGCAGTAGGAAACGTAATAAACGCTTCTCCGTTTTTGTCCGTTGCTAAAGATGGATTCCAGTAAATGGTGTTGTTGGCAGTTTTAATTTTCTTTCCCGTTAATTGTGCTTTGTAGGAGTCAAAGGAAAGGGAATCATGATATCCTTCAAAGGTCAATTGCGCCTTTTTTCGGTTGATATAACTCTCATCACTGCCATTTCTTGTATAGATTAAAATAACGCCCTTACTTGCGCGCGAACCCCATAAGGAGGCTTCCGAAGAACGAATCAGAAACTCGATCCGATCAATATCGATGTGGGACAAAGCCCATTCTGGGTCCAAAAAAGGAGAGTTGCCCACTATGAATCCATCAATAATCCACAAAGGGCCGGACTGGTCCAAAAGGGAATTGGAAGAACTTAAGGGAGATACGGTCGGAAAATTCAACCCACCTCCAACGGTTACTCCGGGAATGTTCAAAAACAATTCTGACATGAATTTTGGTCTTTTGGGATCCTGATATACTACATGTGTAGGTTTAATATTATACACCGAAGGGGTCTTACTGGATCTGTACTTTTCTCCTACCAAGGAAACGCCTTCCAACGTAATCAAACGGTCCAGGTTTTCTCCCTCCTTAAACTCGGCCACTTGTTTTTTGGGAATAAACTGTTTGGAGTTCAAACCTTCATTGTCTTTTGAGCTTTTGATTTTTAAGGGTGGGGTCTCATATTGATAAGGGATGACATTCACAAATTTATCCCTTTGGTCTTTGGCTGCCCTTCTGAATACCATATCGGCCTCTCCTTTAATTTGTAGGCCCGATAATTTAAACAACCCCTCTTTATTGGTAGTCACTTCATGGGCCATTGCTTTCCCCGTTCCACTTATCACAACTTGAATTCTGGTATTGGTAAGTGGAACAGCGTCCAAATCATAAGCCCTCCCATAGAACTCAAGCCCCTCTTGAAAGTTGTATTTTATTTCAGTAGGCAATTCAGTCGCCTTATTTAGGGCATAGACATTGGGTAACCTATTGGTCAGCACCAATAAATCATTTAAATAACGTTGATTTCTTGGTTGATCAAAAGCGAAGGGTTGCTGGCTATTTTCTTCTGCCTTGCCCAATGCAATGGATAACTCCGTTTGCACTGGTAACCCTTTGGCATCCGTCACTTTAATTTTTACCAAATTGCCTTGAGTATCCGAAGGCTTTTCAATTTCAAAGTGAAGTTGATTGTTGTCTATGTGTACAGGACGGGTGGCCCATACCTGATCAAACTCATCTTCGAGTTGTAGTTGTACTATTCCGTTTGGTAGATCCGTTTTAGGAATTTCAATTTCTAAGCTATTGGAATTTTTAAATGTTACTTTGGATTCAAAAAAGTTGATACCGTTAATTCTACCTCTTAAATATGCCTCTTGATTCTTAACCCCATTGGTCGCTGCTACTTTTACCACTACTTTCTCCCCAATAATATTGTTAACTTGAAGGGAATAGCCCAATTCACCGGCATCTGGCAGGGCAACCTTTCTTCCGTTATTCAGCTTCAAACTGTACGACATTCCATTTCTAGGGGTTAGCAGAAATGTACCAATCCCGTTACCATAGTCCTGAACCTTAGTGATTTCATTTCCGCTCCCATCAATAACCGTGATAACATCGCCTATAAAGTCTGCTGTACGAACGGCCACCCTATTCTCCAATCCAGCAATCATAGTGCCGCCCTCAGGAAAAATTTTGATATCGGGTTTGCTGTTCTTTAAAATCGACGTATTGTTTTTTCTATCCAAAATAGCGACTTCTTTCGTGGCAAAGTTTTCGGGGCCATAGTTCAGCATCCAGCGGGTATACGCACGTAAGTAGTGCTTACCCGATTTTGCCTTTTTAGGAATCATAACGGAACCTGCTGCAGACCCATTGGAAATTTTATGGTACTGGCTATTGACCAAAGTTCCTCTTTCGTCCAGCAGTTCTACCTTAAGCACGTCACTGGCGCTTACCCGCAATTGATCCGGCCCGGTTAAAACATACGCCTTAAAAAAAAGATGGTCTTTAGGGGCAATGGTTTCCTTGTCCGTATGTAACAAAACCTGCTCTTGCCATACCATAAGTGAATCCAATGCGGTACCTTGTGTTTGAATCGATTCCCAGAACTCCTTTTCAAGCAATTGCTCATCAGTAGCTGGTCCAAATTGTTGGGCGTTGATGATAGAAACAAAAAGCATCAATGAGGGAAGGAAAAAGATTCTAATTTTCATAGTTTTACTTTTATTTTTAATAGTATAGCTTTCAATTAAATCAAAGATAATCATCAATCACGGCCTTAACAAATTGTTTGTCATTTTGTTAACACTTCATTCAAAACTTCCCTTTGCGTTTATTTTGGATATTCCACCCGAAGATGATAGATATTCGTCAACTTTTGTTTAAGCACCTTTTTTATCGTCTCAATTTCCTTGAGGGTGATATTGGCGTTCAAAAATTGGTTGGCCCTTAGTTGGCCTTGAACTATTTTCTCAACAAATTCATCAATTATTGGATAGGTTGGGGATTTCAAGCTTTTTGAAGCCGCCTCTATGGCATCAGCCATCATAAGTATTGCCGTCTCTTTTGAAAAAGGAATGGGACCAGGATATCGGAAACCTTTTTCCTCCACTTCCGGGTCAAGTTCTTGCTGTTTTTTGAAAAAATAATAGACCAAACTTGTCCCATGATGAGTCCTCAGAAAATCAATTATCCGATCGGGCAGTTTATTCTTTCTAGCCATCTCAATGCCTTCAATTACGTGATCAATGATAATCTTGGCACTTTCCCGAGGAGGTAGTTCATCATGAGGGTTAACGTTGGTAATCTGATTCTCGGTAAAATACGTGGGTTTGTTCATTTTCCCAATGTCATGATATAACGCGCCTACCCGCACCAGCATGGCATTGGCACCAATTTCATTAGCGGCTGCCTCTGCCAAATTCGCCACTTGCAAGGAATGATGGAAAGTTCCTGGAGCCTTATTGGACAGCTCCTTTAAAAGACCTGAATTGGTGTCCGAAAGCTCCAAAAGCGAAACATCCGAAACCAAACCAAATATTTTTTCATAAGCATAGATTAAAGGTTGAGCGAAAAGGGTTATCATTCCATTCAATAAAAAGAGCCCGAAGGTTATCCACTTCACATTGTCCAAATTTCCTTCTTGAATCATATTGAAAGCAAAATAACCTATCATATAAATCAAAGTGATTTGTCCAACTGAAATAAACAGATTGGCCCTTTTGTACAACTCAGAAACCGTCAATATGGTTACTATGCCCGCGATAATCTGGAGAAAGATATATTCAAAGCTATTGGGAACAACAAAACCCAAAATAAGAATCGTTAATACGTGGGCAAAAAGGCCCAATCGGGCATCAAAAAAGTTTTTTAGGATAAGAGGAAGAATACAAAGCGGAACAGCATAAATATAAGCTTCAAAACTCTTTACCGCCAAGGTGGTGATAAAGACCATTAACAGAATATTGAAAAATATAAAGGTGACCTTATTGTTATTGGAATAAATCTCAGGGCGATACTTTTTTAGGAATAGAAAAAGCATGACCAAAACCAATGCTACCAAAATAGTATAGCCCGATAATATATAATACAGATTATTTCCTTTCCACAACTCCGATTCATATTGGGACTTGAGCGAGTTGAGAATATTGAGTTTCTCTGCCTCTACCACTTCACCCTTGGCAATTACAAGTCTTCCCTCTGGGATATCCCCACGGGTAAATGAGATAGTGGACAATTCGTCTTGTAGTGCCTTATCCGTAAGGGCTTTATCATAAAAAACATTGGGTCGCAGTACGCGCTTTATAACCCGCCCCAGTTGGTCGGAAAGGGGCGTAACTGGATAATCCCCTAAAAACGCGTCCACCAACTTGTTGGCGCTATTTTTAGTTACCACCTCATTGGGCCGTACAGCTACTGCCTCATTATCTTTAACAATCAAAGCACGATTTTTGGTAGCTGTATCCTCAAAGACCCCAAGCCGATATATACTATCAAGAATGGATTCCCCAAGGTCAAAATAGTATTCCTTGGATGAATCTGAATACCCTGCATTGGAGAAGGCATTTTCATAGGCATCTTTAAAATCAAGATTGATGCTTAGGAATGTGGAATCACTGTAAGCGTAATAGACCGATTTATGATCGGAAAGATAGTTCCGTTCTTCATTTAGTTCTTCCTCGGTCTTATTAATGGAAAAATCAAACGGGGCATAAAGGTTTTCATATTGCCATGACCTGCCTTTTTGAAATTCATATTTGAACTTCCCGCCCCTGGGAAAGAAAAAAACAATAAGTCCTACGGATATGAAATAGAGAAAATACTTGTAAATAAGTGATTGCTTCTTGTAAAAACGATCCAATGATTTTCCCATTTGCTAAGTCGCTTAACCAAAAATAGAAAATTTAGCGCCAAACCCGACATTGGCAATTATGGCTTTAAAATTAGTATTTTCGCAGCACCAAAAATATAAGGCATGAAAGAGGTCGTAATCGTAGCTGCTGTGAGAACGCCAATAGGAAGTTTTATGGGGGGCTTATCCAGTATTCCCGCGCCAAAACTTGGTGCAATTGCCATTGAGGGCGCGCTTGCCAAAATTAATCTTTCGCCAAATCAGGTGGACGAAGTGTTGATGGGAAATGTGGTCCAGGCAGGTACGGGACAAGCTCCCGCAAGACAAGCCGCTATTTATGCCGGGATCCCCGATTCTGTTCCTTGTACCACGGTCAATAAAGTTTGTGCTTCTGGGATGAAAGCCATTATGCAAGCAGCCCAATCCATTGCTCTAGGCGATACGGAAATTGTGGTTGCCGGTGGTATGGAGAGCATGAGTCAGATTCCCCATTACGTGCACATGAGAAATGGAACTAAATTTGGAGCTTCCCAACTTATTGATGGAATGCAAAAAGACGG
This sequence comes from Bacteroidota bacterium, assembly GCA_039815575.1. GTDB lineage: Bacteria > Bacteroidota > Bacteroidia > Flavobacteriales > Flavobacteriaceae > Croceivirga. The sequence goes on along the minus strand of JBCBZA010000063.1, from coordinate 15,469 downwards.
ATTGGTTGATGTTTACGACCAAAACGCCATGGGAGTTTGCGCAGACGCCTGTGCGGTGGAACACAATTTTTCAAGGGAAGATCAAGACGCTTTTGCCATACAATCCTATGAGCGCTCTACAAAGGCCTGGGCCGAAGGAAAATTTGCCAACGAAATAGTCCCTGTTGAAGTTCCGCAAAGACGGGGTGAGCCTATATGGATTGGTGAGGACGAGGAGTTCAAAAATGTAAAAATGGAAAAAATTCCGGCTTTGCGACCTGCGTTTACCAAAGATGGAACGGTAACAGCTGCCAACGCCTCCACTATAAATGATGGAGCTGCCGCGCTGGTACTTATGAGTAAGGAAAAAGCGGCAGCACTAAAATTGAACCCCATCGCAAAAATAAAAGGGTATGCAGACGCTGCCCAAGAACCAAAATGGTTTACAACGGCCCCGGCGAAAGCTTTGCCAAAAGCTTTGGACAAGGCAGGAGTAGGAATGGAAGATGTGGATTTCTTTGAGTTTAATGAAGCATTTTCAGTTGTAGGTTTGGCCAATATGATGTTGTTAGGTTTAACAGACAATAACGTTAACGTTAATGGAGGGGCAGTTTCCCTTGGACATCCGTTGGGATGTTCGGGTGCCCGTATTGTGGTTACCCTATTACATGTTATGACCCAAAACAATGGAAAGGTCGGTGCTGCGGCCATTTGTAATGGTGGAGGCGGTGCCTCGGCCATAATTCTGGAACGTTAATTCATCTAGGGCGCATATGCAATATGGGCTTGGTCATTTAAGCGTTATTCCTGTTAGAGAAACGGCTGATCCTTTGGCTAGCATGGTTTCACAAATACTATATGGTGATGTCTTTAAAGTGCGGGAAGAGCGAAAATACTTTAGTAGGATCCAATTGGTTTTTGATGGTTTTGAAGGCTGGGTCAAAAACGACCAGTTTACGAAAATTTCGGAACAAGACTTTCTAGAAATATCGTCGGCAAAAGAACCTTATTTTAATTCGGACTTCCTTTCCTATGTTACTACTAAGGACAATGAGCTATTACCTGTTGTTATGGGGTCTCGTTTGGACCCTTGTTTTCTTCTTAATCACCAATGTGAGGAAATGGCTGGGCTTAAAGCGAAAGCCGATTGGAAAAAATCAAACTTGGTGGAGACCGCATTACTTTATCTTAATAGTCCCTTTCTTAGTGGTGGAAAAACACCCTTTGGGATAGACAGTTCGGGATTGACGCAAATGGTATATAAAATAAACGGAAAAAAGCTCTTAAGAACTACCGAAGAGCAATCCAAACAGGGCGAGGTCTTGAGCTTTATCGAAGAAAGTGAGCCGGGTGATTTGGCGTTTTTTGATAATGCCGATGGTAGTATCAATCATGTTGGCATCATCTTAAAAGACAATTATATCATTCACGCTTCGGGTCATGTGCGCATAGATCGGTTGGATCACACAGGAATATTCAATACGGATATACGTAACTATTCCCACAGCCTTAGGGTGATTAAAAAAGTGGTATAAAAAAAACCCTGCGATCTAATAGAAAGCAGGGTCAAGCTTTAAATTAATGGGCCAAATGTTATTCTCCAATCAATTTTTTAATCCTCATGAAATTATCATTGTCACCCAATGCCGCATAAATATTTTTTAACTGCTCCAATATCTGTACGTTATCAGGGGTATTCTTCAATGCTGTTTCTAAAACTCCAGCGCCTTCTTTAAAAAGATCATCACGTTTTCCCTTAAGTTCATCATATTTTTGGGTATCTGCCCTTGACGTTCCCAAATTGTTCATTTCATCTACCAATTCATTTCCTTCGTTCACATACGTGGTAGAAAGGTTCAAAAGCGCATTGATATAGTTTGGATCTACCTCCAAGGCCTTTTTGTACGCTGCTCTAGCCTCTTGCATATTGCCCTGTTCCATATTAATTACCCCAATATTGTATAATAAATCTGGATTATCAGGAGCCATGGCCGAGGCCTGTCCCATAAGCTCTTTAAATTTATCCTTATCCCCCATTCCATAATACAGATTCGCTTTGTTCAAAACCAAATTAACATCATCAGGATTGCTTGCCAAAGCATCATCATAGGCAGCCAAGGCTTCTTCATTTTTACCTTGTTCTTGATAAATCAATGCGATATTCTTTACGATTTCCGCTTTTTTGGAGGGTGTTCTCTCTTCTTTGAAATCCTTGTAGGAATTCGTCTTCTTGTATAACTCGTATTCTTGTGCCCCAAGGTTCACCGTTTCACCAGTAGCCACATCAACAGCGGAGTATTGTACTTCGCTCCCATCATAATTAACGTCCTTAAGCTCATTGTAATATTGAATGGCTTGGTCATAATTATCAGGTCCACCATTTACGGCGCTGCTAGCAGCATAATACAGATAAATGGTATCATTGGGACTTAATTTATAAGCTTGGTAAAGCTTGGTTGCGGCCGCAGAAAAATTCTTGTTATTGTTATCTTCGACTGCAGCATTTACCAAATCTCCGGTAATCTGCCCCAATTTTACCTTGGCATCAGCGGAGTATTTAGCCTTACCACTGGTTTCTTCAACACTAATTACTTTATTATAGGCATTGATGGCCCCCTCAAAATCAGATAGCTGCTTTGAAGCATCCCCTAATAGTGCATAGTATTGGGCTTGCACCTTTGCATCCGCCCCATCAATAGACCCAGAGGCACCCTCAAGAGCAGCTTTAGCTGTCGTGGCATCACCACTTTTCATCGCTTTAGTTGCTGCTTTTATCTCGTCTTTCTGTGCAAATCCAATCATGGAAATCGAAAATGCAAGTAGTAGCATTATTTTAGTTTTCATATTCAATGTGTAATTAAAATTTAGTGTTTATTGCTTATTTTATTGCTTTCCGTCGGTATCTTTATCAAGAGCTGTGCCATCTTCCTCATTGACCTCAATATCCATAATATCGATTTCATCTACAGCATCCTCGTCTTTCATCACTTTAGCCACTGCAGCAATGGAGTCTTCTCCCTTAAGATTGATCAGCTTTACACCTTGGGTGGCCCTTCCCATAACCCTTAAATCCTCGACGGCCATTCTAATGGCAATCCCTGACTTATTTATGATCATAAGATCATCCGTATCACTCACATTTTTAATGGCGACCAAGCCTCCTGTCTTATCGGTAATGGAAATGGTTTTAACACCTTTTCCACCCCTATTAGTTACGCGATAATCATCAATATTGGATCTTTTGCCATAGCCGTTTTCTGAGACGACCAAAATATCATCCTCAAAGTTATGGACGGAAACCATGCCTATGACCTCATCATTTTCATCTGCTAAGGTTATGCCACGAACACCGGAAGCGTTCCTTCCCATAGGTCGGGTTTTACTTTCCTCAAATCGGATGGCCTTTCCAGATTTCAGTCCAAGGAATATTTGACTGGTACCTGTAGTAAGTTTTGCTTCTAAAAGCTCATCTTCCTCTCTAATGGTAATCGCATTGATACCGTTTTGCCTAGGACGGGAATATTGTTCAAGCGATGTTTTCTTTACCGTACCTTTCTTGGTGGCCATAATTACATAATGACTGTTCACATAATCTTCATCCTTTAGATCTTGCGTACAGATAAATGCCTTGACCTTATCTTCCGTGTCAATGTTGATTAGGTTCTGAATGGCTCTTCCCTTGGAGGTTTTGCTTCCTTCCGGAATTTCAAATACCCGCATCCAAAAACACTTTCCTTTTTGCGTGAAGAACAGCATATATTGGTGGTTGGTACCTACGAACAGGTGTTCCAAAAAGTCTTCGTTTCTTGTCGTAGATGCTTTCTGTCCTACTCCACCTCTATTTTGGGTTTTGTATTCGGTAAGTGGGGTCCTTTTGATGTAACCCGCATGTGAGATTGTAATGACCACTTGCTCATCAGGAATCATATCCTCAATACTCAAATCCCCCCCAGCAAAGTTAATCTCCGAACGGCGCTCATCCCCATACTTTTCTTTAACCTCAAGCAATTCATCTTTGATGATTTGCATTCTTCGTTCCTTTTTATCAAGGATGTCCTTTAAATCCTCAATGGTCTTCAATAGTGCATCATATTCCTCACGCAACTTATCTTGCTCCAAGCCTGTTAGTTGGCGTAGGCGCATTTCCACAATGGCCTTTGCTTGAACCTCGGTAAGCTTAAAACGTTCCATCAAACTAGTGCGCGCTTCCTCCACATTTGCCGACCCACGGATGATGGCGATCACTTCATCGATATTATCGGAAGCGATGATAAGCCCTTCAAGAATATGTGCTCGGTCTTCCGCTTTCTTTAACTCATATTTTGTGCGGCGCACGACCACCTCATGTCTGTGCTCCACAAAATGATGGATGATTTCTTTTAGGTTCAGCAGTTTTGGCCTTCCATGCACCAGGGCAATGTTATTTACTGAAAAAGAAGACTGCAGTGCCGTATACTTATACAGCATGTTGAGGACAATATTTGGAATAGCGTCACGCTTCAAAATATAGACAATACGCATCCCTTTTCTATCCGACTCATCGCGAATGGTCGAAATCCCTTCAATTTTTTTATCATTGACAAGATCCGCCGTTTTCTTGATCATATCGGCCTTGTTCACTTGGTAAGGAATCTCAGTGACAATAATGCACTCCCTACCTTGAACCTCTTCGAAGTGGGCCTTAGCACGCATCACCACACGACCACGCCCCGTATGAAAGGCTTCTTTGACCCCATCATATCCATAAATAATACCTCCCGTTGGAAAATCCGGGGCTTTTATATGGGTGATCAGTTCATCAATTTCTATGGTATCATCATCAATGTAGGCCACGGTACCATCCACTACCTCGGAAAGATTGTGTGGGGGCATATTCGTTGCCATCCCCACGGCAATTCCTGATGCCCCATTGACCAAAAGGTTGGGAATCCTAGTGGGTAAAACGGTAGGTTCTTGTAAGGAGTCATCAAAATTTAATTGATGGTCCACCGTATCCTTGTCAATATCGGCAAGCATCTCCTCAGAGATCTTTCGCATTCTTGCCTCCGTGTAACGCATGGCAGCAGGGCTATCACCGTCGACAGAACCAAAGTTCCCTTGTCCATCCACTAGCATGTAACGCAAACTCCACTCTTGGGCCATACGCACCATGGTATCATAAACGGAGGTGTCACCGTGGGGATGGTATTTACCTAATACTTCCCCTACGATACGAGCCGATTTCTTATGCGAACTCGACGCCCGTACTCCTAGCTCATGCATGCCAAAAAGTACCCTTCTGTGCACTGGTTTAAGTCCGTCGCGCACATCTGGCAGTGCACGTGACACAATGACCGACATTGAATAATCAATGTAGGCCGATTTCATTTCATCCTCAATGTTGATAGGTATCAATTTTTCCCCTTCAGCCATATTAAAATCAAATAGATTTTGTGGTTAAACTATCGTGGCAAGATACCAAAAAATGCCCCTTCGCTAAAGACTGACCCATACTTTATTAAAAAAATTATTAACACGCAACTACACTCAATATCAAGCAGTTTATAACGTTAAAGTTTATGTTAAAGCTGCCATTTTTCGTCAATTCTTCCGACTTTGTCGAATATGGGTATGGTATTTGGACACTTGTCCATTACTTTTAGTAATTTTAGTTCGACAAAGAAAAGCTATGGATGATAATTTTTCTCCAAGGGTAAAAGATGTTATCGCTTACAGTAAGGAAGAGGCTTTGCGTTTGGGCCATGACTTCATCGGTACAGAGCATTTAATGCTTGGGTTACTTAGGGATGGCAACGGAAAAGCCATAAATATTTTGGATGCCCTTGATGTGGATTTGGACCATTTGAGACGAAAAGTGGAAATTCTGAGTCCCGCAAACCCCAATACAGGCTCCATTCAAAAAGATAAAAAGAACCTGCACCTTACCAGACAGGCGGAACGTGCCTTAAAAACAACTTTTTTGGAAGCCAAACTTTTTCAAAGCTCTTCCATTAATACCGCACATCTGTTATTGTGTATACTTAGAAACGAGAACGACCCCACTACAAAATTGCTTCACAAACTGAAAGTGGACTATGATAATGTTAAGGAACAGTTCAAATCCATGATAACCAGTGATGACGATTATTTGGATACCCCCAGATCGGAATCATTCTCCAGCGACCCCGAAGATGGCTCAGATGCTGGTGAAAGCAAGGAAAGTAGCTTTGGTTCTTCCGGTCAACAAAAAAGCAACAAAAAGTCGAAAACCCCAGTCCTTGATAATTTTGGAAGGGATTTAACCAGACTTGCGGAGGATAATAAATTAGATCCCGTAGTTGGAAGGGAAAAAGAAATTGAACGTGTTTCACAGATATTAAGTAGACGAAAGAAGAACAATCCCTTATTAATTGGTGAGCCCGGGGTAGGTAAAAGTGCTATTGCAGAAGGTTTGGCCCTGCGAATCATCAACAAAAAAGTTTCGCGTATTCTTTATGGAAAACGCGTAGTTACCCTTGATCTAGCATCTTTGGTAGCTGGAACAAAATATCGCGGTCAGTTCGAGGAAAGAATGAAGGCGGTCATGAACGAGCTGGAAAAGAATGATGACATCATCCTCTTTATTGATGAGATCCATACGATAGTGGGTGCAGGTGGTGCCACAGGCAGTTTAGATGCCTCGAATATGTTTAAGCCTGCATTGGCAAGGGGTGAAATTCAATGTATTGGCGCAACTACCTTAGACGAATACCGTCAATATATCGAGAAAGATGGTGCTTTGGAAAGACGTTTTCAAAAGGTAATGGTAGAACCTACCACCGTGGAGGAGACCATTGAAATCTTGATGAACATCAAGGGGAAATATGAAGACCACCACAATGTTCTTTACACTGACGATGCCATTAAAGCTTGCGTAAAATTGACCAATCGCTATATGACCGATAGGTTCCTTCCAGACAAAGCCATCGATGCTTTGGATGAAGCGGGTTCCCGAGTTCATATCGTCAATATGGACGTTCCCAAACAAATCTTGGAACTGGAACAACAGCTGGAAGACGTTAGGGAATTGAAGAATAGTGTAGTTAAGAAACAGAAATACGAAGAAGCGGCAAAACTACGCGATGATGAAAAAAGGTTGGAGAAAGATTTGGCTTCTGCCCAAGAACAATGGGAAGAGGAAAGTAAATTGAATCGCGAAACCGTTTCTGAAGACAATGTTGCCGATGTTGTTAGCATGATGAGTGGTATTCCCGTTAATAGAATCGCCCAAACGGAAAGCAATAAACTAGCAGAATTGCCCAATCTCATCAAAGACTATGTAATTGGACAAGATGAAGCCGTGGCCAAAGTGGCCAAGGCCATCCAACGCAATAGGGCAGGGCTTAAAGATCCCAACAAGCCTATTGGTTCTTTCATCTTTTTAGGGCAAACTGGGGTTGGAAAAACCCAATTGGCCAAAATACTGGCACGGGAATTATTCGATTCGGAAGATGCCCTTATCCGCATAGACATGAGCGAGTACATGGAGAAGTTTGCCATCTCTCGTTTAGTCGGGGCACCTCCAGGATATGTAGGATATGAAGAAGGGGGGCAACTGACAGAAAAAGTGCGAAGGAAGCCCTATTCTGTAGTTCTTTTGGATGAAGTTGAAAAAGCACATCCAGATGTCTTCAATATGCTTTTACAGGTCTTGGATGATGGTTTTATTACTGATAGTCTTGGACGTAAAATTGATTTTAGAAACACCATTATCATTATGACCTCAAATATTGGGGCCAGACAATTAAAGGATTTCGGTCAAGGTGTTGGTTTTGGTACTGCAGCCAAAAAAGCCCAAGCCGATGACCATCAAAAAAGTGTGATAGAGAATGCTTTAAAAAAGGCGTTTGCCCCTGAGTTCCTAAACAGGATTGATGATGTTATTGTCTTTAACCCATTGGAGCGCGAGGATATCCATAAAATCATTGGCATAGAGCTGGATAAACTCTTCAAAAGAATTAAGGATATTGGATATGACCTTAATCTTTCCGATAGCGCAAAGGATTATATTGCGGACAAAGGATTTGATAGGCAATATGGTGCACGACCATTGAAAAGGGCTATTCAAAAATATATCGAAGATGCCTTGGCCGAAGAGATTGTTAACTCCAATCTGAATGAAGGCGATAGTATTTTTATGGACTTTGATAAGAAGAAGGAAGAACTGACCATAAAAATCAAAAAAGCCGAAGAATCGCCTAAAGCCAAATAGTTTGTAGAAAATAATACTGTTCAACTTTAAAAAAGAGCCTTTGATAGGCTCTTTTTTTGATTTGGCTTACTTCAAGCCTTGTAAGAAAAATAAATAAAGGGATGACCATTTTAACAATTTAAACGATAAATCTGTAGTTAATCTAAAATTTTTCAGTTCGGTTAACATCCCTCCTACTTTCGTACCGACACTATAAATGATGGGAATGAAGTTTGGATTTGCAAAAAATCCTATTGTTGTCAAGGAATATTCCTTGGACATAGGCACCGTACAAGTTTATGACAATTACATCGTAGCAACTTTTGATGAAGGAGCAACCGTTACCTTGGAAAGGGCCTATCAAATCATTGGCATATCAGAAATTCATTTTAGGGACAAAATATTTGGCTATATCAGCCTTAGAAAGAACTCTTATGCCATTGACCCCATTATTTATACCTATCTAAGGGGTCTTGACAATCTTAAGGCTTTTGCCATTGTCTCTAAAAAAGAGATAGACATGCATAACTTTAAGATTGAAAAAATGTTCTACAAGAAGAATATGGAATTTTTTATAGAATTCGATAATGCGGTAAGTTGGATTAAAAAAAGACTTAAAAGAAAAGGGCAGAAGATTTAGTCAGTTTTATTACTTCCTGCTTGCTCCTCCACATTTTCACTTCGGAACAATTCCGTAAAAGCAGCTCCCAGATTGGCTATTAATTTTGACGAAGTTACAGCTTCATATCCCTCTTTTGATGCAGTGATATCCCCGGCCAAACCATGAAGGTACACCCCAAAAATTGATGCTTGTAACGAGGCGTACCCTTGTGCAATAAGCCCTGTTATGATACCAGTCAACACATCGCCGCTCCCTGCAGTGGCCATCCCAGGGTTTCCAGTGGAGTTGATGTGACCTACACCATTGGCAACTACGATAGTGTGCGCACCCTTAACAACAACAATACAACTGTACTTTTTAGAGAATTCCTTGACCTTTGACAGCTTTTCAAAATCGTCTTTCCACTCTCCAATCAATCGTTTCAATTCTTTGGGGTGTGGAGTGAGCACCGTTTCTTTCGGAAGTTGATCTAATAGTTTTGGTTTTTTGGAAAGCATATTCAAACCGTCCGCATCAACAACAAGTTTGGAGGTGTTTCCAACCAATAGTTTTTCAAAAGCACGGACCGTCTCTTCATGGGTCCCCATTCCCATTCCAATACCAATGGCCTTGGCTTTGAACGGAATTGTTATCTCCGTAATCCGTTTTTCATTGGTGTCCGTTACTACCATGGCCTCAGGGAAACCAGTCTGCAATGGAATATATCCACATTGGGGGACGCAAGCGGTAACCAATCCGGCCCCGGTATGTAGACAAGCCTTGGCCGCAAGGCTTACCGCACCAATCTTTCCATAGCTACCCCCGATAATTGCCGCATGTCCATAGATGCCTTTATGGGAGAATTTAAGTCGAGGTCTATAGATGGGCAATACTTCGTACTTTCCGATGAGATGATATAAGGTTTCTACCTTGGAAAGGTATTCCTGGTCCAATCCTATATCCAATATTTCCCACTGATTAGCATAAATAGCCGTCTGTGGGAGAAAAAAGGACAATTTAGGACATTGAAAACTCAAAACGTGGTTGGCCTGTACAACCCGTTCAGAAAGCTTGGGTACGCTATCCACGAACAGGCCAGAAGGGATATCCAAGGAAAGAACAAAGGCAGAAGATCTATTGATTTGCTGCATCAAGTGCCCTACCCATTCAGAAGGCGAACGATTGAGGCCAATTCCAAAAATGGCGTCTACAATAATATCATCAGGATTTATGGGGACGCTATGGTGCTGTTCATCCAAAAATTCAGGCCATAGTTTACGGTCCTTTAAACGATCTAGATTGAGCAAAAAATCCTTGGAACGCTTTTCGCTATAGTTGACCACGTATACTTTTATATCATAATCGTGTTCTCTTAAATGGCGGGCCAAGGCCAGGCCATCCCCACCATTGTTTCCAATACCGCAAAAAAGATGGATTTTTACCGGATTCCCCTGAAGACGTTGGTGCATCCAATTAAAAATGCCTAAGGCCGCGCGTTCCATTAATGCATCACTGGATATTTGCTGTTTTTCAATTGTGAATTTATCAGCTTCATAGACTTGTTCCTTGGATAAAATCTTCATTTGGTAAGAATAGTTAGCAAAAATTGTCAATTCGATAAAAACAATGGAACAATTTGATGCATTTGTTCAAAACACTACTTTTATCCCGTACAATAGCGCATGCAATTTAAGCAATCAGACATAACTCGTTCTCTCTTCTTTGGTATCCATGGTACCACTACCCCATTGGGGTAAACTATCTTTACATATTGTCCTGATTATTTCGTTACACCTTCAACTTTTTAAAATGAAAATCTTAAAATTTGGCGGCACTTCTGTTGCCAATGCCCATAATATAAAACAAGTCACCAAAATCGTTTCCGATAGTAGGGATACAAAGACCATTGTTGTAGTATCCGCACTTGGTGGCGTAACGGATCTATTGCTAAAGGCCCTAGAGTTAGCTTCAAATAAGGATTTGTCATATGAAAAAATTCTACTTCAAATCGAAGAAAGACATTTAGAAACTACTAAGGAGCTGTTCCCAATTAAAGAACAAAGCAGTATCCTAAGTCATATCAAGAGTACTTTAAACGAACTGGAGACCTTGGTACAAGGGGCCCATCTTATTGGAGAATATACCCCTAGGCTTTCGGATAAAGTGGTCAGTTATGGGGAGTTGCTTTCCTCATTTATCATAAGCGAATATTTTAAATCCTATGGGCTAGATGCGGGATACAAGAATGGCCGGGAATTAGTAACGACAGATGAAAATTTCGGCAATGCCCGCGTAGATTTCCAATCGACCAATAGCACCTGCAAGGCTTATTTCGACGATTCCAGATATATGGTTACGGTAGTGCCCGGATTTGTGTCATCCTCCAAGCAAGGCCATAGTACCACCCTAGGCCGAGGCGGTTCCGACTATACGGCTGCAATACTTGCTGCTGCGACCAATGCAAGGGCACTACAAATTTGGACCGATGTTAGCGGCATGTTCACTGCCAATCCAAAATTGGTAAAACAGGCCAGATCTGTTTCTAAAATTTCGTATGAAGAAGCCATGGAACTCTCCCATTTTGGAGCCAAGGTCTTGTACCCACCAACCATACAACCGGTATTGAACAAAGAAATCCCCATATGGATAAAAAACACATTTGCCCCAGAAGATAAAGGGACCCTTATCGAGAACAGCGGTAATGGTGCAGGCAAGACCGTAAGGGGGATAAGTCATGTTGACGGCATTGCCCTATTATCGTTGGAAGGACCTGGAATGGTAGGTATTCCAGGTATTTCCAAAAGGTTTTTCGAGACCCTATCGCAACAGGGAATAAGCGTGGTGTTGATAACGCAGGCTTCCTCCGAACATTCCATTTGTGTGGGCATTTCGAAGGATGATGCCATCAAAGCAAAGGCATCGGTAAACGAGGTATTTGAGTTCGAGATTTCTTCCAAAAGAATACACCCCATTAGAGTAGAAAAAGGTTTGTCCATTATAGCACTCGTTGGTGATCATATGAAAAGTCACCAGGGATTAAGTGGAAAAATGTTCAGCACTTTAGGACGAAATAATGTAAATATTAGAGCTATTGCCCAAGGGGCATCCGAAAGAAATATCTCTGCGGTCATTCAAAGTGGGGATGTTAAAAAAGCCCTAAATGCCCTTCACGAGGAATTTTTTGAAGAAAATGTGAAGCAACTAAACCTCTTTATTATGGGGGTTGGTAATGTAGGTTCCCGTTTGTTGGCACAAATACAGCAACAGAACAGCTACCTGAAAGAAGAGTTACAATTGAATATTAGGGTTATAGGAATATCCAATTCTAGAAGAATGGTTTTTCATGAAGAAGGCATTTCGTTGGATACTTGGAATGAAGTCCTGGCAAATGGATTGGAAGCGGATGGGCCATCGTTCATGAAAAGGGTTCAAAAGTTGAACTATAGAAATAGCATTTTTGTGGACAATACCGCTAGTGAAGTGGTTTCTGAAAGTTATGGGAACTATCTTAAAAATAGTATTGCCGTGGTCACTTGTAATAAAATTGCCTGTTCCTCATCTTATGAAAATTACCAGAGATTAAAAAGGTTATCCAAACAATACTACGCCCCATTTCTCTTTGAGACTAATGTTGGTGCAGGCTTGCCCATTATTGATACTTTAAAACACCTCATTGCATCTGGAGATCGCGTCAATAAGATACAAGCGGTATTGTCCGGTAGTCTTAATTTTGTTTTCAACAATTTTAATACCTCCACCACTTTCCATGATGTTGTGAAGGAAGCACAGGAAAAGGGCTATACCGAACCCGATCCCACTATTGATTTAAGTGGTGTGGATGTGATGCGAAAAATATTGATTTTGGCTAGGGAAAGTGGCTACCAAATGGATATTGAGGAGATAGAAAATGATTCGTTCCTGCCCAAGGAAAGCCTCGCGGCAGAAGACAACAATACTTTTTATGCATCATTAAAAAAATTCGAAAACGACTTTCAGGAACGATATTTATCTGCATCAAGAAGCAATTGCCGCTTAAAGTACGTGGCCCAATTTGAAAATGGAAAAGCTAAAGTTGGCCTTCAGGAAATACCCGAAAGTCATGATTTTTATAATTTGAAAGGAAGTGACAATATTGTGTTGTTCTATACCGAACGATATGCTGAGCAGCCCTTGATTGTAAAAGGTGCAGGCGCCGGAGCCGATGTTACTGCTTCCGGTATCTTTGCGGATATCATAAGAATAGGAAATTTTTGAATCCCTCCCCTAAAATTCCCTACCCAAGGGAGAGGGGACGAAAAAAATTACAAATCAAATGAATAATGAGATTCGGGTTTTTTGTCCTGCCACGGTCGCCAATGTTTCCTGTGGGTTTGATGTTTTAGGATTGGCCTTGGAAACGGTAGGTGACGAAATGGTCGTTCGAAAGTCAACCCATCCTGGTATAAGGATCACCAAAATAGTTGGACAGGAACTCCCTCTAGAAACCGAAAAAAATGTTGCAGGCGTAGCTGCATTGGCACTTCTGGAAAATTTGGCATGCAAGGAAGGGTTTGAAATTGAAATTTATAAAAAAATAAAGCCGGGAAGCGGTATTGGTAGTAGCGCGGCAAGTGCTGCTGGGGCTGTTTGGGCTATCAATTCGCTATTGGACCATCCATTGAGCGAGATTGATTTGGTAAAGTTGGCAATGCAAGGAGAAAAATTGGCCAGTAATGTAGCACATGCAGATAATGTGGCCCCCGCCATAATGGGAGGGTTTACATTGGTACGAAGCTACGATCCTTTAGATATTGTATCCATTCCCACGCCCAAGTCACTTTATGCCACCGTAATACATCCTCAAATTGAAATAAAAACCGCAGATTCCAGAAAAATTCTCAAAACCAATATTACCCTTGCCCAAGGTATTCGTCAATGGGGCAATCTAGGTGGATTGATTGCAGGATTGTACACCCATGATTATGAACTGATTGGTCGCTCCTTAGAAGATCATATTGTGGAACCCATTCGTTCCATTCTTATACCCGAATTTAAAAAGGTAAAAGAAGAGGTGAAAAAAGCCGGTGCACTAGGTTCGGGAATCTCGGGTTCAGGACCCTCCATTTTCGCGCTTTCCAAAGGGGAAAAAACGGCCCAAAAGGTGGCCCAAACCATGAAGGCTATCTATGAAAAAACCGGATTGGACTTTGATATCCACATATCTCCCATCGGAACCAATGGAATTAAAACGATTTAACCAAAATGCAATTTTACAGTCTTACCAACACCTCCCATAAAACGACCTTTAAGGATGCCGTCATTGCTGGTATAGCCCCGGACAAAGGACTATACTTTCCTGAAGCGATACGACCACTTCCTACCACTTTTTTTAGTGAAATTGGGGCATTCTCCAATCATGAAATTGCCCTTAAGGCCATTGAACAATTTGTTGAGGCTGACATTCCCACTAAGAAATTGGAGGAAGTTATTGCCAATACCTTGGATTTCGATTTTCCGTTGGTGAACCTGGAAGGGAATAGTGCAACCTTAGAATTGTTCCACGGGCCCACTATGGCCTTTAAGGATGTAGGGGCCCGATTTATGGCCAATTGTTTGGGGTATTTCTCTGAAGGGAGCAATGAAAAAGTGACGGTGCTTGTGGCGACCTCGGGTGATACGGGAGGAGCGGTGGCCAATGGATTTTTCGGCGTTGAAGGCGTTAATGTTGTGATTCTATATCCCCGTGGTAAGGTCAGTGATATCCAAGAAAAACAATTGACTACACTTGGACAAAATATAACTGCCTTGGAAGTGGAAGGCACCTTCGATGATTGCCAGCGTATGGTAAAAAGGGCTTTTCTGGATAAGGAAATTACCCATAATCAAAAACTAACATCGGCCAATAGTATCAATATAGCACGATGGCTACCTCAGCTTTTCTATTATCTATTTGCATTTAAACAAGCCAAGGACATAGGAGGGGATTTGGTTTTTTCCGTACCCTCAGGAAATTTTGGGAATATCTGCGCAGGCATGGTGGCGTACAGATTGGGAATGCCTGTAAAGCAGTTTGTCGCCAGTACCAATATTAATGACGTAGTTCCCAATTTTATGAAGAATGGGCAATATCAACCCAAAGCTTCCAGCTCAACGATTTCCAATGCTATGGATGTTGGTGACCCCAGTAATTTTATTCGAATTCAAAAACTGTTCGACGATGACTTCGCAAAATTGTCCAAAATCCTCGCTTCCTATGCGTTCTCTGATGATGAAACCAAAGCGATCATGAGGTCTACTTATGAGCGCACAGGATATGTTCTGGACCCCCATGGTGCCGTAGGGTATCTGGGGTTACATAAGTTTTTAAATGATCATCCCGACTGTTTTGGTATATTTTTGGAAACCGCGCATCCCATTAAATTTTTACCGGTAATCAAAGCTACTTTGGGCATCGACCTTCCCTTGCCACCTCAAATTCAAAAAGTGGTGAATAGGGAAAAAGTTGCAATCCAAATCTCCAATTATGCCGACCTAAAGAATTTCTTGATAAAAAACACCTAATTCTCCAAATAAAAATAGCAACAACGCTTTGTTAAAAACGTATCATAAGGAGGTATTGTTCCATATAATAATTCGATATTTTTACCTTGAATTAACAAGAACAAATGAAACAAGCGTCAACAAATTTTAAAAATTGCTTT
>JBCBZA010000228.1:0-4230 GCA_039815575.1 Bacteroidota bacterium | reverse complement strand
TTTCAGGCTTCAGGCCTTCGGTTTGATCGCAAAGGTGATGAGCACTACGATACTATTTCTGTGTTTATAAAGAGCATTCGAGGGAGTGACCCGGATGCTGGCATCTATTACTTAGCGAGAATGCTCGAGGGTGGCGAAGACCCTGTTTTTATCGCTCGCCGTCTTGTTGTTTTGGCTTCCGAAGATATTGGTAATGCCGACCCCAATGCCTTGGGTGTCGCGGTCAATACTCTTCATGCTGTGGAACTGGTGGGAATGCCCGAAGCGAGAATCAATTTGGCTCAAGCTGTCACTTACCTTGCCAGCGCCCCAAAATCCAATCGCAGCTATATGGCGATCAACAAGAATTCCCAGTGTAATTACGAACAAAAGCGCGCATTTAGTCTTTTAAATCATTAAAACAATTAAACAAAACAAAATGAAAAAATTAGTTTTTATTCTTACAACAATTGCATTAGTAGCCGCAATACAAACATCAAAAGCACAGAAAGCCCAAGATATCGTTGATATCGCAGTTTCCGTGGAAGACTTTTCCACCTTAGTAACTGCCCTTAAAGCAGCTGATTTGGTGGGTGCATTAAAAGGAGATGGGCCTTTTACCGTTTTTGCGCCCGTGAATTCTGGATTTGCGAAAATTGATGAAGCTACGCTAAGTTCTTTATTGGAGCCCGCGAACAAAGAAAAGCTTTCGGCAGTTCTGACCTATCATGTGGTTTCTGGAAAATTGGCTGCCTCTGATGTTGCCGCAGCACTTAAGAGCGGCAATGGTAAAGCGGAATTGACAACCTTGCAAGGGGGTAAATTAACTGCTGTAAGCAAAGATGGGGGAATCTTTTTAAAGGATGCCAACGGAAACTACAGTAAAATTGCCAAGACCGATGTTATGGCATCCAATGGTGTAATTCACATCATAGAAGACGTAGTAATGCCAAAATAAAATGATTTGGTATTGGTTATGTTGATGTAAAGCACCGCCATACAGCGGTGCTTTTTACATATTTACAAAAATATGACCTGCCTGGGGAATGTTGGTAAGGTCCACATGCCTTTCATTAAGTAAAATGCCATGTTCCAAATACGCCTTAAGATTGGCTAGCCAAAAGGTCCATCCACAACTGCAACCATTGTAAAGGTTCATTTTGGTTTCCTCGTCCGTGGCCATGTCGTATTGTTTTAAGGTCAGCAAAGTAGTTTCCTTGGCCTTTTGGAGATGAACAGAAACCTTGCATGCATCATTACCAAAAGTAAATTCAATAAAATCCACTCCATTGGCACGTAAGATCGTACCACTTTCCTTACCGTTCCAATTGTGCCATTTCCATAGATAGCGATCCCCAGTTTGAATTTCTTCTTTTGGATTTCTATGGATTCCATCCGAAGAAGTATAATTGGCACCGCTCAAAAACCACTTGGAAATTCCCTCTGAGGTGGACCAATGCGAATACAATTTTTCAACGGATGCCTTTATATGGATTTTTTTGATAAACTGGTCAAAAGTAAATTCCATGGTTATTGGTTTTTTAGTTCGAAATCATAAATCTCCCTTCCCAATTGCGCTAAAAAGGGTATGCCCACTTCGTCATATTCATAGTTGTCATCGTTGAAAATGCCATCTTCATTGACCAAAATGGTAGCAGTGATCATAAAGTCCACATGATTTCTTGTGTCCTTGATATAGGCGCAATCGGTCAGCGTACCATATGCGTAGCCTACTTTGTTATAGATTTTGATGTGTTCCGGGATGGGTTCTTTAGAATCGCCAAACATGAAAAATTTCACGTAACCGTCGTAATACTCGTCTCTAGCGTATCCGGCTTGATAAGGTAGTACCGCCATTGACTTTAACAGAAAATCATGTTGTTCCACAGAGAGGTTAAACCGTTTATCTCCATCAAAAACTTCTGGAAAAATGACCCTTCTTAATACCTCATGTTGCGTGCTTATCGGATAGTAGTTTTTCAATCCAAAATGAAATGGCTCGGTGTAGAGGGAATCTCCAGCATAAAATCCCTTCCCTTTCCTTATATTTTCTAAAGCAAGTTCTTTCAATGGGGCACTAATAATAGATTGAGAAACTACCGTACTACTATCATTTTTATAAATCACCAAGGGTTTGGTGGTTACATCATCCGCATTGGAGGTTGATAAGCGATGGGAAATACGAATGGGCCCTGCACCTTTGTTTTGAATCCGTTGATTGAGATCATCAAACCCCATGAATTCCACTAAGCGGTTATTGGCATCATTATCACTTACGGCAAAGATTTCCTCAATGGCCCTGGCAAAAGTGGTCTCCACAGAGTCCCCTTCAACATAAAAGGTAACGCCCTTATTCAAGGAATCCAATTCATTTAGCTTTTCCAAAGCGCTAACAGCAGCTGGAAATTTTACAGTGCTGGCAGGGTAGAAATAGTCGTCCGTCTCTACCTGAAAATCATAATCGGTAAAAATCAAACTATCCCCCACGCGGTCAATATGGGTAAAACGAATCTGAACTTGATAGGGTTGCAAATTGTCCATGACCCTCTTAATTTTTTCATTGGAAGACGCCAATGCCGCATCTAGGGCGTTATCAAAAGAGACTTGCCTTGCACACGAAAAGAAGAGCAAACAACAAAAAAAGAAAATGGGCGCTTTCATTTGATTTTAGTTAGAGGTTGTCATCCAAATACAGCTCACCTCGATGCGGTCTTAAATCATCCCGCACTTGAGGCATTTCAAACTCCGCGACTACGAGAAAGACCATGCTGTGCATCTCGTTGATCTGCTTGTAGGCAACGATATCATATTTTAGTTCTTCATTAAAAATGTATTCTTTTAGATGGACCACATAATGTTCGGCGGTCTTTTGCGCTGATGGACCCTTAAAGTCCCATATCAACTTTATTTTTCTGTCAAGTAATTGTGTTTTCATAACTGTTTAATTGTCAAGTACTGAAACTCCTTTTTCCGCAAATTTTTTAAAATCATCCGCATATTTTCTGGATTGTTTTTTAAAAGCCCCAGGCATTAAGAAGGCCATGAGTTTCATTCCAAATCCCTCAAACTGAAATTCACTTTCAGAAATCCAACGGGTCTTCCCCTCCTCTTCTTTAAAATAATTTTTTTGAATGTTGTGCACCCCTTTGGTATCATAGGTGGTATGAAATTCTTCTGGCAAGTTTTTTTTGATGATGGTCTCTACCATTTCCATATCACGCTTTCCCATTTTGAATTTCATATTCATTTGCGCTCCCTCGCTTCCCGGAGTACCAGAAAGATGTTCATAGGACTGCAGGCCCCGCATCCAATGTTTCATGTTATCAGGGTTGTCCAATTTTTTTAGAAATATGTCCCTAGGAAGGTCTATTAGGACTTCTGTTGTGTACTTCATTTTTGTTGGTTTAGTTGTTCTACTAAGATATTGATTTGAAAGCTACCCCAAAAATTCTGTTAAGCAGTGCGCTTCATCTTGTAGGGCTTTAAGTTATTGTTATTTTTGCGGAATGCCTTCTCTAAGGAATATAACAAAGCTTACCATTGTTATCTGCTGTGGATTTTCTGTATGGTCCTGTAGCGATTTTTTCAATGGCAAGGAAGACAGGAAAGTTTTGGCCCGCGTTGGGGATGCCTATCTATATGAAGATGCCATTTCAGCGATGATTTCCAATGAGATGTCTCCACAGGATAGTGCAGCATTTGTCGTGAATTACATCAATCAGTGGGCATCGAAACAGCTGTTGCTTTCCAAATCAAAAATCAATTTGCCTGAGGAAAAATTGGCTGAGTTTAATAGGCTGGTGGCCGATTATCAAGCGGATTTATATACTAAGGCCTACCTGGAAGCATTGGTCCAGAAATCACAGGATACCTTGATTGGCCCGGAAGAATTGGAACAATTTTACCAATCTAGAAAGGAAAACTTCAAATTGGAGGAGAAACTGGTACAACTGCGTTTTGCCGTGCTTCCGCTTCAGTTTCTGAACAAGGATGAAGTAGTTGAGAAATTAAAGTCTTATGCCCCAAAGGATAAAGCCTTTTTGGACTCCATTGCGGTACAATTCAATAAACTTCATTTGAACGATTCCATTTGGGTGGATGCGTCCAGGGTAATGAAAGAGATTCCGGCCATCAATTATTCCAATCAAAATAGGTACTTAAAGAAATCACAATTTTTTGAATTGCAGGATTCCTTGGGGGTCCTTCAGATCCCCCGTGACATCGGGATTGTTGGCTTCAATGCGCTGGACC
>JBCBZA010000004.1:0-47147 GCA_039815575.1 Bacteroidota bacterium | reverse complement strand
CAAAAATATTTTTTCCAAGGGACACATAGGCATTTTGAAACAACCCAACATACTCAAAAATGTCCGCTCCATAATAGTGGACAATTGTCTTGGGAAGGCTTATCAAAATCCAATAGGTCGTAAAAGGCATAAAATGCAGCCAATGTTTTGTAATGAGATTTTTATCCTGAATAAAAATGGATTTTATATAGAGATAGATCAATGGGCCTATCAATAAACCAGCACCATCCTCGAAAAGGTGGGCGAAAACAAAAAGAGGGATCATTTGATGCAAGTGGGCATATAGTGTGAGCAATGTTATGGCACTGAGGCTCAAAAGGGCCATCAATATGCGATAGGGAAGCTCCTTTCTATTTGAAATGGTCAACATGAGCAAGATTACCGACGTAACTACAAATCCAGATACAATTATGAAGTCAGCCAGTAATTTCATTTTAATGAAAGGTATTAAAAAGCAAGGGTTCAATCATGACAAAAAACGAGGTGACATTCAATTAATGGTCACCATTCGCATCTATTTGTTACAAAAAATAAAAAGCCTGCTTATTTAGGTGCTTGTTCTCATCAGTAATTTAAATTTGATCTATTAGATTACCATTCCTATTTTGATTCAACCGTGATGCCCCATTAAAAATCTTAAAGAGCATTTAAAGCCATCCATTATTAATGATGCCTTGACCTATTGACCAACCTTTACTGGTATTTGTCTGTGGTGATGTTGGATAATATCGACGAAGGATACTTGAAGTATTTTTTTTAAGAATAATGCGCTAATTTTCCAAGCTTTTATAAAAGACAACAAACAAAATGTTGCCCAATCCGTAAAATTTGTAGATTCCGGTCCGAAAGTAACGGGATTCTTGTGAGTGGCACTTGGATACACACAAAATATAACCAATAGATAAAGGCCCTGTTAGGGCCTTTATTATCTAATAAAAGAAGCACTAGTCCCTTTTAGGTATTATTTTCCCAGCTTTGAGACCAAGTCTATAAATTCCGGATAAAAATCCGTTTCGTAGTCAAATCCATCAAAATCCGCACACCTCACAGCCACGATATTGTACTGGGGGACGACCACTAAATAATTTCCTCGATATCCATTGGCATAATATGCTTTGATACTATCTCCAAATATCTTTTTACTCCATCTTAGACCACTCGGCAGATTCGCGTTCAATATTTTTGTCCAATTTTCTCCAAGGTTTTTTTTCAAAGCATTATAAAAAGCACCTTTAGAGCCGTATAGTACACCTTTAAGTGGCTCCATTTTATTCATAAAGTCTTCCGAGATTTTTGCCTCTTTCCACGACTCCCATATTTCGTCATCAATAATCCTTCTCTCATATTCCGGGAATCTCCACCAAAGAAATCCCCAGATTGGTGTAAAATCCTGACTCTGTTTTAAGGACCTATGAATCCATTCTTCACTAATTATGCGTTGCCCTTTATAAATTCCCTTGTTTATGAGCAATTCACCAAACTTCATTAAGTCCGAAGGCTTCAGAACAAAAGCCCCATGAACTGTAGGGTTTCCGGACTTGTCTCTTATCCAGTCAAAGTCTTGAATATGTAAGGGTTTAAAAAAATGGGTTTCGAAAAAAGAATCAAATGATGTTCCTGATACTTTTTGGACAATTCCACCTAACAGCGCTACCGCTTTATTATTGTAATTCACTTTCTCCCCAGGCATATCCGATAATTCAGCGGCCAATGCCAGTTCTATAATATTCCCAATTTTATAATCTGGCGGTGGTTCCAGCTCGAAACTGGCGTTGGGATGGTTCTGAATACCGGAGGTATGATTTAAAAGCATTCGGATGGTGATATTCTTTTTGTTGCCTTGTTTCCATTGTGGATAAATCGTATAGATGGGTTGGTCTAGGGAATCCAATAATTTATCATCAATTAACTTTCCAATGGCCAAACTTGTAAGGGATTTTCCTGCCGATGCTATATAAATGGGCGCCTCTTCTTTTCCGTAGTAATCCTTATAAATCGTATTGCCATTTTGTTGAACGATCAAGGCGTCCGAATGGGTCTCCAGACCCCTGTCTTTTATCCGTCGTAATATGGAATCTTGTATTCCTTGCGAATACGTACTAAATGAAATCTGTACAAAAAACAGGAAGGTGATTGTTCTTTGCACAGATTTTAAAATGAATCCCCGTTCAGGACAATTCATAATGCTATCCTTCATTTCTATTTATGGGAAATCATTGGGATTTGATCATAATATCTCCATTAAAGGTTTTGAACAGCATTTCTGGCCCACCTCCATTAATGGTACCTTTTACCCATTGTTCTACTTTTACGCGATATTTACCAGAGGAGTTCTTCTTATCTACGACCGGTTCATTTGTGGATAATGCCATATCAAAATCCGTATACACATCCCCCATATCCGACTTTGCCTTGATAGCTGCTTTTAAGGACTTTGGAAATACAATTTCCACATCTCCATTAAAACTGCTAAAGGCCATATCCTTATCCTGGAGAATACTTTTGAAACTCACCTTGAGCTCTCCATTTGTTGTATTGGCCACTACGGAACCACTTACGGATTCCAGCGTGATATGGCCATTGATATTGCTAATTTCCATTTCGCCATTCACTCCTTTAACCATAATATCACCATTATTCACTGTTTTTAGTTTCAATGAAAAGTCGGTAGGAACCTTAATAAAGAGATCTGTTTTTTTGTTCCAAAGTTCATTCTGAATTTGGACCACATTATTTTCTTCCTCAGCACCAATATTTAAACTGGAGGTTGAAATTTTCTTCATTCCGTCCTTGCTGCTGGACTTTTTATCATGACAACTATCACAATGATCATGACCCTCGCTAACTGTTGCTTTCACAATAACTTCTTTCCCTTCATAGGCTTCAACCTCAATGGAACCGCTTAATTGGTTTACAATCAATTTTCCTGGACTGTTTGGACTACTTAAGGGAACTGAAAATAGGTCGACTTCTTTTTCTTGGGCCGTTACCATTCCTACAGTCAAAAGCCATAAGACGGTTATTATAACTTGCTTTTTCATAACTATTTAGATTTTCTTGATGAATACATTTCCGTTCAGGGTTTCAAAATCCAATTGAATTCCTCCTTTTCCAATTTGTACCATTGGAGTGGATTGGTATTTGAATTTGCCACGTTGTTGTTTTCCATTTTCTTTTTTTGTACGCACATATTGGCGTTCCACATTAAAATCAGTAAAGAGCTCGCCATTCATGCTCTTAAAAGAAACATCTGCGCTCAATGCATTCTGATAGGTAATGTTGATGTCACCGTTCAATGAATAATACTTGGAATCTTCATTGGGGTTACTTGCATAGGAAACATTCACCGCACCATTTATGCAATGCAAATTGGTTTTACCTTCTACCTTTTTAAGGTCTATCCCTCCATTAACATTGTTCACCTTAATAAATTTTCCACTGGTATTGGCTACATAAATATCTCCGTCGTTTACCGTGCTTAGATTGAGGTTTATCCCCTGGGGAACTTTCACCCTAAAACTTAACTTATGTTGATAATCCGGTTCTTCATAATCATTGCACCAGTCAAATCGCAATCCCTTCTCATTGTAATTAATATAGGGGGCTTCTGGGTGGACAATCAATTTATTTTCTTGAGCTACTACCTTTATGCCCAACTCTTTTTTACCAAGCGCTACATCTTCTTGATTACTGGCCGTAATTTTCTTATCCACTGAAATTTGAATCGTGTTTCCAGAATAACCTTCTACGGATATGGGTCCAAATATGTTTTTTAGCACCAAGGTATTTTCAATGTTCTTGTTTTTAAAAGATAACTCTCTCTTTAGGGTTTCCTCAAAGACCTTTTCTTGGGCCGTACCTACGCAGGATATCAGAAAGGACATCACTACTGTCATTGTCAATTGTTTCATGATTTTAAAAATTTAGCCCACCACAGCAGGCAGACTGTTCGTAATTTGATGTTGTTCCCTTGGAACAGATGAACTGAAATCGTTTAACCGAATTCGCATTAAATAATTGATTTTATAGTTTTCTCTATTTTCTTTTTTACCGTTGTATCCAATTCCGGTTTCTCCAAAAGTTGTTTGAAGGGTTCAATGGACTTCTTTTCCTCCAAGGCCAGCATAAGGTTGGCCAATGTCACTTGTATGATAGGGGATTCTTGATTGGGAATAGACTGTATTAACCCTTGCCTGACCTTTGGATGCTCCACATAATTGGTCAAAGACTCAATAGCCGCCAACCTCACATTTACATTAAGATCTTTATTTAAAGTTTTTAAGAGGGCATTAATGACTTGGTCGTCCACCTTACCAATCTTATTGGCTTCGCTTACCCCTTCCAATCTTTTGTTCGCTGAAGGCTGCTCCAATAAAGTAAGCACCAATTTTTCGCGTACTTGTTCTGTTTCTGAATCTGCGACTTTTATTGTATCCAAAGAATCCCTTCGATTGTTTGGAGTAGGCCAAAAATAGACTGCTGCCAATACCGCAAACAACAATCCATAGGCCAATTGGGGTTTGAATAACCAATGAAAAATGTTGTCTAAATAATATTGCACTGAATGATTTGACTTTCCCTGCGCTTCCACTTCTGCACTGAGCATATTGAAGAACGTATTGTCCATCTGTTCAGAGGTTTCCGGAACCGCTGGCTTATCCATAAGCTCCCAAGCCTCTTTCAGACCATGCAATTCCATTTTGAAATCCACATGCTTATCCAAAAATGCTTCAAAATCCTTTTGTTCTTTTTCAGAAAGTGTTTTCCTTAGGTAATCAAAAGCTACAATTTCAAATTCTTCTTTCTTCATTAGACTATTGTATTTGCATTTTTTGGACAATCCTTTTTAGGTCTTTTAATGCCCTGTGTGCCTTTACTTTGGCTGCACCTTCAGAACAACCCAAAATGGTCCCGATTTCACTAAACTTCATTTCTTTAAACTTACTTAACACCAAGATTTCCCTTTTCTCTTCATCCAATTTTGCCATAGCACGTTGCAACATATTCAGGTCATCCCTTTTATTCATATCGCTTTCAATATTGATATTATCCGTGATTCTATATTCCACTTGGGTCAGGTCATCGAACCTGTTGTCATTCTTTTTATAATGGTCATATCGAACATTGCGTGCCATACTGAACATCCAAGCCAAAAACGAACCTTCACCACTGTAGGAGTGTCGGTATTTCAACATTCGAACAAAGACATTTTGTACCAAATCCTCGCTTAAACCTGGATTATGGTTTAGGTTGTAAAAGAATCCAAACAACCTTTTCTTATGGCGCTCATAAAGTAACCCCAGCTTATCCAAATCGCCGGACTTTACTTTCAACATTAATGCATTGTCGGTCAGTTGTTGCATTCGGTTTCCTAGTTCAAAAGGGTATACTGTTATCAAAGGAAAAGGTTACAAAAAGTATCTCTTTTTAATCAAAAAAGCCCTATTTGGCACATAAAATCAAGAAGGATGTCCAAAAGAATTTTGATTATTTTTGTCGGGATTTCAAAATTCCTTAGATGAAATACAAACGAATTCTCCTAAAATTAAGTGGGGAGGCCTTAATGGGCGAGCAACAGTACGGTATTGACCCCAAAAGAATTCAAGAATATGCAGAGGACGTAAAAGCCGTTGTGGACAAAGGGATTGAAGTAGCCATTGTTATTGGTGGCGGTAATATTTTTAGGGGCATGAAAGGTGTTGGTCAAGGGATGGACAGGGTCCAAGGGGATCATATGGGCATGTTGGCCACAGTAATCAATGCCCTTGCACTTCAGAGTGGGTTGGAAGGTGTGGGGGTCGAAACGCGGGTTCAATCGGCCATAAAAATCAATGAAGTGTCAGAACCTTTTATTAGGCGAAGGGCCATGCGCCATTTGGAAAAAGGAAGGGTCGTCATTTTTGGTGGAGGAACTGGAAATCCGTATTTCACCACGGATTCTGCTGCAGTATTACGAGCCATTGAAATTAAGGCTGATGTCATTTTGAAAGGTACACGAGTGGATGGAATTTACTCTGCCGACCCTGAAAAGGACAAAAGCGCCACAAAATTTGATTCCCTATCATTTGAAGATGTTTTGAACAAGGGGTTAAAAGTAATGGACACCACAGCTTTTACACTCAGTCAAGAAAACGAACTGCCCATTGTGGTATTCGATATGAATACAAGAGGTAATCTTATGAAAATTGTCTCCGGAGAAAATATAGGAACCGTGGTCAATTAGTTGGCATAGTAGTTGGTTCTATCAACCAAAAATTCTTTCTTATGAATGAAGAAATAGCATTTTTATTGGACGCAACCAAGGAAAGTATGGATGGGGCCATGTCCCATTTGGATAAGGCCCTGATAAAAATTAGAGCGGGCAAGGCAAGCCCAGCCATGTTATCTACGGTAATGGTCGAATATTATGGCTCCCAAACCCCTTTATCACAGGTGGCCAATATCAATACCCCCGATGCCCGAACCATCTCTGTACAACCTTGGGAGAAAGCCATGATTCCCGAGATTGAAAAGGCCATAATGAATTCCAATTTAGGATTTAACCCCATGAACAATGGGGAAAGTGTCATTATTAATGTTCCCCCTTTGACCGAGGAACGAAGGAGGGATTTGGTAAAACAGGCCAAGGCCGAAGCTGAAGATGCACGGGTAAGTATTAGAAATGCCAGACAAGACGCCAATAAAGACCTAAAAAAATTGGAAATTTCAGAGGATTTATTAGGGAATGCTGAAATTGATGTACAAGAACTTACCGATACCTACATCAAAAAAATCGAAGATGTACTTGAGCTCAAAGAGGCTGAAATTATGAAGGTTTAATTTAGCGTTTCGTTTTAGGCTTGGCCTCTATCATTTTTCTACCTTTGCAGCCAATTTGCGGTAGATGTTAAAGGAATTTTTACAGGGATTTTGGGCAGGCACCGCCAGGCTTATCCTTAGGAACAGACCCATTATCTTAGTTATCATTACTGGGGTCACCATTTTCATGGGATTGCAGTGGGAAAATATGCGTTTTTCCAATACAGAGGCCAATGTATTACCAGATGATCATCCGGAGACCTTACAATATGAAGAGTTTGTCTCTATTTTTGGACAAGAGGACAATGCCATAGTATTGGCCGTACAGGACAGTATTCTATTTCTTCCGGAAAACTTTAATCGTTGGAATAGACTCAGCAAACAGTTTCAGGCAAATCCCGAGGTCAATTTAGTTATCTCCACGGATAACCTTCAAGAGCTTGTAAAAGACAATGAGAAGGAAGAATTTGTCCTTCGCGAATTGGTAACTACCGAACCTAAGTCACACGAGGAGGTCTTAAGCATTAAGACCAAACTTTTGGAACAAATGCCCTTCTATGAAAATCTTATTTTCAACAAGGAGACCGGCTCCATTAGAACGGTCATTTATCTGGATAAGGATATCATCAACACTAGCGTTAGAAACGAGTTCATCCTTAGCGATTTAGAAAATCTCGTTGAAAATTTTGAAGCTGAGACAGGCTTGGATGTGCGGGTTTCCGGAATGCCCTACATTAAGACCTGGAATTCCAAAATTATCATTGATGAAATAGGGAAGTTCATCATTGCCGCCCTAGTGGTCACCTCATTGATCTTCTTTTTCTTCTTTAGAAGTTTCAGAGCTACAGTCATTTCCATATGTGTGGTAATTATTGGGGTGATGTGGACGTTTGGCATCCT
Organism: Bacteroidota bacterium; assembly: GCA_039815575.1. Taxonomy (GTDB): domain Bacteria; phylum Bacteroidota; class Bacteroidia; order Flavobacteriales; family Flavobacteriaceae; genus Croceivirga. The sequence goes on along the minus strand of JBCBZA010000004.1, from coordinate 39,449 downwards.
GGGTCTCTTTCAATATGAAGTCACCATTCTAACGGCCCTTATTCCTCCCTTGATTATTGTTATTGGAATCCCTAATTGTATTTTCCTCATTAACAAATACCAACAAGAGGTAAAAAAACACGGCAATCAAGCATTGTCCCTTCAAAGGGTCATCACCAAGATTGGCAATGCCACCTTAATGACCAATGTCACAACAGCCCTAGGTTTTGCTACCTTTATCATTCTGGATAGTGATCTTCTAAAGGAATTTGGGATAGTGGCCTCCCTTAGTATTCTCTGTATTTTTATCCTATCCCTCTGTATTATCCCTATCGCCTACAGTTTTATGGCCATCCCTAAATACAAGCATTTAAGACACTTGAACAAAAAGTGGATGGATACTTTTGTCAACTGGATGGAACGCGTGGTACGAAACCATCGTATTGCTGTTTATATCACTTCAGTAACCGTTCTTGTTCTAAGTATCATTGGGATTTATCAAATCCAGATTACGGGTAGTAGAATTGAAGACCTACCCAAAGATGCCACCTTCTTCAAGGATATTCGCTTTTTTGAAAAAGAGTTTGATGGTATTATGCCGGTGGAGGTTGTTGTGGATGCCAAAAAGAAGAATGGAATCGTCAAACTGGCCACACTAAGGCGCATGGAACGCCTATCTCAGGAAATTGATGAGATACCGGAACTGTCCAAAGCCATTTCCGTGGTCGACCTAGTAAAATATTCCAAACAGGCTTTTTATAATGGTATCCCAAAATACTACCAACTGCCCACCTCACAAGAAAACAACTTTATCATGGACGTGGCCAGGAAGTCATCTGAAAACAGCAATCTCCTGGAAAGTTTTGTGGATAGCACCGGTCAGATTGCACGGATGACCACCTTTATGCGCGATGTAAAAACCCCACGCATGGAGGAAATTGAGGGCGATTTGCTGAAGTCCATTTCAAAAATATTTCCAGCAGAACGGTATAACGTATATATGACGGGTAAAGCTTTGTTGTTCCTAAAAGGCACCAAATATCTTATTAAGAACCTCTTGTTATCCCTAGCCTTGGCGGTAGGTCTTATTTCCATATTTATGGCCTATCTCTTCCGCTCTTTTAGAATGATCTTGATTTCTTTAATCCCCAATCTACTGCCTTTAGTCATCACTGCAGGTCTGATGGGTTTTCTAGGTATTCCTATTAAACCATCGACCATTTTAATCTTTAGTATTGCCTTTGGAATATCCGTAGATGATACGATCCATTTTTTGGCGAAATACCGACAAGAATTGACCGCAAACCGATGGCAGATTAAAAAATCGGTGTACAATGCGCTGCGGGAAACCGGAGTTAGTATGTTCTATACCTCTATTGTGCTTTTCTTTGGATTCTCGGTCTTCATCATTTCCAGTTTTGGGGGAACACAGGCCATGGGAGGGTTGGTCTCAGCTACCCTTATGTTTGCTATGCTGTCCAATCTTATTTTACTTCCTTCATTGTTATTGTCGTTGGAAAGAAATATTGCCAATAAGAAAATCTTCAAAAAACCGCAGATCGATGTTCTTCCCACGCAGGATGGCGATGGGGAAACAAGCTAGTTTTTCTTTCTAATTACCCGTTCTACTTGGGGTAAAGAATTATCTTTGATGCTTATTTTAGTGAACAATGAAGGACTCGTTTTCCATTAAGCAATTATTGACTGAAGAAGCAAAATCACAAGAAGTTGTGATTGAGGGATGGGTAAAGACCTTTAGGAGCAATCGTTTTATTGCCCTAAATGATGGTTCTACTATAAATAACATTCAGTGTGTTGTTGATTATGAAGACTTTGAGGAAGAAGTGATAAAGTCCATTTCCACAGGTGCTGCCATAAAGGTCAAGGGAAACCTTGTAGAAAGCCAAGGCCGTGGACAATCGGTTGAAATTCAGGTTACGGAACTTTTTATTCATGGTAAGGCAGATGCTGAAAGCTATCCCATTCAACCCAAAAAACATTCTTTTGAGTTTCTAAGGGAAAAAGCACATCTAAGGATACGAACCAATACCTTTTCGGCAGTAATGCGGGTACGATCTGCTTTGGCCTTTGCGATTCATCAGTATTTTCAGCAGCACGGTTTTTATTATATGCACGCCCCCCTTATAACAGGTTCTGATGCAGAAGGTGCCGGAGAAATGTTCCGCGTTACAACGCTAGATGCGAAAACCCCTCCTTTGACCGAGGAAGGAAAAGTCAACTTTAAAGAGGATTTTTTTGGGAAAGAGACCAACCTAACGGTCTCTGGCCAGCTGGAGGCAGAAGCCTATGCCATGGGACTTGGAAAGGTCTACACCTTTGGGCCAACCTTCAGGGCAGAGAATTCAAACACTTCACGCCACCTAGCGGAGTTTTGGATGATTGAGCCAGAAATGGCCTTTTATGACTTGGATGCGAATATGGATTTAGCGGAGGATTTTATAAAAGGTGTACTCCGTTATGTGCTTTCAAATTGTGAGGACGATTTGAATTTTTTGGAAAAACGATTATTGGACGAGGAAAAGACCAAACCACAATCAGAACGGAGTGCAATGTCCCTTATTGAAAAACTTAGTTTTGTGGTGGATAACAACTTTAAACGCGTTAGCTACACAGAGGCTATTGATATCCTAAGAAACTCAAAACCCAACAAAAAGAAAAAATTTGAGTACCTAATCGATGAATGGGGGGCGGATCTTCAAAGTGAGCATGAACGTTTTCTTGTTGAAAAGCATTTTAAATGCCCTGTTATCCTTTTTGACTATCCTGCTGCTATAAAATCATTTTACATGCGCTTGAACGAAGGCGGAAAAACAGTACGTGCGATGGACGTATTATTTCCAGGAATAGGTGAGATTGTGGGCGGTTCCCAACGTGAGGAACGACTGGAAGTACTAAAACAAAAAATGGCAGATTTGGGAATACCTGAGGAAGAGTTATGGTGGTATCTGGATTTGCGCAAATTTGGCACTGCCATTCACAGCGGATTTGGCCTGGGTTTTGAACGCTTGGTTTTATTTGTAACGGGTATGGGAAATATACGGGATGTAATTCCTTTTCCCCGTACCCCACAAAATGCTGAATTTTAATTTCGATTCTTTAACTTTAGAATAAAGGAACCTACTGTATAATGCTCAAACAACACTTACAGTTTAAACTTTCCCAAAAGCTTTCCCCCCAGCAAATTCAGTTAATGAAATTGATTCAATTGCCCACACAGGCATTTGAACAGCGTTTGAAACAGGAATTGGAAGAGAATCCTGCTTTAGAAAGTGGCAAGGAAGATACTGGTTCGTTGGACGATGCCTATGAAGATGTCTACGATGAGCACCAGGACAATGAAACTATTTCAGCGGATGATATCAACATAGATGAATATCTGAGTGATGATGAGATTCCAGATTATCGAACCCAAATTAGCAATTACAGTGCCGATGAAGACGAGAAGAGTGTTCCTTATGCTGCGGGAATATCTTTTAATCAGTATTTAATCAATCAGCTAAGCACCATTTATCTTAATGATGAGGAATGGGCCATTGCCGAGTTTTTAGTCGGTAGTGTGGATGAAAGCGGGTATATCCGTAGACCTATCACAGATATTATGGACGACCTCGCTTTTACCCAGAATATCTATACGGATGAGAAAAAGATTGAAATTGTACTGCAAACCGTTCAGGAACTAGACCCCCCCGGAGTTGCGGCACGATCCCTGGACGAATGTTTGGCCATACAATTGAGAAGAAAAGAACCTACTCCATCCGTAATATTGGCTTTGGCCATTATCGAAAAATCGTTTGACCAGTTTACTAAGAAACACTACAATAAGTTACAAGCCAAACACGATATTACCGAGGACGAACTTAAAGAGGCCATAGCAGAAATTGAAAAACTGAACCCAAAACCCGGAGGTTCCTTTGCGGGTAATAATCGGATTGTGGAACATGTGGTACCCGACTTTTCCATTAAAATAGTGGATGGGGAATTGGAACTGACACTCAACGGCAGGAATGCCCCTGAGCTCCATGTATCCAAAGAATATTCCAATATGCTCAAAGGGTACAAAAATGCCAAGGACAAAAGTAAGTCCCAAAAGGATACCGTACTGTTCATCAAACAAAAATTAGATGCCGCAAAGTGGTTTATCGATGCCATTAAACAACGACAACAGACGCTTTTTGTTACCATGAACGCCATTATGCATTATCAAAAAGAGTATTTTTTGACAGGGGATGAACGAAAGTTACGACCCATGATACTTAAAGATATTGCTGATCAAATTGATATGGATGTTTCCACAGTCTCGCGAGTGGCAAACAGCAAGTATGTCGACACACCTTACGGTACAAAACTCATTAAGGAATTCTTTTCTGAATCCATGAAAAATGAGCAGGGCGAAGATGTCTCCACAAAAGAGATCAAAAAGATTTTGGAAACTGTTATTAACGAAGAGGATAAGAAAAAACCTTTGACCGATGACAAACTGGCCAAAATCCTTAAAGATAGGGGCTATCCAATTGCTAGAAGAACAGTGGCCAAATATCGGGAACAGTTGGGTCTTCCCGTTGCGCGACTGCGAAAACAAATCTGATGCGTTATCTTCTCAAAGGTGTATCCTACGTTTTTCACCCCCTTTTTATTCCAATTGGTGGAACACTTTCCTATTTTTTGATAACCCCAAGACTGAATTCCCTTCAATTGCAAAGCGGTAACATTCTTCCCATATTCATCTTAACCATCATCATCCCCATTATCCTATTCCTCATATTAAAAAACCTTGGGCTTATCTCTTCCATATTTGCCAACGAACTTGGCGAACGTAAGTACCCCTTATATTTTAGTATGATTATTTATTTGATGATACTGTACAAGGTAATACCGTTGAACTATATTAATGAACTGTACTATTTTTTTGTTGGTCTTTTGATTGCCACCTTTGCCGTACTGCTCTTAGTATTTACCAGAATAAAGGCAAGTATCCACCTAATGGGCATGGGAAGTATTTTAATCTATTTAGTAGGATTGAGTATCCACTTTGAAGTCAATATTACATTTGCCATCGCAATATTCACCCTAATGACGGGAATCGTGGCCACTTCAAGGCTATTTATGAAAGCTCACTCTAAGGTTGAATTATTGATTGGATTTTTAATCGGTTCCTGTTCCCAATTATTTGTTTTTAAGTACTGGTTATAGGATGTAGAAAATGACGCCAATACGTAATGGGGTAAAAGTAAGCACTTGATTTTCAAAGCGGGCCTCCCTATCCAAAAAATCACTTAAAGTCCAATATAGGTGTAGGTTCCAAGTATTATAGCCAAAATTGAGCATAACCCCATATTGCCATTGTTCTATATTAGAATTGGAAAATGTTGTATTGCCAGAAAATACCTCTATATCTTCTGCTACCAACTTTGATCTTCTGGAAAACAAATATTCCAATTTAAAACCTGCATAAATTCTCCAAAACTTATAATCTACTGAGTTTGAGGTACGCCAACGTATCTCAAAAGGAAATTCCACGCCGTGTGTCTCAAACTTGCTACGATCAAAGCTCTCATCTTCATTGGTCAATCGGTATACAATTTCCTCCCCTTGTTCAATGGCCAACATATTAGTGTAATATGAATTGGTTGCATAACCCATCCCTATTCCCAACCCAAAATTCCTTTTTTGGTTTAAAGGAATGTCTTTGATGAAGCCCAGTTGAATATTGTAGGATAGATTTCGTTGAATGACCGCATCGGGTTTGTCGAACAAGAAATTATATCCAAAGGCAATATAGAACTGGTCTTCAAGATATTTATTGTCAAAATCATCTTGGGCTTTTATACCTGTAAAAACCAGGAAGATAAGCAATAGACTTAATGGGGTAGTTCTATTCATTTTTGCAGTAACAACAAAAACGCCCCTAAAAAGGGGCGTCATTATTTAATCTAATATTACAATCACTATTGAAGATTATTGAAGGCATCACCTTCATAAGTGGTGTAATTCACCTTTAAGGCATTTACTTGTCTCAACTCTTGTTTGATATCGGAAATAAGACCCATGTTGGCATCCTTGTCAACCTTCATGGCCGTAGTCAATACATTTTGAAGCTCCTGAGGTTTCTTAGCACGTTCTGCTAAAATGTAAGAACCTACTTCCCCAACACTTGCAAACTTATCATTCAATTGAATTTTAGGTTCGGTTCCATACACACTCTGGTATTCCCTTGTGGGCTTACCTACATAGATGTATATAACACGATCCTTTTTTTCCAATTTTTTGATTTCACTTGCGTTGGGCAAGGTATTTTGTACCAAAAGTGAGCTATCCTTCATCGTTGTTACCGTCATAAAGAAGAACAATAACATGAATACAATATCAGGAAGGGATGCCGTTGACACCGCAGGCAAATCCCCATCCTTTTTCTTAGCAAATTTTGCCATCTTGTTTACGTTTTAATTTGCTGATGTCTCAGCTTCTGATAATTTCTGTGGAAACAACTCTTGAATCTTTTTCACCTTGGGTTTAAGATCATCCCGTTCAGCTGAGCCAGTTTCTGGATTAAGGAACTTACCCTCCATTTCGGTAAAGTCACGACCATACAAACGTTGGGCTTCCCTATTTCTTAAATCATTGTAGGCCCCAACCAATTCGTTCTGAACCGTGATATAAGTGGAATACTTGGTTTCCCTATCATTTTTTAAGGATATAATGGCCTTTTCCGGATTATCGGAAGATGAGGCATCCTTTCGTCCTTTACAGTAACTACAACTTGCATCGCCTCCATTATCCAAAAAGGCAATCGCGGCGGCTCGAAGATTCTTAATGTCCATTATCTCCTCTTCTACCAGAAGCTGCCCGTTTCTATTAATGTTCACGGTAAATATGTTCTTCTGCTTAATAACAACATCAACATCTTCTGGTGGTTCGGCAGGCGGTAACATCCTATCCAATCCGGCATCCGTTTCAATGGTGGTGGTCACCAAGAAAAAGATAAGAAGAAGGAAGGCAATGTCTGCCATAGAACCGGCATTTACTTCTGGTGCTCCTTTTCTTCTAGGCATAATCTTAAATTTTAACGTCCAATTAGTTTCTTAATACCAGGCCATATCATTAACGCTACGGCTACAATGGTCATCCCAAAGAACACATTCAATAACATGCCTATGTTCTTTACAGTTCCGACTTCAGGTTCTATATCCTTACCTGCGAAAGTATCTACAACAGCTTGGGCTTCATCTCCGCTGGACAAAGCATAGCCGATGATGAAAAGTACCACAAGCCCTCCAAGGGAAAACAATGCTTTCTTTAATCCGCCCGGAGTTGTCATCATCTTTTTCAATCCAAAAAACAACGCCATTACGGTCGCAGCAATCAGTAGAATCCACATTAACAAGAACATAAGGTCTATTGCTCCGCTATCCATTGCTGCAGGATCATCTCCAGACGGCATGCCAAAGAACGACAATCCAGCGGCAATCACCCCGATAACAATTAATACAATCTTTAATATTTTCTGCATGATGCGATAGTTTTAATTGTTATCAATTATTTCTTATGGGCAGCCAACATATCAATCAATGAGATTGAAGAGTCTTCCATATCATTTACGATACTATCTATTTTTGCAATAATGTAGTTGTAGAAAATTTGAAGGATAATGGCAGTAATCAAACCGAATACCGTAGTCAATAACGCTACTTGGATATCACCAGCAATCAAAGAGGCACTTAAGTTACCTACCGCGGCGATTTTTTGGAATGCTGCAATCATACCGATTACCGTACCCATGAACCCAAGCATCGGAGCAATTGCGATAAATAATGACAACCACGAAACGTTTTTCTCCAATTGTCCCATTTGAACACCACCGTAGGCTACAACAGCTTTCTCAGCAGATTCCAAGCCTTCACCCACTCGATCTAATCCTTGATAAAAGATGGATGCAACAGGACCTTTGGTATTTCTGCACACCTCTTTTGCTGCTTCTACGCCTCCAGATGCCAAGGCATCTTCCACTTGTTGCTTCAACTTGGCTGAATTGGTACTGGCCATATTTAAATAAATGATACGCTCAATGGCAACTGCAAGACCTAAAATCAAACATAACAATACAATACCCATAAAAGTTGGTCCACCTTGAATGAACTGCTCTTTCAACACCTGGGTAAAACCTTTGCTTGCTTCGGCCCCATCTTGTAGCATGGCTGCAGAGGCGGATGTAGTACCTACAATAAACATTCCGGCAGTAGCCAGAGAAAGGGATATTTTTTTCATCGTGTTCAAACTTAAATTTAGTTAGTTAATAATGTTAAAGATATAAAAATTTCGAAATTAAAAAATTTTATAACCTAGCAGAGAGGAAGGGATTCGAACCCTCGATACACTTTTGGTGTATACACACTTTCCAGGCGTGCGCCTTCGACCACTCGGCCACCTCTCTATTTCTTAATAGTTCGGTCGCCCAATAAACAAAAAAATAATTAGTTAAAGAAATTTGGGGCGTTAATTTTGGCGCATTTCACCATGTAACGGGGTTTCAAAAAAAGTACGGAAATCCTGTGATGTGACACCCTTACCCAATAAGTACATGGCCTTGGTCACAGCCGATTCTGTTGTAATGTCCTTACCATTAATTAATTGAATCTGTCTAAGGCTTTCACTTGTTTTGTATTGTCCCATAACCACTCCGCCACCAACACATTGTGTCACGTTGATAATATGCAATCCACTTTGAATGGCCTCCTTTAATAGGCTTAAGAACCAATTATCCGTAAAAGCGTTTCCAGCACCAAAGGTTTCCAAGACCAATGCCTTAAGGCTTTTTGTGCTCAACACGGTTTCAATGAAGTCCCTTGTTATGCCTGGAAACAATTTAAGTACTCCCACATTGGGATCCATTTTAGAATGTACGACCAGGTCTTTATTATTCCCAGCATCCAAAAGATAAGGGTGGTTGATCTTTAGATTGACCCCAGACTCCAACAAGGTCGGATAATTCATGGAACGGAAGGCCTGAAAATGCTCTGCGTTGATTTTGGTTGTCCGGTTGCCTCTATATAATTTATACTCAAAATAAAGGCCTACTTCCTGTATAACTGGACGGTCATTTTCCCGTAACGATACTATTTGAATAGCAGTGATCAAATTCTCTTTGGCATCCGTTCTTAAATCGCCAATGGGCAACTGGGAGCCGGTTAGAATAATTGGCTTTGCCAAATTTTCCAGCATAAAGCTTAAAGCAGAGGCCGTATAACTCATGGTATCACTGCCATGAAGTACTACAAAACCATCAAATTTTGAATAGTTCCCACCAATCAATGCTGCAATCTTCTCCCAATATTTAGGATTCATATTACTCGAGTCAATCGGATGCCTAAAGGATACTGTGGTAATATCACAGTCCAGTTGAAAAAGTTCAGGAATATTTTTTTGAAGGGTAGTAAAATCAAAGGCAGTCAAGGAGCCCGTTGTGTAGTCCTTGACCATACCTATGGTACCCCCGGTGTAAATCAATAAGATTTTAACGCGTTCCATCATATGCCAAATACTTGCTTTGAATTTTCCGTAGTGATCCGTGCAACTTCTGCTTTTGGGATATCATATAGCAAAGAAAGTTTTTCAAGTACTTTGATAAGATATGAACTCTCGTTTCGTTTCCCGCGATAGGGAACCGGGGCTAAATAGGGAGCGTCGGTTTCAAGTACAATATGTTTCAAATCGATTTGATTTAAGAATTGGTCAATCTTTCCATTTTTAAACGTAACCACTCCCCCAATACCCAATTTCATATGATAACCAATAGCTTTTTCAGCTTGTTCAAAGGTACCCGTAAAACAGTGGAACAGCCCGTAAAGGTCATCGCCTTTTTCCTGTTCCAATAGCTCAAAAATCTCGTCAAAAGATTCCCTACAATGAATTACGATAGGCAATCCGTATTTTTTGGCAAGCTGAATCTGGCGAACAAAAGCTTCCTGCTGTTGTCTAAGGAACGTTTTGTCCCAATACAAATCAATCCCAATTTCCCCTACTGCCCAAAATTTACGTTGTGAAAACTGTTCTTCCAAAAACGCCAACTCATCCTCATAGTTCCCTTTTACATGGGTAGGGTGTAGGCCCATCATCAGGAACACATTCTTCGGATACTTTTTTTCCAGATCATACATGCGTTCCGCATAGGTTGAATCTATAGCGGGAACGAAAAAACGCTCAATACCTAAATCCAAAGCCCTAGCCATTACGGCATCCCGGTCTTCATCAAAAGCTTCACTGTAAAGATGGGTGTGGGTATCCGTCAAAATCATGACGCAAAAATAGGTTTATCTTTAGCAAATTTGTGGAATGAGCACACTCAAATCTTTCCTTGCCTCAAAAGACTACATGAAGGTAAAATTAAAGTTGACCATAACCAATCATTTTGAACTGAAAGCTGTTATCAATGGTGTGGAGGGTCGATTTATTTTAGACACTGGCGCATCAAACACCTGTATTGGCATGGATAAAATTTATTTCTTACATCTTAATTTTGAGACCTCCGAAATAAAAGCGGCCGGAGCTGGGGCGACCGAAATGGAAACCCTAATTTCCAAAAATAATACCATTGAGCTTGGTAAATGGAAAAAGGGTAGACAAAAAATTGTGCTCTTTGACCTTATTCACGTCAATCAGGCTTTGGTCCTTCACGATGCCAATCCCGTAGACGGCATTATTGGAGCCGACCTCTTAAAAAAAGGAAAAGCGATCATTGATTACGGCAAAAAAGTACTCTATCTAAAGCTCTAAGGCTTTTTTTACATCATTCCCCATCAACAGTTCTACCGGATTTTCCAACGCCTCTTTGACCGCTACCAAAAAGCCTACGGACTCACGACCATCAATAATTCTATGGTCATACGATAAAGCGACGTACATAACTGGAGCAATCACAATTTGACCCTCCTTGACAATAGGACGTTGCACAATATTATGCATTCCCAAAATGGCACTTTGCGGTGGATTAATGATAGGTGTAGATAACATGGAACCGAATACCCCGCCATTGGATATGGTAAAGGTACCTCCGGTCATTTCATCAACCGTAATTTGACCATCCCTTGCGCGAATGGCCAAACGTTTTACTTCGGATTCCACACCTCTAAACGTAAGGTTCTCTGCATTTCGAATAACAGGAACCATTAAACCCTTTGGTCCGGATACCGCAATACTAATATCACAAAAATCATAAGAAATCATTTCTTTCCCATCGATCATGGAATTGACCGCAGGAAACTCTTTGAGTGCACGAACACAAGCCAGCGTAAAGAAAGACATAAAGCCCAGGCCTACCCCATGCTTCTCTTTAAACCCTTCCTTATACTGCTTTCGTAATTCAAAAATTGGAGACATATCCACTTCATTAAAAGTGGTAAGCATAGCGGTTTCATTCTTCGCCGAAACCAAGCGTTCAGCTACTTTGCGCCGCAACATGGAAAGTTTGGAACGGGATTCCCCCCTACTTCCACCAGTTGGCGTGCCCATGGAAGGTATCGCTTTTACAGCGTCATCTTTTGTGATACGGCCGTCCCGACCGGTACCGCTAATCTCAGAAGCGGGAATACCCTTTTCATCCAATATTTTCTGAGCAGCTGGAGAGGGTGTTCCCGTTGCATACGACTCCTTTTTAGGAGGTTCCGGCTTTTGGGCTTCTTCCTTTTTTGGTGCTTCTTTCTTCTCCTCGGTTTTTGGCGCCTCATTTCCAGCAGGTTTTTCAGCACTTGTATCGATCAAGCAAACCACCTCTCCCACTTGAATGGCATCACCAACCTCAGCCTTTAAGGTAATAATACCACTTTCTTCTGCGGGTAGTTCCAATGTGGCTTTATCGGAATCAACTTCGGCAATTGCCTGATCTTTTTCCACATAGTCACCATCTTCTACCAACCACTCCGCAATTTCTACTTCGGTTATGGATTCACCCGGAGATGGGACTTTCATTTCTAATGTCATGTTGTGCGTAATTTATTTTCTTCTAATAAAATTATTCTTTGTCTTGTCAAAAACGTAGTCGATGACCTCATTATGCCGTCTTTGGGAACGTACAGCGCTACCCGCAGCAGGAGCCCCATAGAACCTTCTAGAAGCCACCCTAAACTGTTTTGCCTCTTCAAAATGCATCAAAAGATGACCCCATGCCCCCATATTTCTGGGTTCTTCCTGGGCCCAAACCACATCTTCTGCTTTATTGTATTTTTTAATAACATGTTGCATTTGCTTTACTGGCAATGGAAAAAGTTGTTCCAAACGCACCAAGGCCACATCGTCTCTTTTTAGTTCATTGCGCTTTGCCAAAAGATCGTAATAGAATTTTCCTGTACAAAATACCAAACTTTTAATCTGGGTCGGTTTCGCTTCCCCATCATCTATAATTTCTTGAAACCTTCCGTTGGACAATTCTTCCTTAGTCGAGACTACTTTGGGATGGCGAAGAAGGCTTTTAGGGGTAAATACCACAAGTGGTTTTCTAAACGCTGCTTTCATTTGTCGTCTAAACAAATGAAAAAGGTTCGCTGGGGTGGTCACATCAGCTACATACATATTGTCTTTTGCACAAAGTTGAAGATAACGTTCCATTCTAGCAGAGGAATGTTCCGCTCCCTGACCCTCATAACCATGGGGCAATAGGAGTACCAATCCATTTTGAAGTTTCCATTTATCCTCAGCCGCGGAAAGGTATTGATCAATCACAATCTGGGCACCATTGCTGAAATCCCCAAATTGTGCCTCCCAGATGGTCAACGTATTTGGGCTTGCCATTGCATAACCATAATCAAACCCCATAACGGCATATTCGGAAAGTAGGGAATTGTAAATATGCATCTTACCATTTTGATACTCCCCCATTTCATTGAGTAGTACCAATTCCTCTTCATGCATTTCCGTTTTAATTACGGCATGTCTATGTGAGAAAGTACCTCGCTCCACATCTTGGCCTGTCATTCGCACATCAAAACCTTCCTCTATTAAAGAAGCATAAGCCAGGAGTTCTCCCATGGCCCAATCCAGCTTGTTATCTTCAAAATACATTTTATGGCGTCCCTGCACCAAACGTTCCAACTTTCTTAAGAATTTCTTGTCCCCCGGTAATTGCGTGATTTTCTCGGCAACGCTATCTAATTTTTTTATCTTATACGAAGTATCTATAGGAGAAAGCATTTTGTCTTCCGCCACTCTTGAAAAGCCTTCCCATTCATCCTCCATAAATGCAGTGATTCGTGTTTTTTCCACTTTACGGGAGTCCAGCAAATCCTCTTCAAGACATTTCTTATACTCCAGCTCAAGGCTTTTTATGTACCCCTCATCAATCACCCCTTCCTTTAACAATCGCGCGGCATAGATATCCCTGGGATTGGGATGTTTTGAAATGGATTTATATAAAAGGGGTTGGGTAAATTTTGGTTCGTCCCCTTCATTATGACCGTACTTACGATACCCCAATAAATCGAGAAATACATCCCGCTTATAGCGCATTCTGTATTCTAAAGCAAAGGTAGCGGCATGAACAACGGCTTCGGCATCGTCTGCATTAATATGCAATACCGGAGAAAGGGTGACCTTACCCACATCCGTACAGTAGGTTGAGGAACGCGCATCCAGATAATTGGTAGTAAACCCAATTTGGTTATTGACCACAATATGGATGGTCCCGCCGGTAGTATACCCGTCCAACTTGGCCATCTGTATAGTTTCATAGACCACACCTTGACCAGCAAAAGCAGCATCTCCATGGACCAAGATGGGTAGTACCTCAGATATGTTTTCTTGATGGGAACTGTCTTGTTTTGCCCTGGTAATACCCTCCACAATAGAATTGACCGTCTCCAAATGTGATGGGTTGGGGGCAATGTTCATATTTACCATTTTTCCGGAGTCCGTTTCACGCATGGAAGTCCACCCCAAATGATATTTTACGTCACCATCAAAAATGGCTTCTTCATAGTCCTTCCCATCAAACTCACTAAAAATATCCTTGGGCGATTTTCCAAAAATATTGGTCAATACATTCAAACGCCCTCTATGGGCCATACCCATTACAAATTGTTTTACTCCTGCATCCGCAGCTTTTTCTATAATGGCATCCAAAGCAGGGATTATGGATTCACCTCCCTCCAAGGAAAAACGTTTTTGCCCTACATATTTTGTATGCAAAAAGCTTTCAAATGAAACGGCTTCATTCAATTTTCTAAGGATATTTTTCTTTTCCTCAGAAGTAAATTGGGGATGGTTATCGTTTATATTGAGCCAATCCTGAATCCAATGGATCCTTTCTGGGGTGCGGATGTACATATATTCAACACCAATGGCATCACAATAAATGCGCTCAAGGTGTTCAATTATTTTTCTTAAGGGGCTTGCACCGATACCTATTATGTTTCCAGCATCAAATACCGTATCCAAATCACCTTCCTCAAGACCAAATTCGGCAATCGCAAGCGTTGGTTCATATTTGCGCCGCTCCCTAACAGGATTGGTCTGAGTAAATAAGTGCCCACGAGAACGATACCCATTGATCAATTTAATAACCTGAAATTCTTTTTGCAGACTTTTTGGAATGGCAACTTCAGTACCGTTGACCATGGCCGTTGCACCATTGGTGGTAGATTGAATATCCAGCCCTTCCAATTGACTTTCCAAACCAAAATCAAATCCTTGGAAAAATGCACGCCAGCTAGGTTCCACACTATCCGGACTATTGAGGTACCTATCGTACATTTCAGCAAAAAAAGAGGTGTGGGCGGCGTTTAAAAAAGAATATTTATCCATATGGATAGAGCTTTCGAATCTTTTATCAAAGTTATCCCAAAAGTACGACAAACTAATAATTTACCCTTAATTTGGCATGGATACTCCATGCTAATTAAGACCATAAATGACAAGAGGCTTCACTTTCCTATTTATAATAACAACCTTCCTATGTTTTGCGCAACAAAATGACCCGCATCCTTTTTGGGGCAAGGTGCGTTACGGTGGAGGTTTAGGTTTGGGATTTGGCACCAACAGTTTTAATCTTCAACTGGCCCCGAGTGCTATTTATGAAGCCAACCCTTATTATGCCACTGGAATGGGATTGCAATTGAACTATTCTAAGTTTGGTGATGATAAGTTTGTAGGTTATGGAGCCAGTTGGATGAATTTTTTCAATCCTATTCCTATAGTACAATTATCTACTGAACTGGAACAGTGGCGAGTGAATCTTTCCAATGATTCATTTGGTGCCACAATTGAGGACAACTATTGGCTTACCTCATTATTTTTGGGAGTAGGTTACAGAAGTAATGGCATCACCTTTGGAATTCGATATGATGTTCTGTACGATGAGGAACGAAGCATTTACGCTGACCCTTGGATACCTTTTATCCGGGTGTTTTTCTAGTATGTGTTCATGAACCAAAGACCTCCCTTTATATCATGCTGGAAATCGCATTTACCATGATGCCAATTCCTTTAGTACATAAATAAGAATGAAGGCCGTTGCCCTTTTTAGCAGCTAATTCAATGATGGACTTATTCTAAACAGAAGCCTTTTCGTAATTCCTAATCTTCTTTTCCCAATTCCAGGCGGAACCCACGGCATCATCTAAAGTAGAATGTGCTTTCCAACCTAGAATTTCATTGGCTTTCCTTGTATCTGCATAGGCCTGAATGACATCCCCTGTCCTTCTGGGAGCAATACGATAGTTCAATTTTTCTCCCGAAACCCTTTCAAAACTCTGAATTACTTCCAATACGGAACTTCCTGTACCCGTACCAAGGTTAAAGACTTCAAAATTTTCGTTGTTCTTTCCGTCCAACAATCGTTGTAAGGCAGCCACATGTGCCTTTGCCACATCCACTACATGGATATAGTCCCGAATGCACGTGCCATCTGGAGTTGGGTAATCATCCCCAAAAACGGATAGCTGCTCGCGCAATCCCACGCCGGTTTGAGTGATAAACGGCACAAGGTTCTGTGGTACGCCAAGAGGTAATTCACCAATTTCATTGCTAGGATGTGCTCCTATAGGATTAAAATACCGCAGTGCGATAGATGCCAACTGCGGATTTACCTTACAAACATCTTTAATGATTTCCTCACCTACCTGTTTTGTATTCCCATATGGCGATTCCGCTGGCTTTACGGGAGCATCTTCAGTAATGGGCATTTGATCGGCCTGGCCATATACGGTGCACGAAGAACTAAAGATAAAGTTGGCACTTCCCTTTTTGGTCAATTCTTGGAGGATATAAACCAATACCCCCAAGTTGTTTTCATAATATAGCAAAGGGTTTTCCACACTTTCCCCAACAGCTTTAGACGCCGCAAAGTGAATGGCTCCACTCACATCGTCATGTTTGGAAAAGAATTCCTGAACCTTTGATTTTTCCCTTAAATCAAATTTTTCGAAATGTGGCTTTTTTCCTGTCACTGCAACGATCCCTTCTAAAACATCTTCGGAAGAATTGGAACAGTTATCAACAACTACAACTTCAAAACCTTCATTTTGAAGTTCAACTACGGTATGGGATCCAATAAAACCAAGACCACCTGTAACCAGTATTTTTTTACTCATATTATTCGTTTACAAATTCAATGATCAGTTTTGTAATAAAGCTGATTTGTTCGTCATCCAATTCTGTATGCATAGGTAGTGAAACTACCTCTTTGACCAGTCTGTTGGTAACCGTAAAATCAGACTCATCGTACCTACTATCGGTGTAGGCCTTTTGCTGATGCAAAGGAATGGGATAGTATACACCACATGGAACGCCATTTTTATTCAGATGTTGTATCAAACTGTCTCTTTTTTCCTTCAAAATTCGAAGGGTGTATTGATGAAAAACATGACTGTGGAAACTTTCAGGAGAATCATCCATTTTATATACCATTTTTGGCGTAATAATATCTGGAGTTTGATCTAGCAATGCTGTATACTTTAATGCCGCCTCCCTTCTTTTTGCATTATATTCATCAAGCCTTTTCAATTTGGCCCTTAACACCGCGGCCTGCAAGGAATCCAATCTCGAGTTTACCCCTATGACATCATGGTGATACCGTTTGTACATGCCATGGTTTACAATTCCTCGAAGTCTGTGGGCTAAGTCGTCATCCTCAGTGAATATTGCACCACCATCACCATAACAGCCCAAATTCTTTGATGGAAAGAAGGACGTGGCAGCAACATGTCCCCATGTACCGGTCTTTTTGTGTGTCCCCCCCTTAGAAATATATGTGGCCCCTATGGCCTGGGCATTATCCTCAATAACAAATAAGTTGTGAGCACTGGCCAGCCCAAGAATAGCATCCATATTGGCCGTTTGCCCAAATAAATGGACGGGCACAATAGCCTTTGTTTTTGGTGTTATTGCCTTCTCAATAGATTTTGGACAAATATTAAAGGAATCTGACTCTATATCCACTAAAACCGGGGTTAAACCCAATAATGCAATAACTTCCACCGTGGCAGCAAAGGTGAAATCCACCGTAATAACTTCATCCCCCGGCTTAAGACCTAGGCCCATCATAGCAATTTGCAAAGCATCCGTACCATTGGCACAGGGAATGACATGTTTTATACCCAAATAATCCTCCAATTCATTTTGGAAAGCATTCACCTCAGGTCCATTTATAAAAGCAGATGATTCCAGCACGCCTTGCATTGAAGTAATGACCTCATCTTTAATACCTTCATATTGATTTTTCAGGTCGACCATTTGAATTTTTCTCATTGCTATTTTTTTGCAAAATTAAGAATTATCACAAGGTGGAATTTGGTTTTTCGCCGAGAAATGTAACTTAGCATAAAAGCAACATGTGAGGGCTATCTATTCTTTTTTGGTTCAATTGACCTGGTATCTGCTCCAACTTATCGCCCAATTCAATGCCAAGATCAAGCTTTTTGTAAACGGAAGAAAAAGAACTTTCCCCTCTTTGGAGGCAGCCTCTTTAACTTTGGAAAATGTCATCTGGATGCATGTGGCTTCCTTAGGGGAATATGAGCAAGGGCTTCCTGTTCTAGAGAAACTGAAAACCGACCGTCCCAAACATAAGTTGTTACTTACGTTTTTCTCCCCTTCCGGTTTTGAAGTCAAAAAGGATAAAACTCTGGCAGATTTGGTCGTATATCTTCCTATGGACACCCAATGGAATGCAAAATGGTTTTTGGATGTGGTCCAACCCAAAATTGCCATTTTTATCAAATATGAAATATGGCCTAATTACCTCTACGAACTTCGAATTAGAAATATACCTACGATTCTGGTTTCAGGTATTTTTTCCAAAAAACAGGTGTTCTTTAAATGGTATGGGGGATTTATGAAAAAAACATTGGATTCTTTTTCGCACTTTTTTGTTCAAGAAGAAAATTCCAAACACCTTTTGGATTCCCTAGGATTTAGGAATGTTACCATTAGTGGTGACACCCGATTTGATAGGGTGTATAAAATTCTCCAGCAGGAAAAGTCCTTAGTGTTTATGAATCGTTTTAAAGGGAAATCCAAGTGTCTCGTCGCAGGAAGTACCTGGCCTGAAGATGAAAAAATACTTTTGGATTTCATCAATCAATACCATGGTACATTAAAATTTGTCCTAGCTCCGCATACCATTAAAGCTGCAAACATTGCGGACTTGAAATCATCGATATCAAAAAAGGTATTGCTTTATTCAGAAATTACTAAAGATACCATCTTTGATTCAGAAGTGCTCATTGTTGACACCATCGGCCTATTGACAAAAATCTATAGTTACGCTGATTTTGCCTATGTTGGTGGCGGATTTGCGACCGGTCTTCACAACACACTGGAACCGGCGGTTTTTGGCATTCCGGTAATTATTGGCCCCAAGTATCAAGGTTTTAATGAAGCCATGGAAATGGTTAATAAGAAAGGTATTTTGGTCGTTGAGGATAAAAATGAGTTCAACCAAACGATGAACCAATTTCTGCAATATCCAGGTTTTGCCGTAAATACGGGACTAAATAATTCGGTATACATTAGAGAAAACACAGGGGCAACCCAAACAGTTATTGAATACATTGAAACACTGCTCTAAATTTTAGTAGTTTTAAGAAATTTAGCCAATCATGGACAAACGGATTCTAAGAATTTCATTGACCGCAGCCTTAGCGGGGTTTTTATTCGGTTTTGACACCATTGTAATCAGCGGGGCCGATCTTCCCATACAGAAATTATGGAATACCTCTCCTTCTTTTCATGGCCTGTTTATTATGAGCATGGCCCTTTGGGGGACTGTATTTGGTTCCATTTTTGGAGGTATTCCCACAGATCGGTTAGGACGAAAAAAGACCCTTTTTTGGATTGGTGTACTTTACTTTGTTTCTGCCGTTGGCTCGGGGTTGTCACCAAACGCTTATGTTTTTTCTTTTTTTAGGTTCATAGGAGGCGTTGGGGTTGGGGCTTCTTCGGTGGCTGCACCTATTTATATTTCAGAGATTTCGTCCGCCACCAATCGAGGGCGATTAACGGCCATGTACCAGTTCAATCTCGTCTTCGGAATTCTAATCGCTTTTATTTCCAATTATTTAATTGGTTCCTTTATTGATGAACAAATTGCTTGGCGTTGGATGCTAGGGGTAGAAGGCATCCCTGCTTTGATCTATACGGTATTGGTCATAAAAATCCCAAATAGCCCTAGGTGGTTACTTCTTCAAAATGGAGACGAAACCTTAATCAAGGAATCGCTGGTGCAACTAGGGGCCAACCAAGAAGAGTCGGTTACAAGGTTGGCATCACTGAAAAAGGCCCTATCCGATGCCATATCGTCCCAAAAGGAGAAGCTATTCTCAGGAAAATACCACAAGCCAATTTTACTCGCGTTTTTCCTTGCTTTTTTCAATCAACTTTCAGGAATCAACTTTATTCTCTACTATGCCCCTAGAATTCTTGAAAAAGCAGGACTTGCCACAAGTGAATCACTGTTTAGTTCCATTTCAATTGGTGTAATCAACCTAGTTTTCACCTTCGTTGGAATTGCCTTAATCGATCGATTGGGAAGGCGACAATTGATGCTTATTGGTTCTATAGGTTATATTGTTAGCTTGGCCATGGTAGGTTGGTGCTTTTATTCTGGGGCAAGTTCAATACTTCTGCTTGTTTTCATCTTGGTCTTTATCGCTTCCCATGCTATTGGTCAGGGTGCTGTTATTTGGGTCTTTATATCTGAAATATTCCCCAACAAAGTACGGGCTGCAGGACAATCATGGGGTACGGGAACACATTGGGTATTTGCAGCTTTAATCACTTTACTTGCGCCCATCTTTCTTGAAATGTTCAAAGACAACCCATATCCAATCTTTTTCTTTTTTGCGGGAATGATGGTTTTACAGTTACTGTGGGTTGTTTTTAAGATGCCTGAAACCAAAGGAATTTCGTTGGAGGACTTAGCTAAAAAGTTAGGCATTTCCAAGTAATTTCGTCTTTAGTAAAGTGTCATACAATGGACAAAGGCCTCCATTAGTCGAATTAAAGAGGTGTTTTTGTCCATTTCAGCTTAAGAAATTGTTATATTGTAGAAAATACAACAGCTTATGGAACAGAACTCTACTGTAGGTACAAGCTTTTTAGAACTATTTCTTAAAATAATGGTTTATGCCCTTATCGTCATCTTAATTGCCATTCCACTTTGTATCATTGGTGATCAACTTGGAATTTTTGATGCTTTGGGCCTACAGTTCTAAAGGCTATCAATTTACGCTGGCCAACCTTTACATAATAAAGGGTTGGCCAGTACTTTGCAATACGGCAAACCAAAATTCACTTTCTAAATCAATTGTCTTTCGTTTTTGTGTAACCGCCGTTATAGGCAGGTACACCATTTTATTATTGACCCTACCCACAACGAACTTCGTCTTTCCGGTCATCGCACCATGGACGGCCATATAAGCCAAGCCACTGCAGAATACACTATCTCCAGAGTTGGCCGCCGAGCTTCTAATAATATAGCTGGGGTCAATGTATTTCACAGTAATCGGGAATACTTCGCTAAAATAGTCCTTGATCCTATCCTTAAGAAAAATGCCGATATCTTCATGTTGCACATTGCCGGAAGCATCGGTTTTAATTTCTTCCTTTGCAAATAAATGCTGACCAGCTCCTTCCGCAACAACAATTACGGCATGCCTTTTAGATTCCAGTCGCTTTTTAAGCACTTCTAAAAAGCCATTTTCCCCATAAAGGTTGAAATCAAGTTCGGGTATCAAAACGAAGTTTACAACAGGTTGTGCCAGAGCGGCCGAAGCGGCAATAAAACCACTGTCACGGCCCATTAGTTTAACTATCGAAACCCCATTATAGGCACCCTTGGCCTCGTTATGGGCATCCCTCAATATAGGGCTCGCAATATCAAATGACGTCTCAAAACCAAAGGATTTATCAATAATGTCAATATCGTTATCAATGGTTTTAGGGATTCCAACAACCGATATGTCCAAGCCCCTATTTTGAATTTCCTGGCCTATGGAGTTACATCCTTTCAAAGTACCATCTCCTCCTATCGCAAATAAAATATCGATATTGTTTTCTACTAGGGTATTGACCATGAGTCCAACATCCTGTGCTCCTCTGGAAGAACCCAGTATCGTACCACCAAACTGGTGGATGTCCTTTACCCTGTCTGGGTCCAATTCTACAAAACCATGCCTCATTTCTGGATTCAATCCTTCATAGCCATAGGGTATACCCAAAACACGTTTCACCCCATAGAAGTAGTGTAAGGCCATGACCACTCCACGTATCACATTATTGATTCCAGGGCAAAGTCCGCCACAAGTGACAATGGCTGCGGTGGTTTGCTTTGGGTTAAAATGTATTTTTTGGCGTGGACCTGCTTTTTCAAGGCAATTTGGTTCTTGATTTTTTGAAACACAACTATTGTAGGTTTCTAAGGAGAGGTCATAGATCAATCGGTCATTGTCGTCAACAAAGTTGAAAATATTATCCCCCCGCACAGTACTCAGCTGTAGGGGGGATTTAAAGGTGGCCTTTCCCAAATTCTCTATTTGGAACATACGTTATTTCTATTAAACATGATCACTCATTTCATGATGTGAATCAATCAGCGGACCACCATTTAGGATCTCCTCTGATGCTTCACTTGCAAATTTATCAAAGTTAATGTGGAATGAGTGCGCCAATTGAATGGCTTTGCTCACATAAGCACCTTTTTGCAACCAAGTGTTCATTGGATCTAAAATTTCGGTTGGAACACCGGGACAATATTTGGGCATATGCAATCCAAATATTGGGTGCGTCTCATAATCCACCTTATCCAATTCTCCCTTACGAATAGCAGAAATCATGGCTCGGGTGTACTTAAGTTTAATTCTCGAGCCTACGCCATAAGGACCACCACTCCATCCTGTATTGATCAACCAAACGTTTACTCCAGCATCCGTCATTTTCTTGCTCAACATCTCGGCATAGACCGTTGGATATAAGGGCATAAATGATGCTATGGAATACCTAAAAAAAGAAAGTTAATGCTTACTAAAATGATAATTATAAACAGTATTACTGTAGTGGATAAAACTACGCTAAATACAGAAATTTTCACTCTGTTTTTACCGAAAAATACTTCTTTAATTTCATGTTTAAAATCATGCCATGAAGAATTTGACAAACCATTACGGTTTTCCGTATTTTTTATGAATGCGTATTGGTATTTTTAGTTCTTTCATACAGGAAATGAGGTTTTTTGTGCAGTAAATTGAGTGTGATTCCCACTTAATAATAAAATTTACCAAATGAATTTAGGCCATGCCTTAAGTATATTAAGTATGAAATCATACAGTTATTCCCATATTGGACAAAAAGATAATAACGAAGACAGTTTAGGATACTCCGATCAAGTTTTTATGGTATGTGATGGTGTTGGTGGCGCTGTACGCGGCGAGATGGCCAGTAAAAGCATTGTTGATTTTGTGACCAATGGTTATTGTGAGCTGGCAATGGGTGAGGAAACCATTCTACAGGTACTGGATGCTGCCCAAGACCATTTAAACGAATTGGTCAATGAACAGCCTGTCCTGGATGGGATGGCAACAACACTAGCAGCTATCTTCAAAGGTTCCAATGGATTGTTTACCGCACATGCGGGCGATTCCAGAATATACTTTGTCAAACCGGATACCAAAATGTTCTGGCACACCTGGGACCATTCATTGGTAGGCAGTCTGGTAAAAAATGGTGAAATCTCGCATGAAGAGGCGGCAAGGCACCCTATGAACAACCAAATTCTAAAAGCTTTTAAGGGAAATATAGAAGGAAAGAAAACTGCACCAGAGATTCTTTTTTTATCCGATCTCGATGCGGGAGACCTTGCATTTATTTGTTCTGATGGGGTATTGGAAGCGTTTTCACATGTTGAACTGATCCATCTTTTGGCCAATACCGAAAAGACTGCGGAAGAGAAATTGAACCTTATAAAGGCAACATGTATTAAAAAAAGTAAGGATAACCATTCTGCAATATTATTGGAGCTTGAAATTGAAGATTGTCTTAATTTCTCAGGTTATGTCAGTGAGTGGCAACTAATTTCAACCTTAAATTAAGTGGCGAGAACGAATATGTGTAGCGGTGGAAACCTTTTTTTTATATTTTTCGATTTTTCTGAATACCACAATACCAACCATGAGTGCAGAGCTTGATTTTGTTAACTTTCCCTCCGATGATTATGTCGAACTCATCGAGAACCAATGGTTCAAGCTAAAGAACCAGCATCTTGATCATATAGAACATTTGAATTTCTTTTATATCCCAAATGATTCCGAAGAAAGTAGGGAACAATTAAGAAGCTACATCAGTTTAATTTCGAGCACTCATGAATTCGCCAATATTATTTTGGTGACCGCAAATTTAGAACTGGCCTATATTGGATGGGAACAGGATGTCGTTGCTTTTTATCCCACCATTAATGCAGAATCTGGCAATGGAATGGCCAACCTCATCAACCGCTTAATGAAGTTCCCACCGTACCAAGGAGCTATTTTGAAGAAATTAAAGATTAAATCCAAAGGACACTTTGACCTTGTGGACACAAAAGATATTTGCTTCTGTATGGGCAGTGGTAACTGGACAGAAATTTACATGGCAGATGGAACAATGAGAAGGGAGTGTCGCCCATTAGGCAACCTAGAAGAGCGTCTTTCTAATGTTAGTTCTATAAAAAGGGTAGGCAAATCGTTGTTGGTCAATAGAAATCGGGTATTACAGATTACCGGCAATGACGTGAGGTTTGTGACCCACCAAAAAGCACCACCAATGAAACAAAGGTTGGGAGAAAAATATATAAAGGAATTGCGAAAATTTGTTTACTGGTATTGATTATGGAACCATTTACTATAGGAAGGAACGAAAAGAACCACTACGCCCTAAATCATAAAACGGTAAGTGGTGTGCACGCAGAGGTAGCCATATCCAATGATTTCAAATCTTTTGTACTCAAAGATTTGGATTCTTCCAACGGGACCAAAGTAAATGGTAGGCGCATTGTAACCAAAATTTTACAAGCAAAGGACAAGATAGAGTTTGGTGAGACCAAAGTCTTGGGAAAGGACCTTATAGCTCGGGTCAACAAATATGTTATCAAAAACCGACAAGACTTTAGTACGGAATTCAGTGAGCTCAAAATGGTCGAAAAGAATTTCAAGACCAAAAAGGACAGTATTAGAAAATACTTTAAACTACAATCGCTGGGCATACGAATACTCATTACTGCCTTTGTAATTGTTCTCATCAATAATGTGCTGGAGGTGGATCGCGAAGTCAAGACCATCCTGACCATTTCTGCAGGTTTGATGGGTACCGTCCTAGCAACTCTGTCTGCCACGGAAAAGAAACAGAACGAACGCCTTGAAGAACTTCAAGACAATTATTATTTGAGTTTCCTATGCCCCAAATGTAAAATGGACTTAAGCAAGAGAAGCTGGAATTACTGGAAAAACCAGGAAAAATGCCCCAAGTGCAAATGCGATTGGGTTGCCCCATAAAACTTAGAAACCATGAAAGAGATTATTATTGAAATGGAAGTGGACGAACCGTCACAGATAATTGAATTACCCGTGAACGAAGAAAATGTCATAGAACTTGACTTCACTCATTTAGATGACGAACTGGAGGATATTGAACTGGATGGTGATCTAGCCGTAGTGACCAATCCTGCAACGGACCAGAATCCGGACCACAATGAAGAAGAAGAGATCGATCATGAGGACGATTCAAACACTATGGATGATGATGACTTTGATAACGACATTGAGGACGATTTAGAATTATAAAATGTAAATGAACTATACGTGTAAGGCATGCGGCACAAGGGTGAAGATTCCTGAAGAATGGCTTCTTTTGGGACTGAACAAGCGTATTACCTGTAAAACATGTGGAAAGCAGGTAAACTTGGTTTTGGCCAAGTATAAAAAAAAGGATACCGTTGCTGCGAATGCCCCTAAACCGGGTACGGTCCTTTTAGGTGGCGAAAACCCTACCCTACCCAGCAATTCCTTTAGACTGTCCATTGCCAAGGAAGCTACTGGCGAAACCTTGACCATCAAGGAAATTACCAATGGAAATTCCTACATCGTTGGACGCAGTGCCAAAACAGCAAAAGAGCATAATGCAAAAGCCATCCCCATTATAATTCCCACAGAATTTGATGGAGCGGTGTCAAGAGTTCATTTATCATTAACGGTGAAATCAAAAAAAGGGAATGGTCAGGTCATCATTCAAGACCTAAAAAGTAGGAACAAAACCATATTGTTGGCCAGTGGTATCGAACAGGAATTGGATCCCAGGGACCAGGTTTTTATTGAGCCAGGTGATAAAATAAAGATAGGCCTACATACGGTAATTACATTGATGGAGAATTGACTCCAGCGGTTGGCACTCAAGTGCTTTGTCGATAAAAATTGTATTTCATCGGCATTTTTTAAAAGGGGAAAAAGTTGTTGGGAAAAATAACGGATTTGTTGTTTATTGTAGCGTGATTCTACGGTAATACCGACCTATTTCGTCAACTTGGCGAACGTTACAAAGTTGAATTGATTCGATAAAGGATTTCAAATTGGTTCAACATACAATACTTCTTAAAACATAGTTTAAGAGTTCCCCCCAACAACGTTCAAAAGCAGGTTCAAGGAACCTTTGGTTGTAATTGGACCAAAAGTGATATGACCTAAAAATGGTTTTATCAAACAAAAACAGGGTTTCATGTACAGAAAGTAGGTCAATAGCATAGCTGGCCCCAAATTTGAACAACGAAAACAAAGACAATGAGCGAAAAGGAAACAATTCTAAAGGTCAATCCAGAAAAAAAGACCGAGGTAAAACTCAAAGGGTTGACGAAAGTACAGGCAAAACTTTTAAGGGCCGGAAAGCTTCCCTTGGTAGCATTGGCCGGTATTTTAGGAGGTGCTGTCTATGGCCGTTCCGGTTCAAGGGTCAATTTAGGTATTGCCACCGATACCAATGAGGGTCCCGAAGATACTTTTTCCTCTGAAGAAGAGCCTTCACAAGAAATTGAAGTTGAGGAAGTGGAACTTGACGATGTAGAAATCGATAACACCACGGATGATGGTTTGGTAAACTTAAAAGTATCCTCAAATGTTCAATTCGCTGACGCCGTTACTGACGAAATGAGTTTTGGAGATGCCTTTGATACGGCTCGGGAGCAATTGGGTGGCGGAGGCTTTTTTATGTGGAAGGGCCAGCCCTACAGTACGTATACCAAAGAAGAATGGGATTCCTTCAGCGACGATCAGAAAAAAGAGTTTTTCGAGGCTTTCAAAGAGCAATCAGATTTCGAAAACGCTGAGGAAGAACCCACGGATATGGATACCGATATCGAACCCGAAGTAGAACCGGAGGTACAACCCGATGATGTGAATGGGGATGCTGAAGAAGAAGCCGAAATAGAACCAGAAAATAAAACGGAACCCGAGGTGGAACCTGAGCCTGAAGAAGAACCGGACGAATTGGAACCTGAACCCAAACCAGAAGAGGTCTCACCAGAAGAACAGCCGGAAGACGTAGAACCGGATTTGGAACCAGAGGACGCCCTACCGGATGAAGAACCTGAAGAGGTGGAACCAGATGCCGAAGATATTGAAGATGTTGAAATTGATGATGAATTCGTAGAGCTGGACGAACTAGGTACTGAGGACGAAATTATTGAAGGGCTAAATGATGGGGAAGCCTTTGACGAGGAGGATAATTTTGGTGAGGATTTTGACATTTAAACAAGGTAAAATGATAAAAAGAGTACTTCCTAGCTGCTGTCTTGTATTGATTTTATGTTCAACGTCCTGTGCCGTGGATAAAAAAGTGGTCGTAGATGAGGTGTTTGAAATACCCTTGGAAGATCACGGTCAAGGTGGATTTCAATGGACCTACAACGATTTGAAAGAAGTAATCGTTGTTGATTCCTTCGAAACAAACACAGAGAATTCAACCGGCTTTTCTACATACACCAAGCATTACAAACTGAAAGGAATCAAAAAAGGGACCTATACTTTGGAATTCCTAAAAGTGAGGAGTTTTCAACCTGATTTAATTCTTGATGAAAACATCAAAAAAATTAAAGTTCGAATAAAAAAAGCCCAATAAAATGATTTCAATTCAAAATACAACCATAAAAAGACTTTCCCTTCTAGTAGTATTGCTTGTTGTTAGCTTCAGTTGGGGACAGGATAAAGGAATGGGCTTGGAGCCGCTGACACCAGAAAAAATTGCAGAGCTTGAGCAGGCCTATCAAGACTATATTGGTGGAGGTGAAGAGCTCTACAATATGACCTTACGTGACGTAGGGGCTCCAACCGCTAGAAAATTCGATCTACGGGAAGTCAATGCCATGTCTCCCGTAAGAAACCAGCAGAGCTGTGGATCCTGTTGGGCTTTCTCTGCTATTGCTTCCATAGAATCCAGTAATTTGATCATCAATGGAAATAGCCCAGATCTATCGGAACAGCAGTTAGTGAATTGTGTGGACTATCCCATGCAAGGGGTTGGTGGTTGCAAGGGCGGCAATTATTCCATTGCCTTTCAATGGCTTTTGGAAACGGACAAGTCCGTTAATTTAGAAAACGAACTCCCCTATCAAAATGCCCAGAATTCCTGTTCTGTTCAAAATCCAGGGGAACTAAGGGTAGCCAGTTGGAAATCCCTCGGTTATCAACCATCCATGAATGATATAAAAAATGCGATTGTAAAGCATGGCGCCTTATCTGCCGCAATACATGTTTCCAATACGGTTCTCAATTATAATCCCAAGGAAAAACCCTTAATGGACGATCCCAATACAGGCAAGATTTCCCATGCCATCAATGTGGTGGGTTGGGATGATGATAAAGGAGCCTGGCTGATAAAAAACTCTTGGGGTACCTATTGGGGAGAAGATGGTTATGGATGGATTAAATATGGTACTCAGGACCTTCGCGCATTTTCTTGGGTGGATGTCACAAAATTGGACACGCCCCCAAGTCCCGAACCTGAAGTAAAGCCAAATCCGGAGGTAGCCGAGCAGGACGAGGAACCCGTTGCTCCAGAGAAAAAAATGTATACTTTGGATCTTGTGCAGGTTTTAGGTTCTATTCAAGAGTATCAAGAGATGTACGTGGTTGTGGACGAACATGATGGCAAACGATTTGGTATGAACAAACAAGGGACCAAGTACCATAATAAAATCCAGATTGAAGAAGGAAAACATGATTTGGTGGTCTATACCAAATCAATAGTAAAGCGTAAAGGGAAAAAAGCCATGTTGTTCGGTTTCTACACCAATACCATAGAAATGGATCAGGATACGACATTGAAGGTATCCTATGCCAAAGAAAAAGTGAAGGAACCCAATGTCTTTTCCTTAAAATTGGGTAAGGACAACATCGTGCCAAAAAAGAAATAAAACTATAAAGCGACCAACCAACCCATATGACCAGACAAGAATTCCAGAAAAGATATCATTACAACAATCGGGAGCATAAAATAGGTGGAGGAAGTTTTGGCACGGTTTACAAAGCGTATGACCGGGTATTGGACCGGCATGTAGCCATTAAGGTATCCGAAGTAAAACAATTGCAAGGCAAGGAAGTTTCCCTACAGGTGGAGTTTGATGCCATCAAATCCTTAGCCAAACACCCCAACATTGCCAACTACGAAAGTGTACACCGGTTTGAGGATGGCCCCGGAGTTTTTGACTATGCCATAATGCAGTATTATCCCTTGGGCAACCTATCCAGTTTTATCAAAAAGCATGAATTGGATGAGGAAAAAAAGGGAAAGATCCTGATTCAGATTTTGGAAGGTCTCGCTTATCTGCACAAGAAAAAAGTAGTACACCGGGATATTAAGCCTGGGAATATTTTGGTAGTCGATAGGCCAGGTGAAGGTATTGTTCCCAAAATAACGGATTTTGGGCTTAGCAAGCTGGCCGAAATCTCTGGTGAAAGCACTGAGTTTGCCAATAGTTTTGCTGGCGGAACGGTACAGTACAGCTCCCCTGAGCAGCTAAAAGGACAGTCTTTAAAGTTCAATACGGACCTATGGAGTTTTGGGGTCATCGTCTATGAGGTATTTACTGGAAAGTCATTGTTTGATGTTACCGGGCATAGTTCGGCCAGCGTGGAATGGCAAAGTGAGATCATGCAGCAAATATTGCATAAGGATGTGGAAACCCCACTGAATGGATTATCCGAAATCTGGGCCAACATTGCCAAACAATGCCTTAAAAGGGATAACAGGGAGCGCGTAAAAAGTGGGGATGCCCTGCTCAATGAGATTCCTGATGAACTCAAAGACCCAAGCCCTTTTTCCGTTGGTACGGAGGAAGAGGAGGATGCAGGTACCGTAGTACTGGCCACAGCAACTTCCGATGAACGTGAAGACGGTACAGTAATCCAACCCAAGGAAGAAACCCAGGCCAAAACCATGGCAACTCCAAAGTCCTTCGCAAAAAAAGGCATTTTAATTGCCGGAATCGTTCTCCTCATCCTTGCCGGACTAGGGGCTTATTATTTTATGGGGCGATTATCTTCCCCCAAATCACTAGCCCGGGTTGAGCTCAATGGCAAAACGGCATTTATCGATATGGAGGGCAATGAAATCATTCCATTTAACTTCTCCGGAGGTTTCGGTTTTTCTGAAGGAATGTCCCCTGTACAGAAAAATGGGAAATGGATTTATATTGACCCTCAAGGCAATCAAGCTTTTGAAAAGAGCTTTGATTTCGCAGCTCCATTTTCGGAAAGTGTGGCCGCCATCCGCGAAGGAAAAGCTTGGGGGTATATTGACCGCAAGGGAACCTATACGATAGCTCCAAAATTTGAACTGGCCGGTTCATTTTCAAATGGTTATGCCGTCGTTCAAGAGGATGGAAAATGGGGGTATATTGATAGCAAGGGAAACATATTTATTGAACCCCAGTTTGATGCAGCTTTAGAGTTTTCAGAAGGGCTGGGAGCTGTCAAAAAAGGAAATACCTGGGGTTATGTGAATAGTCTTGGCAGTATGGCCATCGCTTTTAATTTTGAATCTGTAAGCCCATTTTCAAATGGGTTGGCTACGGCTTCAAAAGGGGGTACTTTCTTCTTTATAGACAAAAAAGGGGATAGGGCCCTGGATGGCGACTATCAAATGCTTGGGAATTTTACCCAGGGGCTGGCCCCGGCTAAGTTAAATGGTAAATGGGGGTATATCAATAAGGAGGGTAAAATGATCATACCCAGTTCTTTTGACCGGGCAGGAAATTTTATGAATGGCCTGGCCCCGGTGGAAAGAAATAATAAATGGGGATTCATTGGCAACAAAGGAGAACAAATCATCGACTTTATGTACGACTATGCTGATGTTTTTAGCAAATTGGAAGAGTAAACCGAAGTAAAACAAATACAAATCAACTTAAACACGGAACACTATGAAAATGAGAACCATACTCGGGCTGATGCTGGCAGTAATGATGCAGCCAGTTTTAGCACAAAAGACAACCATCGGGTTGCTGACTTTTGAAGCTAGCAGTTTTGAGGACCACTCGGAGGCCGAGTTATTAACTGAAAAAGTCAAGGAAATCTTTTTTGAATCCAAACGGTTTAGGCCTATTGATAGAACAAGATATGCAGAGGTAAACAAATTTAAAGAAGAGGAAATACAAAAGAATATCGGTTACATTAATGGGTATGTAGCCGAGCAAGGCGTAAAAGATGGGGCAAGAAGTATTATTGGTGGGAAGTTGACCTCATTAAGTTATGCGACAACAAAAAATGGAAGTATCAAATGTGATCTCAGCTTTAGTATCACCATTAACGATATAGAAACTGGTGAAATGTTGGCAACGAAAACATTTGACCCAGGAATTATTTCCACCGGGCTATCCGGATCTACGCGTACCCAAGCACTTAATAACGCAGTGCGTTCCTTCACAAAAAAAGTGGAAAACTTCATAATTAACAACGTCCCTTTTTATGCGCTAATACAGCAAATTGAACCTGTAAAGAAGAGTGCGGAAATTTTAATCGTTGCGGGAGAAAACGAAGGGGTGAGTAAGGGAGACCGTTTTGGTATCTACGAGGTAACAGAGATAGACACCCAAAAAGGAGTGAAAATTAGAAAACGACTGATATCAAAATTTCCTATAAAAATTGTCGAGGGTGATTTTTCTACCGCTATTGTTGGAAAGGGTTCCGATGTTCTATTGAAAAAATACAATGACGAGAATGTCACACTTGTTTGTCAGTCCATGCCAAAAGGAGGTCTCTCATTCTAATAATTCACTGTCATGAAAAAAATAAAAATTATTCCGATTCTACTGATAGTCTTTATGACATCATTCGGCAAAGCCCAGAAGGTAAATCATGATGATGTTATTCTGCCCAGTGTAATGATTATCCCTAGGGTAAATGAAGGTCAGGATATTAGAAAAATGGTTGACCTTTCCCCAGATGTACGGGTTGGTATGGCCGCAGTGAACGATGCATTTACCAATTATGGCTTTGACACCAAGGACTTTGAATCGGCATTCAAAAAACTGATGCGCGAAATGGAAGTGAACCCCTGTGACCAATGTGGCATGGTGGAACTTTTATTTAATAGTGCCGCTGCTGATGTTCTGGTGGAAGTGGACTTCCAGTATGTCCCTTCGGCAGCAGGAAACAAAGTAAGACTTATCGTTGAGGCCAATCACTACTCCACCGCACTTTCGGTAGCCAGTGAAATCTGTGAATCCAATATGATGTATGTTGAGGACAGGGGAGCCCTCGCACAGGCGGCCCTAAAAAAGACCAAGTTTAGGGATGCTGCAGGCACCCGCTTTTCCTGTGCCGATGAGTTTATGAAAGAACTCATTCGTTTCCAAAAAAAATTATGCATCAAAGGGGCTGTGGCCGACCTTCAGTTTAAGATAGGCAGCGACTCCGAGTACACCATGGATTCCAGAGTGGAATATGCCGATGACGAGAGGTTAAAGTACGTTCTGGAAGATTGGTTGGAAGAAAACGCTTTTAAGGGAGGGTATAAAATTGCCAATCAAACGGACTATCAAATGATGGTAGAAGAATATCGCTACCCTTGCACGATGCGCGACAGCAAAATTGAGCGTCAATTGGACCGATTTTTCGATGATCTGGAAATGGAAGTCAGTTTTAAAAGGGACAGGGGCGCCCTTTACGTAACCATAGAATAACAACCATGAAAAACCTAATAACACTAGCTATCTGCGTACTTACGCTTGCAACAATCAGGGCACAGGACGAAGACTTGGAAAAGGGCATAGCCTTAAGTGTCATTGTGCCGGATATCTATACAGAAGGTCTAAGTACGGCCCAACGAAAGAAAATCCAAACCAAGGTGACGCGTATGGTTTCCAATTATGGCATGTCTGGTTTGGATTATCTAAGTCAATACTTGGTCTATCCCAAGTTTGAGATTTTTGATCACCGAGAGGTAGAGACCCAATTGCGCAATGTCCATACCGTAGAAGCGGAACTGACTTTGGTAGTTATGGAAGCCCGGACACAAAAAGTGTACGGCACCTTTAATCTGGAACTTGAAGGGGAGGACTTTTCCCGTACCAAGGCCATTAATAAGGCCATTGGGCGCGCAAAGTCCAAGAGCGATGATTTAGAAGCCTTTATGGCTGATGTAAGAACCAAGATCCTGGCCGATTTCCAAAATAATTGTACCCGCTTGTACCGCGATGCCAAGGCATTGATTGCCGGCAAGAAGTTTGAAGAGGCCATGAACCTTATCAGTTTTGCTCCTGTTGGTATTTCAGGGGAGTGTGATGATAACCTTCAAAAATTATTGGAGGAGGCCTATGAAGCACACAACAGAGCTCGATGTGACGAATTACTAAGTGATGCCAAAAGCGCCATTCGCTATCGCCATTGGTACTATGGCTATTACCTTTTGGAGTATTATATGGACGAGGCTTCGGACTGTTTTGAATCTGCGCAGGTCCTAAAACAAGAAATCGTTGCCTCCGAAGAGATCCAAGGGGACGAAACCAAACTCAAAGAAGGCGTAAAAGCAGAAAAAGTACAAACGCGTATTGAAAAAAGGAAAAAAGCGGTCATTCTTAAGACGTCCAAAGAAGTTGCCGTAAAAACGCAAGACAATCAAATGTGTCAACTCTTCAAGCAAAATTGTCACTAGGTTACATTGTTTTATAGGGGAAAAGGAGCCAAAAGGCTCCTTTTTTTATTTGGTACAGTAAAAAGCCGACTTCATACAGTAGAATGCCCGGGAGCCGTAACCCGCCCATAGATTTGTCCCATACGAATCAACAAAAACTCAAAAAAATGAAGTCAGGAACAATACCATCCAGCAAAAAAAGCACTGCATTTAGTGCAGATCAAGGGTATCAAGAAGCCTACCCTAGCGCAAAACAATCCCATTTAAATTATCTAGTAAAATTTACAATTGCCATGTTCGTATTTCTCTATACGATGGCGGCAAGTGCACAATGTTCCAATGCGGAACGTGTAGTGGACAACCATCAAGATGGAATTTTGGAACTGCTATTAAGCAGTGGTGATACCAATGTATATACCGAGGTCATCGACTGTGATTACAGCTGGTGGGGAGACCGTACCGAAATTACCCACTACATAAGTTTCAACGGGTTTTGGACGGGTACCAAGTACGAGGCCGTTGGTAAATTGATCATCGAAGACAATGAGGCCAGGTGGTTCTATCTAAGGGGAAATAGCGCCATGAACGAGTATTTGATCCAAATGGGGCTCTTGGCCGCTGTTACCTATGCCGCCGAACAATAAACGTACAAACCAAAAAACACAAGAACATGAAAACCATAAGGACAAACAACCAAGAAAAAGGGACGGTATTGGATAAAAATACCATAGATAGTGAAATGAGGGCGACAGAGGTTGAATACATAAATGGCCAGGAATCCCAGCTAGCTTTTGAGACCGCAATAGGAGACATGGGTTCAGAAGCTTCATTGGAATGGTTGGAAGAATACATAGATTTCGACCTTTAAAACACCATATCCCTACCTTCCATCAAAAGGAAGTTTACTACCAACCATTTTAAACTAACCCAGGCTAAGCCTGGGTTTTTCTTTTATACCTATTTACCCCTAAAAGGCGCCACCGAAAACGACATCGCTTTTTTGTTCCATGCCACCGTTACTGATTTGCATAGCCTTAGTTATAGAAATGAGGAACAAGGAAATGGAGCGAAAAATGGACAAGTTTGAATGGTGTGTTTTAGGGGTAAACTGGTATTATATAGCAAAAAGGAGGTTTCGTTTAGGGAATCCGAACCCAAGTAGGGGTTGCGGATACATTTGATCCTATAAAACTAAAACACCAATCTAATGAAAAATGTATGTTACCATCTGCTTGCTTTTGTATGCCTTTCTTGCTTTTCAGCACCTTCAAACAATGATAGTATCCAAAAATGGCAGACTATCCCCCAAAAAGAACTCAAGGCTTACGCTTTAATCCTAAAAGCCAAATTGAGACACCAAACCACAGCCGCTTTTACCATTGAAAAAGCCCAAAAAAGGAACGTGGCCTTTTATGATGAGGCTTGGCTTTTTGATTTTACCATTAAAGAGGCAAGCACCAGCAAAAAGGTACAATTGCTCTGCGTGAACGCCATGTCACCAACTATTTTGAATACGGCAACCGATTGGGATACCTTTTTTGAGAACCATCCGCCCAATCTTTCCAATGGGGCAGCTGTGCTTGACTTTTTCCTTCTGTTTATGGACAAGGTGGTCCTATCGCAAAAAGACCTTTCCGGAGCCCTTAGGCATCAACTTCAAAATACGGTCCATGCACCACGGATCATGTTCCAGAATAAGGGCATCGTGACCATCCAAAGCTTCATTAAGGAAGGGAACCAGGTCTATTTGGCTTTACACAAAGTAGACACCTTAGCAAAAACCATCATTTTCCATGGGAAAAGCAATCTCTTTTTAGAGAAAAACCCTAACGATACCATGCTTTCCTTTGTTAATTTTGAATACCGCCCTTAAAGTTATCAACAATTTGATTTACAACTTATTAGACCTAGCCAATCATTTTCTTTTTCCCTACTTTTAAGGTATTAACTATAAATTTTATTTTATGAAGACAATTGCCAAAATTCTCTTTGTCACCTTGTTGACCTTAGGCGCAGTTTCTTGTACACAGGCTGAATCAACTGACGCTGAGGTTGAGCTATATGGTCCCGATGGGGATGATAGTAATCCTTCCGATGGAAAGGACTGAATCTATAAAGACAGGGAATAACATCCCTGTCTTTTTTCTTTTATATTATTCTTTCTTCACATCCAAATAAAAGCGATTTAAACGAAAAGACATTTTCTAAGATTAGGACGCGACCTTTTAAACGGCGCACAACTGAATTGAGTGCGGTAAAGAATCATTCCCTTACCTAAAGTTTTGGTATTATTTCCAGTAATATCTTGGGTATTAATCTTTTCTAATACTGCTACTGGGTAAAAGCAATCTCTTTTTAAAGAAAAACCCTAGTTTAACTATGGTTTCATTTACTAAAATACCCCTTTTGTACAGCAAAATGGGATGGGTCCATACCACTCCCCTACTTTCACGGTAACAAATAAAACAAAGCGCTTTTGTAAACAATTCACAGACCGTCTGCGGCAGTGACGGTCTGGGTAGAACTGCCGATTTCATAACCATATCAAAATCAACAAAACATGAAATCGACTTTATTAAAATTTTTCGTATTCGGAGTATTAACCTTAGGTGCAGTTTCTTGCACAAACACGGACCACGCAGAAACTGAGGAA
This sequence comes from Bacteroidota bacterium, assembly GCA_039815575.1. GTDB lineage: Bacteria > Bacteroidota > Bacteroidia > Flavobacteriales > Flavobacteriaceae > Croceivirga. The sequence goes on along the minus strand of JBCBZA010000004.1, from coordinate 3,172 downwards.
CTCTATATTGATTCTCCGGATGGGGAAAATGAACATGACAGGGATGACCGTGATGGTAATTCCTAGTTCAATTTTCATCAAGCAAGCCGCCTGAAAAATCAGGCGGTTTTTTTATATATTTCAAGTCAACAATACGAAATTGAAAAAATTAGCTACAGTACTGATCCTCTCATTTCTTCTTTTTAGTTGTCAGAATCAACCAAAAGAGTTTAGTATTCAAAATCCAAATTATAAGGAATTGTGGAGGAATTTAAATAATACCAAAACAAGTTTCAGTGAAAAATCTCGGTTTTTGGATAGTATCTATAATAGGATTCCAAATAATTCAAAAGACACCCTAATACTATGGCTTGTTATCGAAAAAAGTAATCTTTTCTACGATGAGAAAATTTCTGACAGTGTCTTTTATTATGATAAACTGCTTTACAGGAAAGCGAAAAAACTCAACAATCCTAAATATCTCTCCATTGCCACAAACAATATAGGTTCAGATTTTGAAAAATTTGGTCAGTTGGATAGTGCTTACTATTACTACAAACTTTCTGAAAAATATTCCCTTGAACTTTATGATAGCTTGAAAGTAGCTCGTAGGCTATTAAATATTGCTGAAATTCAACAAGAGAATAATGATTTATTTGGTGCTAAAGAAACTGTCGTTGACGCCCTGGTTTACTTGCCATATGAAACGAATAGTAGATATCTGGCAAAATCATACGACTTATTGGGCTCTTTAAACAGACACCTTCTAAACTATGACGATGCTATAGAATATCACGAAAAAGCTGTGAATACTTCTGAAAATAAGATTTCAAGAGCAGCATTTAGAAATAACCTTGCATTGGCATATAGGGACAAAGCCAACTACAACAGAGCCATTGAAATATTAAATTCGATAATTGAAGATTCTGTTTTAAATAAAAATTCAAATCGCTATGCACGTGTACTGCACAACTTGGCGGTCAATAAATGGAAAAATGGAAGCAAAAATGTGGAGGAGGACTTTATCAATGCCATCCAACTACGAAAAGCAAATAAAGATTTAAGAGGTTTAGTTTCAAGCTACACAACTTTAGGCGAGTATTACGCTCGTCGAAAACCTTTATTGGCGAAAAAGTATTTAGACACCTTGGTGCAAATAGCCAGGAAAGTAAATATGCCACAAGGCGAAATCGATGCACTAGAAATCTATATGGAGCTTCAACCACAAAACGTGGCCCATAAAGACCGGTATATCTTTTTAAAGGACAGTTTGTACCAACAAGAACTTAAGGTCAAGACCCAATTTGCTAAAATGAAGTATGATGACGAACAGGAAAAAGCACGATTATTGGCCCTAGAGGCAGAAACTGCCCAAAAAGAGGCCCAGCTGGCCAAAGAAGGGGCGCAACGCATCCTACTCCTCTCCCTATTGGCCCTGGTATTGATGGGGGGGACCTCCTACTACTTTTTACTGCGGCAGCGCCACAAGAAAAAAACACTCCAAGAAATCTACAATACCGAAAAAGAAATCAGTAAAAAAATTCACGATGGGCTGGCCAACGATGTATATGGGGTCATGACAGCGGTACAGCACCAAAAGGGAACCCCAAATGACGACATCCTTGACCAATTGGAAGATATCTACCAACGTACCCGTGATATTTCGCATGATACCCGGGAACTGGCTACCGGAGCGGCATTTGCTATTGAACTCAAGGACATGGTACAGGGATTCAGTGGCAGTGGCACCAAGGTGCTTATTAAAGGGCTGGAGCGTATCCCCTGGGAAAAACTGAGCGAACATAAGTGTGTGGCCCTACACCGAACCTTGAAGGAACTCCTGGTGAACATGAAAAAACATAGCGGGGCGGGGCTTGTTGCCCTTAATTTTGGCATCAAGCGCAAAAGGCTCCAGGTAGAGTATTCAGATAACGGTATCGGGGTCCAACCGGGACAGCAACACGGTGTAGGCCTTCAAAATACGGAAAACCGTATCCAAAGTGTTGGTGGACAATTTACCTTTGGTGGAGTAGCGGGCAAGGGAGCCAAGGCCACCCTTACCATTCCCCTTTAATCAGATGTTAAGATGTTCAAGAAAATAATAATCGTTGAAGACTTTGACAGTATTGGATTGGGTATTTCCGCCGTTATTCAAAATAGAATCGGGGCCAACGAAATTGTAACTTCCCAATACTGTGATGATGCCTACCTAAAAATTAAAAGGGCAATTCAGGATAGCATCCCCTTTGATTTGCTCATTACCGACCTTTCCTTTGAAAAAGACCATAGGGAAGCAAAGATCAAAGGCGGGAAAGAGTTGGTGGAAAAATTGCGTCAACAGGGCATCTCCATTCCCATTGTCGTCTATTCCATTGAAGACCGCAGGGTCGTCATCAAGGAATTACTGGAAATTCAAAAAGTAGGAGCCTATGTCCTCAAAGGGCGAAACGGACTTAAAAATTTGGAACAAGCTATTTTGACGCTCACCAATGGCGAGGTTTTCTTATCCCCTGAACTGGAAAACAGTAGCGAAAAAAAGGAGCTGTTTGAATTGGAAGACTTTGACATTTCCTTACTGTCCAACCTCGCTAAAGGTTTTTCACAAAACGAAATATCCAAAGACTTTAAATTAAAAGGAATGTCCCCTAGCAGTCTAAGTTCCATAGAAAAGCGTATCAATCGACTCAAAGAGGAATTTGAGGCCAAAAATGCCATTCAACTAGTGGCCACGGCAAAGGATTTGGGATTGATCTAGCTTAAATTGACCGTTTATCGATTTTTTTGAACCCCTTATCCAAACTGGGGAAAATCTTGTTAAAACCTACGGATTTCCGTAAGGTATTGTCATGGACGGGCCATAGGTTTGAAGCCAAAATCAAAACCTATCAAAGTCATGAGAAAAATTTCGTTTTTCCTGTTTTTACTTTTCATAGTGAGTTGTTCTTCAGATGATACGGGTATGGAAACACCCATGAATGACGATGTTGCGCAAGACGATTCTAGTGGTGATACCAATGACCCGGTCGATGATGATACCACAGATGACGATACTACTGATGATACCATGGACACCGAATCCCAAAGTTCCCAGGAAGTTTTTGAAGGATTGATCATTACAGGTGCTTTCTGGGCTTGGTTGCTTGTGTGGATCCGGGAATCTTTCCTTTCCTAGTCTTCTGTCTTACCGGGATCT
>JBCBZA010000061.1:0-21618 GCA_039815575.1 Bacteroidota bacterium | reverse complement strand
CTTATGAACAACTACTCTTTAAAAAAGTTAGCCTTCTTGTGTGCCTTTATTTTTTCAGGCGTGCTTCTGGCACAAGAGACTACTATTTCGGGGACGGTTTCCGATGATACCGGTCCCTTACCAGGTGTCAATATCGTGGAAAAGGGTACTACTAACGGTACTACTACAGATTTTGACGGAAATTACACCATAACGGTGGCTTCGGATGCTGTGTTGGAATTCAGTTATATCGGGTATCAAAATCAAGAGGTGCCCGTAGCTGGACAAACCACTTTAAATGTCATAATGGCGGTAGATGCCCAAGCGTTGGATGAGGTCGTTATTGTTGGTTTTGGTTCGCAGGCGAAAGTGGATGTGACCGGAGCTATTGCCCAAATCAAGCAACGGGAAATTCAACAAGTTGTCAGTGCAGACCCAACCAATGCACTTCAGGGAAGATTGGCAGGGGTACAAGTAGAAAGCGGAGGGGGGCAACCAGGAGCACCTACCAATGTAATTGTTAGGGGTATCAGTTCGTTAACCAATACCTTTCCACTCTATGTAGTAGACGGTGCCATTGTGGATGATATTACCTTTCTTAATTCCAAGGACATCATTGATATTCAAGTATTGAAAGATGCTACTTCCGCTGCCATATATGGTACACGTGCTGCGAATGGGGTAATCATTATTTCCACCAATAGGGGTTCTATGAACTCTGCTCCCAAAGTTTCTGTTGACATTAGGGGTGGGGCGAATACCGTAGGAAACACCTTGGATTTTTTAAATGGACCGGAATTTGTGGCTTTTTTGAACCAAAGAAGTATCAATGAAGGGCAACCAGCCAATATCGTAGATCCAGGAGTTGATACCGATTTCCAGGATTTGTCATTGAATTCAGGAACGATTCAAGACTACGGCTTTAATATTTCGGGAGGTGGTGAAAATTCGTCGTATTTTTTCTCCACTAATTATTACAATGAAGAAGGGATAGTAACAAGTACCGGATTTGAACGATTCAATGTTCGATTAAACAGCCGTTTTAAAACTGGCAAGTTTACATTTGAGGAATCCATATCGTATAACCAAAGGGATTTGGATACCAATCCATTTTTCGGAAACAACACCTTTACGGCCCCAGTGGTCAGGGCCTCTGCCCCAGAAAGATTGGGTGGCTTCGAAGCCATCGATTCCAATTTATTCAATGGTTCGGGGGGAACCAACAATTTTGCCTTGGCCCAGCTTTTAGATGATGATGAAACACAGCGTAATTTTTTAGGGAATTTTAATGCGAGATACGAAATAATAGAAGGGCTGACTGTAGGATTAAATGTAGGGGTAGATTATAGAAACATCTACAGGAACTTTTTCCAACCTACTTTTGATTTGAGTCCAACGGACCAACAAGACAATTTAAATGAGTTAAATGACCTCACAGAGGTTAGGGGTGAGATTATATCAACGAACATAGAACCTACCATCAACTATAAAAAGAGTTTTGGTAATCATGATATCGATGTGTTACTGGGTGGTGCCCGTCAGCAAACTGATAACAACTCCTTGGCGATTTATGCCGAAGGATTGCCTTCCAATAATATCACCAATATCGCATCTTTTGCTGACCAAATCGTGAACTCAGGAGGAGGAAGATTCTTATCCAGAGTGTTTTCCGTTTTCGGTAGGTTGAATTACAAATTCGACGATAAGTATCTTTTTACAGCTATTGTACGTAGGGATGCCTCTTCAAGATTTTCTCCCGAGGGCGACTTTAATAATATTGTACTGCCTTCCTTTTCGGCAGGTTGGATCCTTAGTAATGAAGATTGGTGGCCAGAAGACTCGTTGTTCAATACTTTGAAGCTACGTGCTGGTTATGGAGAGCTCGCTTCCCAAAATATTGGGGACTTCTTGTTCCAATCTGTTTTAAATCCATCATCCAATGCAAGCTTCAATAATACCACGGCAGGTGGTTTTGCGATTACCTCTTTGGTGGATGAAAACATTTCTTTTGAAACCGCAGAATCTACTAGTGTGGGTATAGATGGTGCCCTTCTAAATAATAGAATCACCTTCGCAGCGGATTACTATGTTAGAAATAACAATGATGTGCTCGCACCTGTTGAAGTACCTTCTACAACAGGTTCTGCAACTGCCGTTACACAAAATGCCGCCTCCATCCAAAACAAAGGATTTGAATTTCAAGCGAATTACAATCATGATTCAGGAGGGGATTTTGATTTCAATGTAGGAGTTACGTTTGCCACTTTGAGTAACGAGCTCACGGACTTACCCAATCCCTTGGTAGGGCCATCCATTGATGAAGAAGGGAATACTCCCAATAGGTTTGAGATTGGTCAGCCGGTAGGGTTTTTCTTCGGGTTTCGTAATGACGGCATATATAGGAGCCAAGCGGAAATTGACAGTGACCCAGGTGTCGCCAACGATCCTGAAAGAAGGGCAATTTTGCAGCCCGGGGATTTTAGAAGGGTAGACGTGAATGGGGACGGAATCATCAACAATGATGACCGCGTCAATCTTGGTTCACCAATACCTGATATTACTTACGGAATCAATTTTAATGGAAGTTATAAAAATTGGGATTTTGGACTCAATTTTAATGGTGTGCAGGGCGTTGAGATTTTCAATGCTACGCGTTTTACAGGAACTTTCTTTTTGGATGGTAATAAATTTGGATTTGTTCGTAATTCCTTCGTTTTGGGACAAAATGAGAATACCAATATTCCAAGAGCTTCGCTACCCAATGCTGCTGGTAATCAATTACCCTCTGATTTTTATGTAGAGAATGGATCTTATTTAAGGCTACGTACTTTAGAAATAGGGTATAACCTTACTGATGCCTTGAATATTCCATGGGTGAGTAATGCAAGGATTTTTTATAACATGCAAAATGTGTTTACCATTACAGACTATAGCGGTTATGATCCAGAAGTTGGCTCCACATTGTCCGGTACAGGTGGAGGATTCTTTGGAAGCCCAAACAATACGCCTCCAATTTTGGGTAGGGGCATTGATTTGCGTGCGCAACCTAGGCCACGTACCTTCATCGTAGGAGTACAGGCATCGTTTTAAAATTGGTTATGAATATGAAAATTAATAAAATGAAAAACAGGACAAATAAATTTTTAGTCGTCACCTTGCTGTTTGCATTGTTGATACCACTTAATGGATGTGATGAGGATAATCTGGAGATTTCCAACCCCAATACCGTATCCCAGTTGGATTTCTTTAATACAGAGGCGGATTTTAGGGTTGCTGTAAATGGGATGGTGCACCCCATTACCGCTGTATTATTTTGGGGTCGCGTGGTTCACACTGGCCCGCTATTGCGTTCTGACGCATTTAATGTGGTGCCCTTTGCCAATAACACAACGATGTCCACCCTTCAAGGCGTGCCTGGGGTGAGCCGTTGGGCCACGGATATGTTTCCACAATTGTATCAAACCATATTTAGAGCGAATACCATTTTAGAGGAAGCCAATGATGAGAATTTGCCCGCAGGTAGTGCTAGGGATGAGATATTAGGACAAGCCTATTTTATGCGCGCATTCGCCAACTGGTATTTAGGGGCATTTTGGGGCAATGTACCTCTGATACTCAACACTCCAGAAAGTCAAGACGATTTCTTTCCGACCCAAGCAACCCAAGCAGAGGTTTTTAATTCTGTGATTGAGGATTTAGGTATGGCGGCAAGTATGCTTCCCGCTACTTGGTCTGATAACGATTTGGGGCGACCAACGAGTGGCGCAGCATTGGCCTTACGGGGAAAAACCCATTTGTACACTGGAAATTTTTCTGCTGCTGCATCGGATTTTCAAGCGGTAGTGAATAGCGGAGTATATGATTTATTGCCAGCAGCCCAGTACAGTGACAACTTTACTACGGCAAACGAAAATAATATCGAGTCTGTTTTTGAATTGCAGTTTTCGCCTCAGGATAATTTTGTTTGGGGCTCAGATGCACCATTGACCGGAACACAGAGTAATTTTTATATTGATTACTCACCGCCAACCGTCAGTTTGGACCGCAGTCATTATATCAATCCACATATCCTGCAAACTTTTGAAGATAATGGGGATACCGTAAGACGTAATGAAACCATTGCCTTTGATTATCCAGGAGCCACAGGTTATGGAGATATGCCGTTCCTTGAGGATTTTGCACCAGATATTGAAGCCGCAGGAGTTGCAGAAGTAGATGCATTGTTCACTAGAAAATATGCTATGCTTTTTGCAGGTACAAGACAAGAGTTACCTGGTTTTGGCCAAACTGTTGGGGTGAACTGGAGATTGATACGATACGCCGATGTGTTATTGATGTTGGCCGAAGCTGAAAATGAATTAGGCAATACGGGCACGGCAATTGGTTTAATAAATCAGGTGCGACAAAGAGCGGAAATCGCCGATTTAGCTGCAGGATTATCGCAACAAGAAGTATTTGATGCTGTTGTTGCCGAGCGTATCATGGAATTGACCGGAGAAGGCCATCGTTTCCTTGACTTGGTGCGTTGGGGCCTTGCGGATGATGTTATGGGTCAAGGATCGACCATAGCGGGTGGCAGGCATCCAAAATCTCTAGCCGGGGAATCTGCATTCTTTACTCCAGGTAGGGATGAACTGCTTTGGATTCCCGTACCAGAATTAAATGCTAATCCAAATCTTGTTCAAAATCCAGGCTACTAATAAAAGTTAAGTTTGAGTTAGTTTAAGTAGAGTAATCTGTTAGGGCCAAGCAATGTTTTGTTGCTTGGCCCTTAATTTAAAAGAACGATATATTCTCATGAAGCGCTCCGTTGCGGTTTTATTGATTTGTATGGGTATGGTTTCATGTTCGAGAATACCTCGAAAAGAATACCTCTTTGAATTTATCGAAGCCTCAGAAAGCCAAATTCATTTTAGCAATACTATAAGCACCGACAATGAAATCAATATTATTGATTTTCAGTATTGCTATAACGGAGGCGGCGTAGGTGTAGGGGATTTTAATTCGGATAATTTACCGGATTTGGTTTTTACAGGGAATCAAGTAGGGGTAAGATTATATCTGAACCAAGGGGAACTGAAGTTTAAAGATGTCACGGAGATTAGCGGATTGAAAACCAACAACTGGCTAACAGGTGTAACCATTGTTGATATTAACTCAGACGGTTTAACGGACATTTATTTAAATGTGGGTGGTGCAAATTGCAATGCCGATTGTAATAACCTTCTCTTTGTGCAGACGGGAAAGAACAAAAATGGTGTTCCATTATTTGAGGAAAAAGCCGTTTCCTATGGCCTGTCTGACCCCCATTATTCACAACAGACCGTTTTCTTCGATTATGATCTAGATGGGGATTTGGATGCTTTTATCTTAAGAAATGGCAATGTGCAATTTGATAAAAATTCGCCGCTGCCCAAAAAATATTTTCCGGAACATTTGGCAGACGCCTTACTGGAAAATATTGAAGTAGATTCTTTAAGCCATCCATTCTTTAAAGATGTTTCCCATAAAATGGGCATTTCCAAAAAAGGATTTGGCCTGGGCCTAGGGATTCATGACTTTGATGATAACGGTTTTATTGATGTATATGTTGGAAATGATTTTATAAGTAATGATCTGTTGTACCTGAATTATGGGAAGTCAGGTTCGGCACCTGTTTTTAAAGAGGCAGCGCAAGACTATTTTCAGCATCAAACCTATAATGCCATGGGGTTGGATATTGCTGATCTTAATGGGGACAGCAAGCCAGAGGTACTGGTCTTGGACATGCTTCCACAAGACTATGAACGACAGAAAAAAATGTTGGGCGCCTTGAATTACGATAAATATAATCTGGCACTGCTCAATGGATACTCACCGCAATTTATGCGCAATACATTACACCTGAACAACGGTTTTGTGCATGGAAACCCAGTTAAATTCAGTGACATTTCCTTTTTTTCAAAAACGGCCAAAACAGACTGGAGTTGGGCACCATTAATCGCAGACTATGATTTTGATGGGGACAATGACATTTTTATCACCAATGGTTATGGAAAGGACATTACTAATTTAGATTTCATAAACTACACCCAGCAAAACAATATTTTTGGTACGCCAGAAGCACGGAATACCAGACTTAAGGAACTTGTTGCCAATTTGCCATCGGTTAAAATGGGCAACTACTTTTTTGAAAATACTTCAACCTTGGAGTTTGAGGATAGATCGCATCAATGGTTACCCCAACATAAGTCCCTTTCTAACGGAGCCGCTTATGCGGATTTGGATTTAGATGGGGATTTGGATCTTGTGGTAAACAATATTGATGAAAATGCCTATGTACTGAAAAATACGTCATCCGAACGCGAAGGTTACAAGTATTTGAAGGTGAAGTTAGTTGGTCCTAAAAGGAATCCAAGGGCTATTGGCGCCAAAATATTTTTGTGGGAAAATGGGAGAAAAAGAATACACTTTCAATCTGTTGTTCGAGGATACCTATCTTCAGTTGAAGACGGGGGTTTCTTTGGGTTAAAAAAGTCCAATGTGGACTCTGTCAAAGTAGTTTGGCCCAACGGCAAAGAAACCATAATGAAAGATATTCCATCGAATCAAACGGTTCATCTTTTTCAAAATAAAGCCAAGGAAATTCCCATTGATAAAGAAACCAAAAACTACATATTTAAAGCAGTTCCTTCGGTCATTGATTATCGCCATAACCTTGACTTTTCCAACGAATTTTCAAGGCAACACCTATTACAAACACAACATTCCATTAAGGGGCCAATATTGGCAAGTTCAAGTGAAGGCAATGACCATCTTGTTTTCTTAAGTGGAGGCCTTGGTGAACCAGGAAGCATTTGGAAAGAAAACACGCTGGGAAAATTTGAATTGGTTCAGAAGCTGGATTCAATCCATGAGGATTCGGATGCACTATTTTTTGACGTTGACGGCGATAATGACATGGACCTGTATGTGGCGAGTGGAGGGAACCATCAAGAAGTAAACGCTAACGTATACCTAGATCGTTTGTTCCTTAACCATGGTGAAAAAGGATTTTTATTTGCCCCACAAAGTTTGCCCGAATTTCTATCCCCCACGAGTTGCGTAAGGGAGGTAGATTTTGATAGAGACGGGGATTTGGATGTATTTGTTGGCAGTAACATCATTCCCCATAGCTATCCTAAAGCGCCAAAGCAAAGGTTATTGGAGAATCATAACGGTAAGTTCATAGAAAAGGAAGTTCCTGCCTTTAATGGCCTGGGTATGGTAAAAGACGCCGTTTGGAGTGATATTGATTTAGATGGATGGCCCGATCTGTTGGTAGTTGGGGAGTGGATGGCTTTGCGGGTTTTCAAAAATAATGAAGGGACGCTCCAGCCAATTTCTATGGAATTCTTGGATAGGAATTCTAAATTAATCGAAACCTCGGGATGGTATAAAACGGTTGTCTCTGGAGATTTCGATGAAGACGGTGATATGGATTTCCTGATAGGAAATCAAGGGCAAAACAATTTTGTGGATCCCACTCCAGAGCACCCTATGTACATTTATAAAGGGGATTACGACAAAAATGGAAGTGTAGACCCAGTGTTGGGAGGGTACTATAGTCGAGGAAAAGAAAAGGTATTGCTCCCCCTTAATTCTCGTGACGACGTAATGAAACAACTTCCTGAATTGAAGAATAGATTCAATTCTTACGATGATTTTACAAAAACCGATTATCAGACCCTATTACAAATACAGCGTATCGAAGAAGAAACTTTAAAGGTATCCAATTCAAAAAGTATCTATCTCGAAAATAAAGGAGGCACAAAATTTATGGTCCATCCATTACCAAAAATCACACAATTAGGACCTATAACGTCCATTCTTGTGGATGATTTTGATGATGACGGTCATTTGGATGCCCTTCTAGCTGGAAACGATTTTTATGCGGAATCAAATTTCGGGAGATTTGATGCGCTTACAGGTATTTTTCTTAAAGGAGTGGGAGATGGTAATTTTAATGCCATACCCTCTTCTGAAAGTGGTTTCTATTTGCCTAACCACACCACTTCCATGAACCTATTGAAAACCAAGCAGAACGAAAGGATAGTAATCGGAGGTCAAAGTAATGACAGCCTAAAAACCTTCGTTTTGGAAACAACACGAAATAAATAATCAGACCATGGTTTTAAGCGGAATTAATGAAGAAATTACCATAATCGAAAACGAGAATACAGGTGTTTGTTACTTGACTCCCATTCAAGATGCGGACAATGTAAAAATCCACAGATTGTCTATTGCCAATAGTGATGAGTTTATTCCTAGGCCTATAAGCTTAGCTTGGAAATTTCCTGCTAAAAACGTGTTGGGAATATGGAAACCCACGGCAGATTTCAATAAAAGGATTGAAGCGGACTGGGAACTTCATAATCATGAATCCCGCATATCAATAGATGCCCCTGTAATTTCCTTGTTTGGTGCCAATGACGAGAATAGACTCTGCTTTTCATGCTCCAATGCCGTAAATAGAATTGAACTTTCCGCAAAATATAGGGAAGAGGATAACTGCTTTTACTGCAAGGTGACCCTATTTACGGAATGTAAATATTCACTCACCAATTTTACCATAGACATCAGAATTGACGAACGTGAGGTGCACTTTTCCCAGGCACTTCGTGATGTCTCAAAATGGTGGGAGTCTTATGAGTCCTTAACTCCCGCCTATGTGCCCAAAATTGCCAAAATGCCCTTGTATTCTACCTGGTACCAGTTTCACCAAGATCTGGAGGAAGAACAGTTGCTACAAGAATGTACAATTGCAAAGAAGATGGGCTTTGAAGCTATTATTATTGATGACGGATGGCAAACAAAGGATAACAATAGGGGATATGACTACACCGGTGATTGGAAACCGGAACATTTTAAGGACTTTAAATCACTGGTTAAAACCATTCAACAAATTGGAATGAAAGTTGGAATTTGGTATTCCGTTCCTTTTTGCGGGGTAAAATCCCAGGCGTATCAAAGGTTCAAAGGAAAATTTCTGACGGAGAACCATAGATGGGCCCCGGTATTTGACCCTAGATATCCTGAAGTAAGGAATTATTTGGTTCAAACCTATGTTTCGACCGTGAACGATCTAGGTCTAGATGGTTTGAAATTGGACTTTATAGATGACTTCAAGAGTTATCCGGAAACCAGTTTTGACTGGGAAGGTAAAGATATCCTATCCATTAACGGAGCTGTGGACCTTTTGCTTTCAGAAATAACCACGGAATTAAAAAAGATAAATCCCGAGATTTTCATTGAGTTTCGGCAAAAATATACGGGACCTGCCATAAGGAAATATGGCAATATGTTACGTGCCTTCGACTGTCCTGGGGACTATGTCATGAACCGGGTTCGAATTGCAGACATAAAATTGCTTTCGGGTTCGACCGCGGTCCATTCCGATATGGTTACTTGGCATAAGGAAGAAGATGTAGAAATAGCAGCCTTACATTATCTAAATACCTTATTTGCAGTTCCCCAGATTTCCGTCATGCTATCTGATATTCCAGGGACACATTTGCGTATGATTACATTTTTCACGCGGTATTGGGAAAAAAATAAAGATATTCTGCTTTCGCAGCACTTTTATCCAAAATCCCCTTCAGAAAATTATCCTTTACTATACGCCGAAAAAGGGGACAAGAAAATCATTGGACTATATTCGGACCATATGATTACGATACAAGGAAACGAAAAAAACATAGACATTATCAATTCGAGACTTCATATGCACGTCGTAATCTTTTCAGAAAATCGAGTGCAATTTGAAGGTGTGACTTATAATTGTTGTGGTGAAATAGTTGAGGAATTCAATAGTACACTCAAAAAAGGTTGTAATTTACTGGAATTACCCAAAAGTGGTATTCTTCAAATGAAAATGTAAATCAAACAGGGCATGGAACCAATATCTTTAATTTCTTTTTTAGGCTTTACCATTCTGGTTGGTTTTATTGCATGGTATGCCACGCGTTCAACAAATGAAAAGTCTGCAGATGGGTTTTTTCTAGGAGGACGTAGTTTAGGGGCAATTACCATAGCAGGGTCATTATTGTTGACGAATCTTTCGGCGGAACAAATAGTGGGTTTGAATGGACAGGCCTTTACTGAGGGGGTTTTGGTGATGGCTTGGGAAACCCTGGCAGCAGTGGCTATGATTATTACGGCCATTGTGCTCTTACCCAAATATATGAGGTCGGGTATAACAACAATTCCTCAGTTCATTGAAAATCGATTTGATCAACAGACAAAGGTCATCCTTTCTGTACTGTTCTTATTTGCCTATGGTTTGGTATTGTTGCCAACAATTCTGTATTCGGGTTCTCTAGCGTTTAGTTCCATGTTTGATTTGTCCAATGTTCTAGGAATAAGTCAAAATACCATTATCTGGCTTTGTGTCTGGAGTATTGGAATCATTGGGTCGATTTACGCCATTTTCGGTGGATTGAAAGCAGTAGCTGTTTCGGATTTAATCAATGCAATTGGACTTTTAATTGGTGGAATTTTGATCCCATATTTTGGATTGAAACTAGTTGGTGATGGCAGTATTGGTGATGGTTTGAGTATTTTATGGAAAGAGCATCCTGAGAAGTTCAATGCTAGGGGTGATGTGGATGCCTCCATTCCTTTTGGAACCATCTTTACCGGAATCATCTTGGCCCAGATGTATTATTGGGGTACAAATCAATCTATTTTGCAGAGGGTATTTGGAGCAAAGAATTTAAGAGAGGGTCAAAAAGGGGTCATTTTAGCAGGTTTGGTTAAATTCTTGATACCTGTGGTGGTTGTCTTACCAGGTATAATTGCTTGGCATGTATTTGACGGAGACCTGCCCAAAGCAGATTTAGCGTATCCTGAGCTGGTCAGAAAAGTACTTCCGGCATCATTTATTGGGTTTTTTGCAGCGGTCTTATTTGGTGCTGTTCTTAGTTCCTTTAATAGTCTTTTGAATAGTAGTGCCACTTTATTCGGATTCGACCTGTACAAGCAATTGTTCAATAAGGATGCTACAGAGGAACAGACCGTTAAAGCAGGTAAGCGGTTTGGTATTGGCCTTTCCCTTATTTCCATGTGTATTGCTCCATTTATAGCCTCAGCCCCGGACGGCCTCTTTGCCTACATTCAAGAATCTTTAGGAAGTTTGAGTGTTCCGATTCTCACTGTGGTCTTAGTGGGAATATACACCAAAAAGGTTCCCGCATTAGGGGCTAAAATAGTTTTGACAGCAGGGGTGGTGATGTATCTCATTAGCCAGTTTGTCATTAGTCCCATAATGGTTGATGCCGCTCTGGCAGAAGCAGCGGTTAATGGTATTACAGACACTAAACAACTCGCTATTATAAAGGCTAAGGCGTATCCCCATTTTTTACATATCATGGGAATTCTATTTGTGATAAATCTGGGAATTATGCTTTTTATGGCTAGGATTAGACCAAAGACAACGCCCTATGAACCTATGATTACCAAAGAAATAGATATTACCCCATGGAAACATGCACTTTTGGCGGGAATCATCATTACCATCATCGTATTGAGCACGTATTTTATTTTCTAAAGAAACGAGGTTCTTTCGTAAACGAAGTATAAAATCTTGTATGGTTTAAACGTATCCAAAACCCCAAAATCTAAAACAGAAGAGTACCATGGTAAAAGTTTCTTCGCCAGGTAGAATAAACCTGATAGGCGAACATGTGGATTATAATGATGGTTTTGTCCTTCCTGCGGCAATTGACAAATGCATCTACATGGCCCTTAAAGCAAATGGGCATGATAATCGGTGCACTATTAAAAGTGAAGGGTTCAGCAGTATTCTGGTGGTTGATCTGGAAAACCTTGAAAAGGGTGATGAAGGTTGGCACCACTATGTTCTCGGCGTTATCAACGAAATTCAAAAGTTAACACCGAAATTAAGGGGATTTGATTGCATAATGGAAAGTAAAGTTCCCGTTGGTTCAGGAGTAAGTTCTTCAGCCGCCTTGGAGTGCGGACTGGCTTTTGGGCTAAATGAGCTTTTTGATTTGGGGCTCGATAAATGGCAGCTGATAAAGATTGGCCAAATGGCCGAACATAATTTTGTAGGCACCAAATGCGGCATTATGGATCAATTTGCCTCCGTTATGGGCAAGGATGGACATACGATGCTTTTGGATTGCCGTACATTGGATTTTGAGTACATTCCCACTAGGGTAGAACCGTACCAACTGCTATTGCTAAATACTAATGTGGCACATAATCTGGCTACAGGGGAATACAACTTAAGAAGGGCGCAATGTGAGGAAGGCCTGGACGTGTTGGCAAATGACCATGCCATTGGGAAAACCTTTAGGGCGGTTACCCCTAAAATGTTGGAGGAGAGTAAAGATAAATTGGGTTCCCTATTGTACAATCGATGTTCTTATGTGGTAGAAGAGATCCAAAGGGTCTTGGAGGCTGTTTCTGCATTGCGAAAAGATGAGCTAGCCACCTTAGGCCAGTTGATGTACGAAACACATCAAGGGCTGAGTGAAAAATATGAGGTGAGTTGTCCAGAGCTTGATTTTCTGGTCGAGCTTTCCAAAAGTGAGGATCAAATTTTAGGAGCACGAATGATGGGAGGTGGTTTCGGGGGTTGTACCCTAAACCTCATCCGTAAAGATGCCATCGATAATTTTGTTAAAAAGGCCTTTACCACTTACAAGGATAAATTTGGCATCGAACTTTCCCACTTTGTCACCCAGCCCAGTCAAGGAACAACATTACTTAAGTAAGATCATGAAATTGGATTTGAACGAACATCCACACAGAAGGTATAATATTCTAACTGGAGAATGGGTCTTAGTGTCACCCCATCGTACCAAAAGACCTTGGCAGGGTAAACAAGAGGCTGTTGTTCATGAAAAAAAGCCCAGTTATGATGAGAACTGTTATCTGTGCCCCGGTAATACCAGGGCAAATGGTAAGACCAATCCAAACTATACCTCCACCTATAGTTTTACCAATGATTTTTCTGCCTTACTCAACAATTCACCAAGGGAAATTGTCGAAGATGGCCTTCTAAAGGCTCAAGGGGAAACCGGTATTTGCAAGGTAATCTGTTTTTCCCCAGATCACTCGCTCACCCTGCCTTTAATGGAAATTAATGCCATTGAAGATGTGATTGCATTGTGGCAAAAAGAGTATAAGACCTTGGGAGCCCTGGAAGACATCAACCACGTTCAGATTTTTGAGAACAAAGGAGATGTAATGGGCTGCAGCAATCCCCATCCGCATGGACAGATATGGTCCCAGGCCTCCATTCCTGAGGAGGTGGTCAAAAAAACAGCCTACCAAAAGAAATATTGGACAAAACACAAAAGAAGCTTATTGGGAGATTACCTTGAACAGGAGGTCCTTAAAGCAGAAAGGGTACTTTTTGAAGACGACTATTTTGTTGCCCTGGTTCCTTATTGGGCCGTATGGCCGTATGAAGTGATGATTGTTCCAAAAAAACACCTTAACCACATTGGGAAGTTGCGTATTGTGGAAAGGACAAGCTTCGCCCAAATGATAAAACAGGTCACGATTAGATATGACAATCTTTTTGAGACCTCATTTCCCTATTCCATGGGCATACATCAAGCACCTACAGATGGGGACCATCATGAAGCCTGGCATTTTCATATGTCTTTCTATCCTCCTTTGTTACGATCCGCAACGGTAAAGAAATTCATGGTTGGATATGAAATGTTCGCCAACCCCCAACGCGATATTACCGCTGAACAAGCAACGGAACGACTGAGGGGTCTTTCAAGCACCCATTATTTGAAGAAAGAAGGGGGAATAAAATAGAGGTGACTTCAGTTCAAAAAAGTAGCTCCCACAATCTCGATAGCTATAAGGAGAACTTGCCTTTCAACCTGCCCGACTAACATCTTCAGGCGGGGTTTAGGCAACTTTCTTGGATAGTTATTGGGGCTCTTGAACTACGGGGCCTAGCTTGTGAGAGCAAAATTATGTTTTAAAGAGGGTAGTTGTTATTGTTGTAAACTGCCCTGGGACTAATTTTTCCCCTTTCCCAACACTTATAATCCCTTCCATAACACAAGCCTAGCAGTTTAGTGGCCCCAGGGATATTTTTGTACAAACAATAAATTTTATAACTATGTTACTGAGAAGATTAGCTATGTCACTTGTTTTAATTTTGGTTTGTTGTGCGAGCATGCAGGCGCAGAATTCTGAGAAAATGTTAAAGGAAGTTGCCGAGAAGTTCGTTAAAGCAGCAGATATCCAAGATGCGGGCATGTTGGAAGAAGTATTGCATCCAGAATCACAGCAATTCGTCTCTATGGGACCGCGCCTTATCAAATCGCCAGCAGATCAATATATAGCTGCAATCAAGGCCAAAAAATTGGGCGGTGAGCCTAGAACCATTACCTTTAAGAATATAGATTTTATTGGTGATAATACTGCATTAACCGTATTGAACGCCAAAAGCAGTAAGTTCGATTTTTCCTATCAGCTTTCTATGGCCAAATCTGAAGGAAAGTGGATGATAGTCGGTATACTGACTGAAGCTAAGCCCTTAAACTAGATGCCAAAGGGAACTTGAATGATTTGTTGGAAATAGATAGAAGTACCCATGGAAAGAGGGGAGTTTATAAAAAAATCAGTTGCGGCGAGTGTTCTTTTGGGCACGGCCCCACTCATTTCCTGTACCTCTCAAAAAAGGTTAAAAATACTTGTTTTGGGAGGTACTGTTTTTGTTGGACCTGCCGTAGTAAATGCGGCATTGAAAAACGGTCATTCGGTCACCTTATTCAATCGGGGAATTACCAATCCATCATTGTTCCAAAATTTGGAACTGATCAAAGGGGATAGGGAACTGGGTATGCAAGCCTATGCCCCACTAAGGAATGAAGAGTGGGATGTAGTTATTGATGTCTGGCCACAAAAGTCTAAATTGGTCAATGAAGCTACAGCTGCCCTGAAAAACAATACCAAGCATTATATTTTTATTTCGAGCATTGCGGTGTACCACAATTTTGATGAAGTGGGATTAAATGAGGAATATCGTGTTGTTGACCTTGAATTGGATAAAAGTGAATGGGACTATCCTGAAGAGAAACTAGCATCAGAGTTGGCGGTGAAAGAACGGTTCATGGATAACCATACCTTACTTCGAGGTGGACCTATAAAGGGTTGGAGGGACCCTGCTTTGGACCTGCTATATTGGTGCATAAAATTGAATAGGGACAAGGAGATACTTGCGCCTGGTTCTGGCATGGACCATCTTCAATTTATAGATGTAAACGATATTGGAAAGTTTGCGATCAAGGCCGCCGAAGACAAATTGTTTGGGGTGTATAATTGCACCGGTCCTGGGGAACATCCACTTACATGGAAGGTTTTCTTGGAAAGCGCTAAAAAGCACTTCAATTCCCAAACCAAATTGGTTTGGGCCAACGAGGATTTTCTCACTGAAAATGAAGCGTCTTCATTTGGGACACTTCCATTGTGGACGCCCTTATCCGAAGATGGATTTATGCAGATCAGTAATCGTAAGCTAATACAAACCGGATTTGAATTCACTCCGGTGGCCTCCACTTTGCAGGGTTGTATGAAATGGTTTGCCACGAACATGGATGACGATTTGGAGTTTGGAACAGCAGAAACTGGAATTGGTTTGAAAAGGTCAAGGGAATTGGAGTTGATTGGTAAGCTTGAAATTTAGGGCATCGATCCCAATAGGTAAAAGCTGGTCCAATGACATTTATTATCCTAAAAACTAATCTTACGCAAAGTAATGCTAGTTCATAAAGGAAGAAAGATATATTTGGGTTTAATAGGGGTTTGGACCCTGGTGGCCTTGTTCACCAGTACACAACTCTATTTAAAATCATTGGATACCGATCCTTCCTGGATTAAATTGTTTCTTGTTCAATTATTGGTATGGCAGGTCTGGGGCCTATTGACTCCTCTCATCTTTTTCCTAGGAAAGCGCTTTCGTATTGACAGGCAGACCTATTTTAGAGGGTTATTGGTGCATATTCCCATTGCCCTGGCCATGGTTGTCCTCTACCTACTTTTTTACTCCTTAATTTGGAACCTAATCGAGGGTGATGTATCAAACAGCAACTTGTTGTTTGCCTATTTCAAGCTCTTCTTCCTTAACCTATTTCACTGGCACTTTTTCATTTATATGGCTATTGTTGGGGTAGGCCATGCCATGACCTATTATGGGGAATTGAGGGCGCGGGAATTGGAAGCCGTTAAATTAGAAAAGGAGCTGTTGTTCAGCCAATTGAATACCTTGAAGGCGCAACTGGAGCCTCATTTTTTGTTTAATACTTTGAACAATGTTATCAGTTCCATTAAACAGGACAAAAGCGAGACAGCAATACAAATGCTCATTAAATTGAGTGAATTTTTACGGGTCACTTTGGTCGAAACCAGACAAGAAGAGATTCCTTTACAGATGGAAATTGATTTTGTTCAAAAATATCTTGAAATCGAACAATACCGTAATAAGAACATGAGTATCCTATTGGCATTGGAGGAAAACACCAAAAAGGCGCTCATTCCCAGTTTTATTCTACAGCCATTGGTAGAAAATGCCATAAAACATGGTATATCCAAGTTAGAACATGCCCAAAAATTGGAAATAGGGGCGGAGACTTCAAAAAATAAGCTGAGAATATGGGTCTATAATGAAGGTCCTTCCTTAAAAAAAGGATTTAGAGAAAAATATGGCATTGGATTGCGAAACACGATAAAGCGTTTGGAAAAATTATACAAGGAAAAAGCCAGTATCCATTTATTGTCTGTAAATGATGGTGTTATGGTAGAACTTTTTTTGCCCTACAAAATCTAGAAATGGATATTAAGACGATCATAGTCGATGATGAAGAGGATGCTCGGGAACTATTAAAAATATTCTTGAGTGATGATGTGGACGTTATCTTAGTGGCGGAATGCAAAAATGGAAAGGAGGCTATAGAGGCCATACGGACCCAAGCACCTTCCATTGTTCTGTTGGATATACAAATGCCCGGAATAAATGGTTTGGAGGTCATTGAAAAATTGACCCCTCCATATCCCTATATCATTTTTGTTACGGCTTTTGATGAATACGCCATAGAAGCGTTTGAGTTGAATGCCATAGATTATGTTTTGAAACCCTATTCCGAGGAACGGATAAGACAAGCATTAAAAAAAGCCAAAAATCGTGTCAAGGATAATGACTTTAAACAGCTTTCAAAACAATACGAAGCTATTTTGGAAGCATTAAAAAGTGATGCCCCGAGTGAAAATAGGGAAGGTTACTTTCAACGTATTTCAGTAAAGAGTCCAAAGCGAACCCTGTTTATTGATGTTCCTGATATTATCATTTTGGAGGCATCCGATCAATATATTGAAGTCCATACCCTTGAAGGAAAATTCATTGTTAGGGATTCCATAGATCATTTGGAACAGGCACTGGATCCCCATATCTTTTTTAGGACCCATCGATCTTGTATTGTAAATCTAAGCGAGGTTAAGGCATTGGAAAGCTCAGGCTCAAAAACAAGTATGGTTATCCTTAAAAATGGGATGAAAGTGAGATTGTCGAGTACTAGAAAATCGCAATTTAAGAAGGCAATGCGTTTATGAGGCACCTTTATGGTCATATATGTATTTTCACATGAATGTAAAGCGTATTTGGCTTTGGTATGGTCTTCACTCCTTAGGGCGCTAACCTGTCTAATTTGGCTGGACCCGAATCCTGATGCTTACGAAAAAGAGGGCAATGCCCACAAGAAGCAGTAATAGAACTAAAATTCTAATGTTTCTGGCTTTAAAAAAACGGGGGAACCTGGCTGCGCCTTGCCCAACATTGCCAATGGCAGGGTCATTAATCAGCTGATATCCTTTTTTTGGGATTGTTTTAATGAACCTTGGATTCTTAGGATTATCCTTGAGTATCCGCCTTAATTTGGAAATGGACTGCGTTAAACCCAAATCGTTGGCGTAATCTGCTCCCCAAATGGACTCTAGAAGGGATACTCTAGAAACCGTTTCGCCCTTGTTTTTATAGAGTAGTAGAAGGACCTCCATTTCCTTGGGAGTCAATTTTTCGGTAACCCCGTTGCGGCCAATCTCGTTTGAATCAACAAAAATTTGATGCCCCGCTAGCTCAAAATATTTTAGACCATTATCCATGTTGGAACTTAAAAAAATGTAAAGCATCAATATTACGGATGCCTCATGGATTTTAGAATTATAGAATAAAAATAGAAGCTTTTTTGAAGGTTTTCGCTCCAAAGCCCTTATAAATTTATGCAAATAATGTACTCAATAATGAAGATACTTTTTCGCTGTTTATTATTGTTTTTGCTAGCGCTAAATTCTGGGAGTGCCCAGAATTTATCCAAAGGTGAAAAGAAGCGCATAACAGAAAAACTGATTTCGCAGATTAAGGCCAATTATGTATTACAGCATACGGTGGATGCCGTTATTGCAGAAATTAGGCAGAGCTATGGGTCCAAAGGGTTTGCAAAAAGTGGGACGGTAGAGGAATTTTCCCTTTTCCTGACACAATTATTACGGGATATTACCAAAGATGCCCATTTTGGCTTCCTCTATAATGAAAGACTATCCCGGCTACTTGAGACAGAACCGGCGGCAACGAATGGATCGCTGGACCAAGAAGTCAATGCGTTGGCGGGAAACAATACTCCATCCCAAAAAGAAAATTTTTTCTTTAAAAAAGTTGAGATTTTAGAGGGCAACATCGGTTATTTAAGGCTTACACAAATACCATTCTTAAATGGGGCAAAAGCAACATTGGATGGTGCCATGGCATTCCTTTCCCATTCAGATGCCATCATCCTTGATTTACGAGGGAATAGAGGAGGTGCAGGTGGTTTTATCCCGTACTTAATAAGCTACTTTTTTCCAAAGGGGAAAAGACTGTTATACCGGAGGGAAATGCCTGCTCCGGCCTGGGATTCCATTTCCTATCATTATACCCATAAGGAAATCGGTGGGAAGCGAATGGACAAAACCCCCTTGTATGTCCTTACCGATGGACTCACGGGTTCGGCGGCTACAAATCTTGCCTATACCCTACAGAGTTTTGAAAAGGCTCTTATTGTAGGAGGAAATACAGGATATGGATATAGAGGTGCACATAGCGCAAGTCTTTTCCCTCTACCCGAGGGCTTGGTGGCGCTCATTCCCATTGGTAAAGTGGTTAATGCAAGAACAAATACGAACTGGAGGTTTGATGGGGTATCGCCCGATATTGAAGTAAAATCGTCCGATGCACTGCAAGCGGCCTATTATAAAGCCTTAGATACCTTGATTAAAAAGGAAAGCGACAATGATCGAAAAGATCAGCTCATAAAAATCCTCTCTACCGCCAGCGTGAAAGGCATAGGGCAGGCAACTGAAAAGAGTGTTGAATCAAAGGCCATTAATTTGTCCTTATATGCCGGGGAATATGAAGGTGGCCGTTCCGTATGGCTAGAGGATAATACCCTGCGGTATCAAAAAGTAGGAGGCTCACCACTTGATTTAAAATTACAGGAAGAACATAGATATAAGATCTATTTGCCCAGTGATGGCAGCACATCGCCTTCTTTGCCAAGTGTGCAATTCAATCTTTCTCCCAATGGAGAGGTAAAAGAGTTGATGCTGGTATTTAAGGATGATAGAGCGCCACAAGGTCCTTTCAAGAAACTTAATTAGGTGTTGCAATCGCTAAGCTTTGCTCGTATCGATATACAGATAGTTGATTTTCAAAGGGACTTCGCTATCTTCATAAGAGTTAGGGAATCCATAAAATAGATATCGCATGGATGGAATTCTAAAACGCGGATTGGGCTTATTTGCCTTGGTACTGATGGCCTGTGGGGAAAGTAAGTTCAATAACGGAGTTGTTGCGTATGCCGGCAAGAGTGGCATATCGGATTTTGCACCAGAACTGTGGCTGGAGGGGAATACTTTTAAAGGTTCGTTCTCGGATGACTACAAGGTATTTTACTTTTTTAGAAAGTTAGCTCCGGAAGTGGAAACGTATATCCCCTACAGATCGATTTTTGAAAACGGGAAATGGGAAGCCCCGATTGTAATGGAGTATTACAATAAGACCCAATCCTATACCTATCAACTCAAGGTGCCCAATAGCAATACCCTTTTGTTTATGTCCAATGCTAGAACAAAAAAGGATACTACAGAAATCCCGAATTATAATTTTTGGCAAATAGAACTTTTAAACGACAGGTTTGGGGAACCCAAGGAACTGGGATATGAAAATTTGGTCCAAAATTATAATTCCCAGCCCTGTATCACTAACCGTGGGAGTTTGTTTTTTACATCCGACCTACCCGATTGGAGTAAGACGCTTTCCTATAAAATGCGGCTTATTGGGGATACTTATTCAGAACCTGAATTATTTATGCCTGTCAACAGATGGAGGAGGAATAAGGACTGGAGCGTATATGAATTTTGTATGTCACCAGAGGAAAATTATATGATCATTAGTATTCAGGATAATACGGAAGACAGGCCATCCGTGGATTTGTACATATCCCATTTCAAAAGGGGGGAATGGACGTACCCCCATAAGTTGGGTCATGACATCAATACAGAAGAGACAGAGAATTTCCCTACCATAACAAATGACGGCAAATACCTATTGTTCACTAGGGCTTTTTCCCAATTCAAGATTGTTTCAACAAAAGAGCTGTAATAGGAAAGATTATTCTTTCCCTAATGATATTTTAGTGATTCCGAAAATCAATTTTAGAAAGTTCCGCGATAACCCCTTCCAAAGCCAGTTCATAGCAATCTTATTACAAATTCCTTGGCTTTTGAATGGTTTTAAAAAAATGGGCTATATATGAGGGGTATGATTTTGGATACTTAAGTCCAGGTGCATTGTATTTATTGAAAAGTAAGTTCAAAGATTGCTTCCAGGCTGCTCCCATTACCCATTGAGTATGCTGGGATTGATTATATAATTGATGGATTGACCATTATTGTCAAGGTCACCGTGAATCTTTTATAAAACAGGAGTTGAAGTAGATGCCATGCATGGAGCCGGTGTGATACCTTGAATATGTGCGACATGCCCAAACCTATTGATAAGGATATTGAAATACAATTCATTAAGCTAATAAAAAAGACCGGGGACTAAACGTATTAAAAGATATGTAGATCATATGACCTACATACAATTGTTATAAAATATATTCAATGAAAGCAATTAATTATTACATTATTTTTTTAGTATCGTGTTTATCTTTTCTATTTATCGGATGCTATGAAAACCACGATTCAAGTGGTTCTAAAGATTCGATATTCCAAATGGTTAAAAAAGGACGAATTTCTACAGATGGAGGTAAATCAAGAGGGGTGGCATGGGGAGACTACGATGGTGATGGTGACCCAGATCTTTATGTTGCCAACGCCAATGGCCAATGGAACACTTTATACCGTAATGAAGGCAATGGGAATTTCAAAAAAATGACGGCCCAAGGGGAGAAAGCTTCAGAAACTGTAATTCATGGTGGAAACTCACAAGGGGTCAATTGGGTAGATTATGATAATGATAAAGATTTAGACCTATTTGTGGTAAGCCGAAGGGAAGAAGCAATTTTTCTATTTCGGAATGATAGCCTTACGCAG
>JBCBZA010000091.1:0-15907 GCA_039815575.1 Bacteroidota bacterium | reverse complement strand
TTCCGCTTGGACCACATCGGTTTCAATATTAATAAGATGACCGTATTTATCCCATTTTTTTGAGATTCCGCCGCCAACAATAATAAGGTCTGGGGCAACAATAAGTTCCACGTATTTTAGAAACTTGTTGAAGCGACCGGCCCATTTTTCATAGGACAATTCTTCGCGTTCTTTTGCCGAAGAAGCCGCCCAAAGCTCAATCTTTTTATAATTTTTATACGGTATTTGTCCCAGCTCAAAATTGGATAGGAGTTCTCCATTATAAAACGCACCACTGCCCAAACCGGTGCCCACGGTAATCATAATGACCAACCCTTGCTTTCCCTTGCCTACCCCATAGTTCATGGAAGCATAACCTGCGGCATCGGCATCATTGATTACAGTAAATTCACGACCTGTAGCCTTTGTGAACAGTTCGTCGATATTGACCCCCACCCAGCTTTTATCCAAATTACCAGGAGCTTTGCAGACACCATTTTTAACGATTGTGGGAAAACCACAGCCTACGGGGCCATCATAATTAAAATGATCTACGATTTGTGTAATTACTTGGGCCATATCATCCGGCTTTCGGCTCTTTGGCGTTGGTATACGAAACCGCTCTGTAAGCATTTCACCAGTTTCTGCATTGACCAATGCCCCTTTCATTCCTGAACCTCCAATGTCGATTCCAAGTAATTCCATTTTATAAAAATTTTAACAAAGAAACAAAAACTCAATGGAATCCAAGTTTTTTAGAAAATAAGGCTTATCAAATAGTTTTCAACGAAAAATTAAATGGCTTTTTGGACAACTTCAAAAACTTTACTTCCATCACATTTAATCGTCTTGTGGGGATATTTTAGAATAAGGGCATAGTCGTGCGTGGCCATAATGATGGTCCGTCCACTTTCGTTGATTTCCTGTAAGACCTTCATGACCTCAACACTGGTCTGAGGGTCTAGATTTCCGGTGGGCTCATCGGCCAAAATCAGTTCCGGATCATTCAAAAGTGCCCTGGCAATGGCTACCCGCTGTTGTTCGCCACCGGAGAGCTCATGGGGAAATTTGAAACCTTTGGTTTTCATTCGTACCTTATCCAATACTTCTTCGATCTTGGCATCCATTTTGGATAGGTCGTTCCATCCTGTGGCTTTAAGAACAAATTTTAGGTTGTTGTTGATATTCCTATCGGGAAGTAACTTAAAGTCTTGAAAAACAATGCCCAATTTCCGTCGCAAAAAAGGAATCTCATTTTCTTTTAAGGTCTTAAGATCAAACTCCACAACTGATCCTTCCCCCTGCTTCAAGGGTAAATCCCCGTAAAGGGTTTTCATAAAACTACTTTTACCGCTTCCGGTTTTTCCAATGACATAGACAAATTCCCCTTTCCTTACTTGAAGGGTAACATTGCTCAACACCATATTATCCTCTTGAAATATGGCAACATCCTGTAGTTTTAAAATAGTTTCTGGCATTACAAACTTTACTTCCGTAAAAGTATCAAGATTTGGGCAAACGAACGATTAAAATAAACAAACAGAAAACGTCCCTTCCAATTATCCGAAAGAGACGTTTCGTTTACTATTTTGAGAAGAACTATTTTACGGGATAATGGATATCCGTCTGAATCTTGTCTGGCGTAACCTCCATAGGATCATTCATGTAAAGTTCATAGACCATTCCGGTCATCGTAATGGTATTCTTTTCCATGAATTCCGCAATTGCTCCATGGGCTTCCATATCCCCAACGCCGTAATTTCCAAATTTGGATACCATGACCACCTCTCCTTTGGGCAGGCTCATAGATTGCATATCCTCACTCGGTGTAATGGGGTTGTCTGAAAATACCCCTACCATAAAATCTGCTTCCCCGGTTTCTTCATCCCATTTTGTATATATGGCGCCAGGGGTGAAATCCCCATATTGAAGTCCTTGGTTCATAGCGTATTCCCCAACCTTGGGCATGGATTCCTGAAATATTTTGGACATGACATCTTGGTCAATTTTAGTATTATGGGCGTAGCCAATAAAGTTTTTCGCATTAACCGCTACTTTTGAAATTTCACCCATGGACCATGTTGATGCCAGTTTTTCATGAGCTTCTGCTTCTAAAACCAATACACTGTCCAAGCGCTCAAGGCCCCTTTCAAACATGGGCCCCATCATGGCGTCATACCCTCCGCTTATGGCACCAAAAAATTTAAATATATAAGGTACTTCATCTGCTTTCATGCCCCATGTTACTTCAGTTCCATCTCCGGAGGGGCTAAATTTCCAGTACCCAGTGGAACTGCCCATTCCTTCAAATGATAGTTCCGTAGTAATGGATTCATAAGGTATGGCGCTGACCATTTTTTGACTTCCGGGACCATCCTTGCCATTCCAGCTATACGATGCGCCTTCCCCCTTTGTCAGATTACCATACTCAAAGGTCATATTAGGGTCTTCTTCCAACCACGGACCCCAAGCTTCCCAGTTTTTATAATCGTTAACGTTGTTGTAAACAAGTGCTGTAGGTGCCTCTATAACACGACTTCTCGTAATCTCATAAGAGCTGGGTTGCACAGCTGCATAAATAGCCAGACCGATGATAACAACCAATAGGAACAGCAATACATACTTTAGAATTTTCATGTTGTTGTGTTTTAATGATTAAGTTGTATGACAAGATACAATTTTTAAGTTTTATTGGTTGATTATGAGTGGTTTGGCGTTTAAAAAACCAGATCTAAATCCATTTTAATATGACTTGATGACGTATTGCAGCTGGCCTTAACGCAGCACAACAAAACATGGGTTTCTGGGAGTCGTCATACTTTGGCGCGAATTTTGACGTTAGCTTAATACAATCAGAGAACCACGTAGAACACTATGAGATGGAATTTTAAAGCCATTCCATTCCTTTTTTTGGGAATGGTTCTTACCGGCACGGCACAAGAAACCCAAATTTTTTCGCACAACAATAAGCAGTACCAAGATGCCTTGGCCCTGTACAATAATCAACAATATCAGGCGGCACAAGCCCTTTTTGAGCAGGTCAAGGAATCCACAAAGGATGAAGAGACGGAAGCCAATAGCGTCTACTACGCTGCCAACGCCGCTATTCGCTTAAACCAAAGGGGAGCAGACCAACTCATGGAGGAGTTTGTGGAACGTTACCCCACCTCTACCAAAAGAAACTCAGCATTTATGGATGTGGCGGACTATTATTTTGAGACGGGCCGTTATCCCTATGCCTTGAAATGGTACAAAAAAGTGGAGAAAAATGCCATGTCCAGAAAGGATAAGGAGCGGTTCAATTTTAATATGGGCTATTCCTATTACTCCGCAAATCGGCCTAATGAAGCAGAGCGTTATTTGAGCAAGGTTTCCAATTCATCCACCTATGGTCCCCAAGCGGAATATTACTTGGGTTATATTGCCTATGAGCAAGATGATTATGATGCAGCAAGTGAACGTTTTGACAAGATTGCCGATCCCACCGTTTTGGAGGAAAAACTATCCTACTATCAGGCCGATCTTAATTTTAAGTTGGGGAATTTTGAGAAAGCCATTGAAATGGCACAAAAGCAATTGCCCAAGTCAAATAGAAGGGAACTATCCGAGCTCAATAAGATCATAGGGGAGAGTTATTTTAATTTGGAACGTTATGATGAAGCCGTTCCCTATCTCAAAAAATATCGTGGTAAACGGGGTAAGTGGAGCAATACGGATTTCTATTTATTGGGTTATAGCCACTACAAGCAAGGGGATTTTGAGAGCGCCATTGGACAGTTCAATAAAATTATTGGAGGCACCAATTCCGTGGCCCAGAATGCATACTATCACCTAGCGGAATGTTACCTAAAACTGGATCAAAAAACGGAAGCGCTAAATGCGTTTAGGAATGCATCGCAAATGTCCTTCAGTCCTGAAATTGAAAGGGACGCGCTTTTAAATTATGCCCGATTGAGCTATGAAATAGGGAATCCCTATGAACCGGTTCCAGAGGTGATGACCGCCTATTTGGAAAAGTTTCCAAAAGATGAACACGAAGCAGAAATAAAGAATCTACTGGTGGATTCCTTTATTACCTCAAAGAATTTTGCGGGAGCCATGGAACTTTTGGAAAAGAATCCTAGTTATGCCAGTAAGGAAACCTACCAAAAGGTAGCCTTTTATAGGGGTGTGGAACTGTTTGTGGATAACCAGTACGCTGCCGCTCTGGATGCTTTTGAAAAATCTTTGAAAAATACCCCTGAAGCGCTCTTTAGGGCACGTGCCCAATATTGGAGGGCAGAATCCAATTATCGTTTAAATCGATTTGAGGATGCGCTCAGCGGTTTTAAGGAATTCCAGAAAAACGCCAGTTCAAAGGGCTTAGGGGAATACGATCAATTGGATTACAATTTGGGATATTGCCAATTTAAGCTCAAAGCATATGAAAATGCTGTGAGTGCATTCAAAAAGGCTTCGCAATCCAACGGTTTGGCAGAAGAGATAAAAACGGATGCCTTGATGCGCCTTGGGGATAGTTATTTTGTTTCCAGCGATTACAATGCCGCCTTAAAAACATATGATAAAGCCGCTAAAGTGAATGGCCCGGAAAGGGATTATGCTGCTTTTCAGAAGGCTATGTGTTATGGTTTTCTAGGAAGCAATACCTCGAAAATTGATAATCTGAGTCAGTTTGTAAGTCGTTACCCCAAGTCTTCTTTGCGAGACGACGCCCTTTTTGAACTGGCCAATACCTATGTAAAAACGAACAAGGAGAGCACAGGCCTACAAACGTATGATAGACTTGTTCAGCAATTCAATCGCAGCAAATTTGCCCCCCAGGCACTACTAAGACAGGGTTTGGTGCATTACAACGCCAATAGAAACGATCAAGCTTTAGAAAAGTTGAAAAGTGTAGTGAATGACTATCCAAAATCCCAAGAGGCAAAACAAGCCGTAGCCACGGCCAAGTTAGTTTATGTGGATATGGGTAGGGTAGGCGAATATGCCGCTTGGGCAAGGAACTTGGATATCGTGGAAGTGACCGATTCAGAATTGGAAGAAGCCAGTTTTGAGGCTGCGGAAAGAAAGTATTTAGAGGGCAAGACCGAGGTGGCCGCGCGGGCCTTTGAGGGGTATTTACAAGAGTTTCCCAATGGGGTGTATTCCACACAAGCCAACTTTACATTAGCCCAAATATACTTTTCCCAGGATGAGCGGGACAAGGCCTTACCAAGATATAAAGAAGTTGCCGACCGCGGAACCAGTGAGTATAGTGAGCAGGCCTTGGCAAGGGTCTGTGAAATCTATGTCGCAAAGGAAAATTATGAAAGTGCCATTCCTTATCTGGAACGCTTGGAAGAAACGGCTGAGATTTCCCAGAACAGGACATTCGCCCAAAGCAATTTAATGAAGGGATATTACGGTCGCAAAGACTTCCAAAATACGCTGGCATATGCTGAAAAGGTACTGAAAGCTGGGAATATTGATAACCGGATTAAAAGTGATGCACAGATTATGATAGCCCGCTCAGCCATTGAAACGGGTAATGAGCAATTGGCGGAAACCGCATTTGCCGAGGTCAAAAAAATTGCTACCGGTGAGGTAGGTGCCGAAGCGTGGTATTACGATGCATACTTTAAAAATAAGAATGGCGATTTTGGAGCTTCAAATACCTCAGTACAAAAGCTGGCCAAGGACTTTGCTGCATACAAGGAATGGGGAGGAAGGGGACTGGTGATCATGGCCAAAAACTTCTATGCCTTGGAAGATGCTTTTCAGGCTACCTATATTCTAGAAAGCGTTATCGAGAACTTTTCGGAATATCCAGATATTGTTGCAGAGGCCAATGGGGAGCTTTCTATTATAAAATCCCGCGAAGCGGAAATCAATTCATCAATCAATCCAAATGGTAATTAATCGGAAGACCATGCGAACAGCCAAATTATATCTATTCATCCTCTTTTTGAGCTTCGGGGTAATTCGGGCCCAAGAAACCGAAAATATAGGCACGGAAACGGTAACGGTAGTAAAACCGTATTCCCCCTCCGTTTCAGATGCCTTTAAAATTAAATCGATACCCGTGGTCAATGATTCCATTGAGCTCAAAAAGAAACCCATTGAGTACGTGATTTTTTCGGTTCCCGTGGCGTCCACATTTACACCAGCGAAGGCAAAGGCGGCTAGAGTGGAAAAAGTTCCTCCCCCGACCATTTACAATACCTATGCCTTGGTGGGACTGGGTAATTTTAACAACGCCATTGTTGATTTTTATACCAGTAGGGAAGTAGGTCGGGACGAAAACTTGTTCGATGTGGGACTGACCCACTTTTCTTCCAGGGGGGATATTGATAGCACCCCTTTGGATACGGATTTTTATAACACCAACTTGGACTTGTCCTTTGCAAAAAAGGATAGGGATTACGATTGGAGTATTGGACTGGGGCTAGGGCATCAGTTATACAATTGGTACGGTTTGGAGGGTGGTGCATTTACGGAAACCCAGATAGCTGGAATTGACGAAATCCAAAATTATTTCAATGTGGAGGCCAATGCCAGCTTAAGCGTTGAAGATTCCTTTTTCAAGAATGGTAAGCTATTGGTAAGGCGATTTTGGGATGCTTTGGATACAGGTGAAAACAGAGCTGTTTTTACTACGGAAATGGAGGTACCCATTAGTTCAGAGATAGTGAATTTTAAGGGGAAAGTGGATTATGTAGGAGGGGAGTTCAACAATGCAACGCTTAATAATACTGTCAATACCACTGGGTTGGGCTATGGTCACCTGATTACTGGGGTTACCCCTAGTTTTGTGGTGCTGCGTGATGAACTGACCCTGAATCTTGGGGCCAATTTTGTCTATGGTACGGATTTGGAACGTAGCAATGGGAGTTTCTTTATTTATCCCGCGGTTACCGCTTCGTATCGGGTTTTGGAGGAACAGGTCATTGCCTATGGTGGGTTGGAAGGGGATTTGAACCAAAACTCCTATCATGGTTTTGTGGAACAAAACCCCTTTGTTTCGCCAACCTTGGTTTTGCCGGGTGACGATACCTTGTACGGTTTGTACAGTATCCAGCCTACCGATCAACAGTACGAGGGATACGCCGGGCTAAAGGGACAATTGACTTCCAGCATTGGGTATAACATCAGAGGTTTTTATCGCGCTGAAAATAGAAAGCCGCTCTTCCTCTTAAATGCTCAAAACCTTTTTAGGGAAGATGAGGGAGGCTACAATTTTGGAAATTCCTTTCAGGTTTTTTATGACGATGTGAAAACCCTCGGTTTTTTTGGAGAGTTGAATGTGGATATCAACAGAAACTTTACGTTGGGCATCAATGCCGAATACTTCAATTACAATACGGAAACCGATAACCCCGCGTGGAATCTGCCGGAGATCAAAGCTTCGTTATTTATGGATTATCAAATTACCGATCAATGGTATGCAGGAGCCAATCTTTTCTTTGTTGGGGAACGGGAGGATTTGCAATCCGTAGCAGCAGAAAATACCCCACCTAACGAATTTGTTTCAAGCATAATTACCCTTGACAGTTTCTTTGATGCCAATATCCATTTAGGCTACCGCTTTAATGACCAATTATCCGTATTTGCCAAGGCATCCAATTTGGCCAATAACAACTATCAACAATGGGCCAATTTTAGGGTTCAAGGTTTTCAGGCTTTGGCTGGCGTCTCGTATAAGTTTGATTTTTAGTACAACAACTTTAAGATGATCAAATTATCATCAACCGACCCTGGTCGCGGTGAATGGATTTCAACGATCATAGGGTTATCTAAACTTAGGAATTCCGGCTTTTCTACGTATTTCCTTACCTTAGAAGTACATGAAAAAGGTTCTGGGGGTATTTTTTTTAATTCTTCCTTTACTGGGAAATACCCAAAACTTGGTGAAAAACCCAAGTTTTGAGGAATATCTTGAATGCCCTAATGCATTGGGAACTTTTGATACCCAAGTGCAGTACTGGTCCACTCCTACACAGGGGTCTACCGATTATTTCAACACCTGTAGTAAGGTGATGAGCGCTCCCGAAAACTTTAATGGGGTACAAAGTCCCAAGGCAGGAAAAGCCTATGCGGGTTTCTACTTTTATGCGCCTGGTGATTATCGAGAGTACATTCAGGCCCAACTGACCCGAACACTTAAAAAAGACAAAAAGTATCAGCTAGAGTTTTATGTGAGCTTGGCGGAAGGATCGGATTTTGCGGTAAAGGACTTTGGAGTGGCCTTGAGTTATAAACCCTTGGACGTTACTACAAAGAAAGAATTGTCAAAAGGAAGACTCTTCCGGACCAAAGGCAATCGATTTCAGGTGTTGGAAATCAACCATTCTGATTTTCACGAAGATAAATCCGTATGGCTCAAAATTAAGGCATCCTTTACGGCTGAGGGCTTTGAGAGGTATCTCATCCTTGGTAATTTAAGGGACAACAAGACTACTCGAAAAGTTCAGACCAAAAGAAAGGAAACAAAAAAAGGAGCCTATTATTATATTGATATGGTTTCCCTGATCCATCCGGATGGTGAACTGCCGCAAGAAGAAATCGAAACGGACACGCTCTATGTTTTTCAGAATGTTCATTTTGATTTTGACCAATTTCAAATTAGCAATGAAGCTGAGGAAGAACTTGCCTTGGTGCGCGAAAAACTGTTAAACAATAAAAGGTTAAGACTCGAAATTCATGGTCATACGGATAATTTGGGTACGACCCAGTACAATCAAATACTATCGGAAAAGAGGGCAAAGGTAATCGCCGATTACTTTGTTGGGGAAGGTATTGATACCAATCGAATATCATGGTTTGGACATGGGGCCAAGAAACCCATGGCCTCAAATACTTCCCATCAGGATAGGGCAAAGAATAGGAGGGTGGAATTCCAGGTAGTTTTTCCATAGCATTACGTTGATTTCTAGGACAATAAAACGAAAACTGTAGAGTTATCTAATTATAGGATTTTTCCTTCAGATGTATATTAAAACGATAACATTCCCTCCATCGATGGATGGTTGTCATTGGTCGATACTTTATATATGTCTCAAATAAAACCTATTACAGGCACAGAATTAATGATGCATTTTTGATGATAATTTTAAAATGTCCTGCCATGCCCCGAATCATAGTCCTTCTGCTTTTTTATTACTTGACCGAGACGTTCACCTGTTTTTCTCAAACCAACCTTGTTGTAAACGGGGGGTTTGAAGAATTGACGGAGTGTCCCACAGAAGTAAGCAGCTTAGCAAAGACCGTACAGCATTTGAGTTCCCCTACTTCTGGGACAACAGATGTTTTCAGTACCTGTTCAAACGGTAAGGTCGCTATTCCCAAAAACTTTAGGGGGCATCAGGCAGCTTTTGGGGGAGATTCGTATGCAGGGCTTTATCTATTCTCCCCAAATGATTATCGGGAATATATCCAACTTCCATTGAATACCGTTTTGAATAAGGGCGACTATTATGAGTTCAGCCTTTTTGTATCACTGGCCGAAAGTTCAACGGTCTCTACAGCTTCACTTGGCGTATTGTTTACGGATGAACCCATAGCGTTGGAGACCTCAAAAAATTTATCAAAGAGCCGACTGCTCAGAGGGAAGCATAAAAAATTTAACTTTCAAAAACTGTCTTGGAAGGGGAGCTCTAGGGATGTAGACAATTGGGTAAAAGTTGAAATAGGGTTTGAAGCAAAAGGTTTTGAACAAAATATTGTCTTGGGTAATTTTAGTGGTGATGCCTTCACCACAAAATTCAAAACGGCGAACAAAGGGTCGGTGACCAAGGAGTTTGCCTATTACTATATTGATGAGGTTATTTTAGTCAAAAAGCACCACCAGATGTATGAACTAGGTGCACCTTATGTGATAGAAGGGGTACGGTTTGAAACGGATAGCCATATACTTTCCGGGCTAGCAAAGACCAAAGTACGTGAGCTCTATCTAAAAATCCGGAATATGCCCAAGGTCAAGATTACCATCAATGGCCATACCGATGACATGGGTTCAGAAGGACATAATGAATTTCTCTCGCACAGAAGGGCGAAATCCGTGGCGACCTATTTAGTGCAACTTGGATTTCCTGAAGACCGTATCCTTTGGGAAGGACACGGCAATCGAAAGCCTTTAGTGCCCAAAGTGACAGAAGACGCCCGTCTAAAAAATAGACGCGTGGATTTTGTGATTACTGATTTTGAAGACCAGTAGGTTATGGTTTTTTTTGGTCATCGGGTAGTGACTGCTCGCTGATCAATAGTTCTCTAAGCTCGTCCCCATATTGTAGTATAATTTCCCCGGCATTACCTCCATCAAGAACAAAGAAGGACTCTGGTTTATAACCTGCAGAACTAATAGTAATTTTCCAGTGAAAATCTTTTTCACTGCTTAAGGTAAAATTACCATCATAGTCTGTATACACAATGATTTCCGAAGTTTCCAAGGAAATTCCAGCCATATATATGGGCAGCCCAAGCTCATCCACGATTTTACCGGTTACCGTGTTTTGTGCCTGACCAAAAATAGGGGCAAGAGCCATTATTAGCACAATGGTCAATATGCGCATTACAGTAAGATTTGGACAATAATAACGAAAACAGTTAGGTCTTAGTATCTAAATTTCGAGCAGGAATTGATTAGAATCGACAAAATACATACTAAAGACGATAAAACTACGTTTTTAATGCAAGCGAGAACCCAAATCATCATAGCCTATGGAACGATTCTACACTCGCTTTTTTTCATTTATTTGCTTAGTACTTGGTGGCTCCGTGATGGGGCAGAACCTTATTTT
The DNA here is from genome assembly GCA_039815575.1 of Bacteroidota bacterium. Taxonomy (GTDB): domain Bacteria; phylum Bacteroidota; class Bacteroidia; order Flavobacteriales; family Flavobacteriaceae; genus Croceivirga. The sequence continues at coordinate 5,153 of JBCBZA010000091.1, read as the reverse complement.
GAATGCCGGATTTGAAGAGTATTCTTCTTGTCCATCCAATTTTACAAGTCTTAATGCCCTATTGGAAGAGGTGTCACTGCCAACTTCCAGTTCTGGGGACTATTTCAACCAATGCAGTAATGCGGACTTTGGAATTCCCAATAATTTTAAGGGAAATCAACCCGCTGCGGAAGGTAATGGATATTTAGGGCTTTATTTTTATGCCCTAAATGATTACCGTGAATATGTACAACTGGGAACCCAAGCAGTTCTCCGTGAAAAGTTTCCTCACAAAATCTCCTTTAAGGTCAGTTTGGCGGAAGCATCTACCTTGGCTTTAAAAAATATGTCCGTTATTTTGACCAATGGAAAACTTCGTTTACCTAATAGTACCACTTTAACTGTAGAGCGTTTGAATCTGCAGAAAGGTCTGGAATTTCAGGAGGTGCAGTTGACAGCGGACCGATCGATGGCGGATACCAAAGGTTGGATTACCCTTAGCGGGGAGTTTGAGGCCAAAGGTTTTGAAACCCATCTGTTGGTCGGGAATTTCAGCAATAATGCGGATACGCCATTATTGGACCATGAAGGTGCCTTGATTCCAAGTGATTTCTCGTACTACTTTATCGATGATTTTCAGTTGGAAGAATTGCCACGTGTCAATTATGAAAAGGATAAAATTTATGTCTTGGAACATAAGCCTTTTGAACCAAAGGGGTATGAGTTGGATGATGCAGCGATAGCGAGCGTCAAGAAGATTTTTAAATACCTAAAGGAAAATGCCGAAGTCCAGTTAAAAATCACCGGACACTCTACCGATGCCGGTACTCCGGAATACAACAAATTCGTTTCTTCCCTTAGGGCAAGGGCGGTTGCCTTATATCTTAAAAAATTAGGGATTAATGATGAACGCATCGTTTGGGAAGGGGTTGGTGAGACCAAAGCCCTTAGAAACGGTAAGATAGAACAAGGCCATCTGGCCAATAGGAGCGTTGAATTTGTGGTGACCAAATTTGACAATTAATAGGTAACAACTTTACCATAAAGTGGAACCCCAAGAGTAGTTTTCTTGGGGTTTTTTATTTGTTATTTTTGAAGAAATCCCGTCGTTATGAAAAAAATAGCTGTACTACTCCTTGTCCTTTGTTGTTGCATCTCCTGTAGTAGAAAGCAGGAAGTAGACCTCATTGTGACCAATGCCAATCTATATACGGTGGATACTGCCTTTTCTAAAGCTGCTGCCGTTGCCATACAAGATGGAAAGTTCGTTGCTGTTTCAAACGATGAGGATATCCTAAAAACGTATAGTGCCAAAACACAATTGGATGCACAGGGCAAAACGGTGGTTCCTGGGTTGTTTGATGCCCATTGCCATTTTTATGGCTTGGGGATGACACAACAAGTGGTCAATCTAAGGGGAACTACGAGTTACGAAGAGATTTTGGAAAAGGTACAGGCCTTTCAAGAAGAACGTCCTTCTGAATTTATATTAGGCAGGGGTTGGGACCAAAATGATTGGGAAAAAAAGGCATTTCCAACAAAAGATGCCTTGGACACACTTTTCCCTGATACCCCAGTAGCCCTGGAACGTGTGGATGGCCATGCCTATTTGGTCAATCAAAAGGCCTTGGATATGGCCGGAATCACGAAAACCACTAAAGTAAGTGGGGGTGAAGTTATCCTTGGTGACGATGGTGAACCCACCGGTGTTTTGGTAGATCGTCCCATGGCCATGGTGGACGCCGTAATTCCCCAACCTAGTCTAGCCACAAAAATCCAAGCCTTAAAAGATGCGGAGGCCCTATGTTTTGACTATGGCCTTACCACGGTTAACGATGCCGGTCTGAACAAATCGGTTATTGAACTCATTGATAGTCTACAACAGGCAGGGGAATTAAAGATTCGCGTATACGCCATGGTAAGCAATAATGAGGAAAACCTTGATTATTACTTGAATAAAGGTATTTTGGAAACGGATCGATTGAATGTTCGATCGGTAAAGGTGTACGGAGACGGGGCTTTAGGGTCTCGGGGTGCGGCTCTAAAAACCCCTTATTCCGACCAACCTGGTCATTTTGGGGCCATGATTACATCAACGGATGAGATGGAAGCCTTGGCAGAACGAATAGCAGCTTCAGATTATCAAATGAATACCCATGCCATCGGGGATTCTGCCAATATTGTGGTATTGCGGGCCTATGATAAAGCCCTTCAAGGAAAACCGGACCGCCGTTGGAAAGTGGAACATGCCCAAGTTATTACCGACAATGATTTTGACTATTTTGAGAAAGGTATTATTCCTTCGGTACAACCTACCCATGCCACTAGCGATATGTACTGGGCCGGACTTCGATTGGGCCTGCAACGCATGCGTGGTGCCTATGCCTTTAAAATGCTTTTAAAAAAGGCGGGTATGGTAGCTTTGGGCACCGATTTTCCAGTTGAAAAGGTAAGTCCGTTCCTAACCTTTTATGCGGCGGTGGCGCGGCAGGATTTAGAGGCCTATCCCGAGGGAGGCTTTCAAATGAAGGATGCGTTGACCCGCGAAGAGACCCTAAAAGGGATGACCATATGGGCGGCCTACTCCAATTTCAAAGAAAACGAAAAGGGAAGTATTGAAGTAGGGAAAAAAGCAGATTTTGTGGTATTGAGTGAGGATATCATGACGGTGGATGTCCACGCCATCCCCGACATTCAGGCCGAAAAGGTATTTATAGGTGGGGAGCAGGTGAAATAAAGTTGAAAGTCATCGATAATTTCCGGTGCGGGAGGGCCTGCCAAAATATTTTCAAATCTCATAAACTTGGGAGTAATTGGCTTGAATAGGATAGAAAATCAAAACAATATGCTTACGGACATCAACCCAAAATTACCAATGCGCGATCAGAAGGTAACGCGTCAATTTTATATTACCCAATTAGGGTTTGACATATTTGGTGAATACGATGGGTATTTGCTGATAAAAAAGGACCAAATCCATATCCATTTCTTTCATTTTAAAGAACTTGACCCAAAAGAAAATTACGCAGGAGTTTACATTAGAACAGATGATATCGATGGATGGTATCAATCGCTGTTGGATAACAAAACAGCTATCCATCCAAATGGTAAACTTGAAATAAAGCCCTGGAAACAGAAAGAATTTTCAATTCTCGACCCCGACAATAATTTATTGACGTTTGGACAAAGTACCGAAAAATAAAGATGAATATAGGGTGCGAATGGTAGCTTAGGAAGTCTAGGTACAATTGAATGATAATGAAGAACAGGAATTTATTGATAAAATGGGTGCAACTAGCTACAATTCTTATTGTACTACCTAGTTGTGACCAAAAGAAGACCACCAGTGCCAATGACTATGAGCAAGAGGTAAGGAGTAAAGCGTTGGAGTTCTTTGAAACTTTTGCTGAACGCTCTGATTGGGATAGGTTCTGTTCGTTTTATAGGGAGGATGTCCACTTTAAAGACATAACACTCCAATTGGACTTGGATAGTCTTTGGAAATTAAAGCGATTTTACAAATGGAATGAAGAAGGAGATCGGTTTAGGAAAATGTTTCCAGAACAAAAACACCTCAACTTACAATCCCTTGTGGCAGAAGGAAATACGGTAGCCGGTAAGGGCCATGTGAATCCATTTTATTATGATGGGCAGCTTATCAATGCGGAATGGGGAATGGAATTTACCATATGGCTGCGTTTCGATAAAAATTTGAAAATAGTCGAGCAGATTGATTGGATGGAATATGACCCAATTACCCTGCAAAACACAATTAAAAGGTGTAGGGAAAACGGTTTTGAGGCAGTTCCGGACTGGTTGGACCTATCTGAAAAAGAGTAGTGGGAGGTCTGGTAAGGACGATAATTTACTGTGCCTATTGGTTAAAACAAGGAACATTTCTTATTTTTAAAATGGCTTGATTCCCAACGTAAAAGTGTTTAGCGTTTTTTTTCGTAAGTGGCTTTAAATAAAGCCTTTGGGAGGTAGTATTCAATAAAACAAAGTATGGAAAACAAACGAGATTGGCCGTATTTGGATTTTGGAAGCATGGAGGACACTATAGCGACCCTGCATCAATGGATTCAAATTGTTGGAAAGATTCGATTTAAAACCATGCCATGGCAAAACCACTCCTGGCATGTTCCCTTGTATATCAGTACAAAAGGGTTTACCACCAATCCCATTCCGTATAAAGGGAGGGTATTTCAAATCGATTTTGACTTCAAGGAACATCAGCTTTTGGTGGAGTGCTCCAATGCAGGAATTGTGACTATGGACTTATATCCTAGGACGGTAGCCGATTTTTATAGGGAACTTTTTCAAAAACTAGAACATTTGGATATCCATGTTAAAATATATGGAAGCCCCAACGAGGTAGAACCGGCAATTCCGTTTGCCAAGAATACTAGTAACAAGTCCTATGATAAGGAAGCGGCACAAGCTATTTGGAGGGCCATGGTCAGGGTAAATGAGGTCTTTAATCAATTTAGGAGTGATTTTATTGGAAAGGCAAGTCCTGTTCATTTGTTTTGGGGTGCCTTTGACCTCGCCGTAACCCGGTTCTCGGGAGAAGATGCCCCCCTGCACCAAGGCGGAATGCCCAATATGCCGTTGGATGTGATGCAAGAAGCCTACTCCAAAGAAGTAAGCAGTGCCGGTTTCTGGCTAGGTTCCAAAGATTTTCCCTTTCCTGCCTTTTATGCCTATGCCTACCCAGGGCATGAGGATTTTGGAAAACAGGAAGTACACCCTAAACAAGCATTTTGGAGTGATGACATGGGGGAATTTTTCTTGAAATATGAAGATGTGCAGACATCTGAAACGCCTGAAAAGGCCTTAATATCTTTTTTACAGAGCACCTATGATGCTGCCGCCAACACCTCGGGGTGGAATCGAGGGAAATTAGAGAGGAAATGATAAAAAATAACCCATGGAAGGACTATAATCCTTCCATGGCTTTGCGCAAAAACCATAAAGAACATGCAAAACCCCTCCAATAAAGAACAATGCCTCTCTTACCTTAAAATGTACGCTAATAAGGATTTGGAAGGTGTGGCTGCACTATTTGCCGAAAATATAATACTTCGCGATTGGAAGATTCGGGTAGTAGGCAAACAAAAAGCCATTGCTGAGACCAAGAAAAACTTTGAAGCTGCCCAATCGCTTACCATAGA
>JBCBZA010000151.1:0-9302 GCA_039815575.1 Bacteroidota bacterium | reverse complement strand
GTTTCAGTTACCTTCCAAAGGTAAACTTTGGTATCCTTCGAAACTGTTATGGTTTTGTAAAGTGGCACAACGAATAGCTAAGTGAATTTGTATCTTTGCATTCCCTTACCATAGTTTCTAAAAAGAAATGCTACCTGTCCTTTTTGGAGAGGTGGTTCTAGTAAGGATTACAAAACGAAGCTACAAAAAAGAAAAACAGAAGTAAATGAGTACCAAAACAGTTACATATGTTCCTTTTAAGGTAAAAGATATTTCATTGGCGGATTGGGGAAGAAAGGAAATTGAATTGGCCGAAGCAGAAATGCCGGGTTTAATGGCGTTACGAAAGGAATATAAAAACGAGCAGCCCCTTAAAGGTGCCAGAATTGCTGGATGTCTTCACATGACCATTCAAACTGTTGTATTGATTGAGACTTTGGTGGAGTTGGGTGCCGATGTAACCTGGAGTTCTTGCAATATCTTCTCAACCCAGGACCATGCCGCTGCGGCCATTGCCGCTGCTGGAATCCCAGTATACGCTTGGAAAGGCATGAACGAAGAAGAATTTGATTGGTGTATTGAGCAAACCCTATTTTTTGGAGAAGGTAGACAGCCATTGAATATGATTTTGGACGATGGTGGCGACTTAACCAATATGGTATTGGACAAATACCCTGAACTGGCCGCTGGAATAAAAGGATTGTCCGAAGAAACCACTACGGGCGTCCATCGTTTGTATGAGCGTGTTAAAAATGGAACGTTGCCCATGCCGGCCATCAACGTTAATGACTCTGTGACCAAGTCAAAGTTTGATAATAAATATGGCTGTCGCGAAAGTGCTGTAGATGCCATAAGACGTGCCACCGATACGATGTTGGCAGGAAAACAGGTAGTCGTTTGTGGTTATGGTGATGTAGGAAAAGGCACTGCCGCTTCCTTTAGAGGTGCCGGGGCTATTGTTACCGTAACTGAAATAGATCCCATTTGCGCCCTACAAGCCTGTATGGATGGGTTTGAAGTGAAAACATTGGAAACCGTGGTGGCTAAAGCTGATGTTGTTATCACTACAACGGGAAATAAGGACATTATACGAGAAGAGCACTTCAGGGGACTCAAGGATAAGGCCATAGTATGTAATATTGGGCACTTTGACAATGAAATTGATATGGCCTGGATCAACGGTACCTATGGTCATACCAAAGATGAAATCAAACCTCAAGTGGACAAGTATACCATTGAAGGGAAGGATGTCATCATTTTAGCAGAAGGAAGACTGGTAAATCTTGGTTGCGCCACGGGCCATCCCAGTTTTGTGATGAGCAACTCATTCACCAACCAGACCTTGGCACAGATCGAACTGTGGAACAATAGCGAACAATACAATAATGAAGTCTATATGTTGCCCAAACATTTGGACGAAAAAGTGGCCAAACTGCATTTGGCAAGATTGGGAGCTGAATTGACGGAGTTGAAGCCCGATCAAGCTGAATATATTGGTGTTACGGTCGAAGGCCCGTACAAACCAGAATACTACAGATATTAATGGACAAATAATACATTAATTATCTAGAATTTTATATAAAGGGCCCTTACAATTTTGTAAGGGTTTTTTATGCGATATTTACGACCAGAACCCTCAAGGAATGCAAATTATTTTGACAGGAGCTACCGGAACATTAGGTTCACAGCTGCTTTTTTATTTGTTGGAAGGCAGGTTTTCGGACCTAAAAAGATTGTACCTTCTTGTTCGAAAGAAAAAAAATGCGACACCTGCCGAGCGCATTGCCAAAATGCTTTCAAGTGCTACGGTTCCTGAATTTATAAAACAAAAGAGGGCGCTTATTGAGGAGAAAATCGAAGTAGTGGATGCAACGCACATGACCTCCCCACAACGTTTTCTCAACCCCAAGGACAGCTATTATTTTATTCACTCCGCAGGTTATGTCAACTTATCGGTAGACCCCCAGAGCAAGGAAACCATATTTCAGGAAAATCTAAGTGTCACACAACGCATCTTTGAAGCGTATGCCCCCTATTTAAAAAAATTTATCTACATCAGCACTGCATTTTCCGTTGGTAAACAGCAGGGGTTGCTTAAAAATAATTACGGCGCAATTACGCAAAAGGAATTTCGAAATTTTTATGAGGCCTCAAAGCATGCTGCGGAGAACTACCTGGTCACCGAGGGGGCCACAAGGGACATTTCCATACAGATCTTAAGACCTAGTGTTTTAGGGGGCAATATTCTGGATAAGCCAATTTTCTTCATTTCAAAATACATGGTCTTTTATCTGTTTGCTAAGTTCTTTCATCGCCATACTTCTTCAGATACCATACGCATTCATGCCCATGCAGATAGTAAACTGAACATCATTCCAACGGATTATGCTGCCAAAGTCATTACCAAAGTTTTCGACACCGACCTCAAGGAACTCAACATTGTAAATTCAAAAGGCACCAATATCCGTAACGGTATCACCAAGATATTGGAGACGGTAGATTTTAAAAACTTTAAGATTACGCAGGAAATCATTGATGTAGCCCATGGTTTTGAAAGCTCCTTGGAACAATTTTACTATGAGACCATTGGGGTGCACCTCACTCCTTATCTTACTTCCATACCACAAGAATGGGACACTTCGCTTTTGGAAAGTATTTTACCATTGCCAAAGTACAATTTAGAGGAATACTTGGTAGCTACGGTTGCTTTTGCCAAGGCCAACGGATTTAGAAATCAAAGGTGGTAAACGCTTTCCATTTCAAAATGATTTAAATCGATTATATAGTTTTGACCCCATAGCTCAGGCTACCATACTTGCGATTATAAAATCCCATATATTGATTCCAAAAATGATCCGTTAAGCCGTGCCGTACTACATATCCAACCAACGCTTAAAGTTGGTGGTTCGCTCCCTTGAAACGATGACCTGTTCCTCTTCTTTTGGAAGAATTTTCAATAACAGACGGCTGTTAAAATAACTATGGATTTCAACCACAGACTTTACGGAGACCATGAATTTCCTGTTGATACGAAAAAAATGAATGGGATTCAGAATGTTTTCCAACTGGTCAATGGTATATTCTATGGGATAGGCCTGTGACGAATGTGTATATAGGTAGATCAAACCTTGATGGGATTTGAAATAGGCAATATCTTCTACATTAAACGATTTGAACATATTGCCTACTTTAACCATAAAGCGATGCTTGTATTCTTTATGGAACAATTGTTTTAACTGTTCATAATTATCTGAGGAAGTACTGCCACTTTGTGTAATGTTCTTTTTGAATTTCTCAAGGGCCTTTTTTAAATCGTCTCTTACAATGGGCTTTAGAAGGTAATCCAATCCATTGTATTTAAATCCACGGATGGCAAACTCATTGTAAGCTGTAGTAAAAATGACCGGGGGGTGCTCTTTCAATCCGTCCAAAATATCGAAACCATACCCATCATTCAACTGAATGTCCAGAAAAATTAAGTCGGGTTGCTGGTTTTTAGAGAACCAATGGGTACCACTTTCAACGGAATTCAGAATAGCATCCAAATGGATTTCAGGAGCCAATTCATTGACCATTTGTCCCAAGCGCTTGGCTGCGAATTCCTCGTCCTCAACAATGACAGCCTTAATCATGAAATTGCTTTTAAGGTGGTTTTGATGCCCTCGTTTTGCAACAATGGAATAATCACTTCAAAATAATCAGACGTTTCTCGAATCAAAACCTGTTTGTTCGTGTAGTACGAATATCTTTTTTTTATGTTTTGCAGTCCCATTTTAGTGGTTCCTTCCACATTGCTCCTTTTTTGAAGATTGTTGGACACTACCAAGGCATCTTGCTGAATGGTAGAGATGGCGATATTCAAGGGTTTTTCTTTACTATATTGGTTGTGCTTTAACGCATTTTCAACTAACATTTGCAATGATAAAGTGGGTATATAGTAGTTTTTGGCATCCAGATCAACTTTAGTTGTGATGTCAACTGCTTTTTTGTGACGCACATTCATCATAAAAATATAAGCGTCCAAAAAATTGAGTTCCTTCTCAAGGTCCACCAAATCATGTTCCCTATTGTCTAGAATGTAGCGATAAGTGCTCGCCAAACGCGTCACAAAATCCGAAGCCAAATCTCGGTCCTCATACATAAGGGAAGTGAGTGTATTTAGACTATTGAATAAAAAATGTGGACTGATTTGATTTTTAAGCGATGCGTATTGCGAGGCCATCATTTCACGCCTTAAATTTTCCATTTGCCGCGTTAGTTCGTCCTTTTGCTTTATGGAAAAATAAAAGAGGTTTACAAAAATCACTGCAAAGCCCAAGAGCCAAGCGCGCAGCACATTTCCCCAATACTCCAGTACAGGGTCCCTAGAGATAATCCCCATAAAATCCCTAAGGGGGAAAAGGGCCAAATAGTAAATGAGTACTGTCATGGGAATGAGCAAGGCCATGGTCTTCGCAAAAATGACAAGGCTGTTCCTTAGGTTGAGTCCCCCGTGTTCCAACTGCTTGTAAATAAGACGATCATTGTATTCCCAAGAAACCATAAAGAACAGAAAGGCCGTCAGATAATAAAATATAGCTGTGGGTTGAAAGAAGCTTTCCAAACCTCCCTCACCATGTTCCACCGTTAGTTTTATCAATAGAAAAACGATATTGATCACCATCCATCGGAATAGGAACTTTTGAACGCCTTTTTTAGTGAATATCTTTTTCATTCTAACCCTAAAAGTAAACAACCCTAATAGTATAATCCCCTTTTTTGAAAAGCTGCCCTCAAAATTTCCATTAAACTGTCATAATTCCGCTTGAATTGGTTTTTGTATCAATACGCCTTAAACTTCAAATCAACCAACAATTTGTGTATTCAAGTGCTAAATTACCAGTACAGCTAGGAAATCATTTTATATCAATGAATTTACGGGAACCTTTGGTAAAAATATTGAAGGTCATGAAAAAAGCATTATACATCCTAACGCTATTGTTTACTGTTCACTCCCTGGCCCAAGTGGGTACCATTAAAGGAATTGTTATTGATAAACAATCCGAAAATCCCATGGAAGGCGCTACTATAGAATTATTGAACACCGAACTTGCCACTGGTGTCATTACCGATTTTGACGGTCGGTTTACCTTAAAAGATGTACCCCTAGGCAGACAGTCCATCAGGGTAAGTTTTATAGGATATGAGAGCATTACCTTGCCCAATATTGATGTTACTACGGGGAAAGACAATTTTGTGACCGTTCCACTTTTGGAATCCTTTAATCAATTGGATGAAATAGTGGTCACCAATAATGTAAACAAGGATAAAGCCCGCAATAAATTAGCAACGGTTTCCGCTAGACAATTTGGTTTGGAAGAGGTTACCCGATTTTCTGGAGGCCGTGGTGATGTGGGTCGACTTGCTGCCAATTTTGCCGGTGTATCCTCGCCCGATGACAGTAGAAACGATATTGTTATCCGAGGAAATTCACCTACTGGCTTATTGTGGCGATTGGAAGGGATCCCCATTCCCAATCCCAACCATTTTTCCGCTTTTGGAACCACAGGCGGGCCTGTTTCTGCTGTCAATTCCAATGTGTTACAAGATTCTGATTTCCTTACCTCTGCCTTTCCTGCCGAATATGGTAATGCCATAGGTGGGGTATTTGATTTGGGCTTTAGAAAAGGTAATATTGACGACTATGAGTTTACGGCCCAGGTAGGTGCCTTTACTGGAGTGGAAGCCACAGCAGAGGGGCCCATGGGCAAAAATAAGGGTTCGTTTTTGTTAGCTGCCCGTTACTCTTTTGTGGGCTTAGTGGGTGCTGGTGCTGGTGGAGGCTCCGCTGCCACTCCCAATTATACCGACATTTCTTTCAATCTGGATTTTGGTAAGGGAAGGTTGGGCAATTTTTCCGTATTCGGGATTGTAGGTACTTCCGATATCGATTTTCTTGGAGATGAAATTGATGAAGATGATCTTTTTGCCGCCGAAGATGAAGATTTATTCGTTGAATCCAGATTTGGTGTTTTGGGATTAAAACATCGGATAAAAGTAGGTGAAAATTCATTCTTTAGAACGGTAGTGGCAGGTTCCTTATCCCAAAATGATATTACCGCCAATCGTTTTTTTGATATTGATACCCCACAGGAACGCTCCATACTTTTTACGGAAGTGGATAACTCAGAAACGCGTATTAGTTTTTCAACCCTGTTTAATTCCAAGTTAAGCAATAGGGTCACCCTGAGAACAGGTGTTCTTTTGGAAAACTTTTCCCTGGAATCCCTTTTAAGAACAAGGGAAGAACAAGAGGATATTGATGGGGATGGTGATAGGGACCTGGTCACTTTTAGGGATACGGACGAACAATTTTCACTTTGGCAACCCTATATCCAAAGTCAGTTTAGGTTTACGGAATCCCTCACACTTAACGCCGGTTTACACAGTATATACAGTAGCCTTTGCGAACAATTTGCTTTGGAACCCAGAGCCGCCTTAAATTATAAGCTTACAGATACCCAAAGCCTGAGTTTTGGCTACGGATTACACCATCAGCCCGTGGCACTACCTCTTTTATTTTTGCAAGAAGAGGTAGATGGAGCGTTTGTTCAAAGCAATCGAGAACTGGATTTTGTTCAAAGCAATCACTTTGTATTGGGCTACGACATTAAATTAGCTCCTAGTTGGCGGGGTAAAGTGGAGGTGTATTACCAAGACATTTCCAATGCCGCCGTAGAGTCCTTCCCCTCCAGCTATTCCTCTTTGACGGAGGGAGCCGACTTTGATTTTGACAACGATAGAATTCCATTGGTCAACGAGGGTACCGGTTTTAACCAAGGCATTGAACTTACCTTGGAAAAATTCTTTAGTAAAGGATATTACGGGTTGTTGACGGCTTCTTTTTTCGAAAGCAAATATGAAGGCAGTGACGGTGTAGAGCGAAACACGCCTTTTAACAATGGATATGTACTTAATTTTTTAACTGGGAGGGAATTTACCATCGGTAGCTCCAATCGCACCAAGCTCTTTTTTGATACAAGGGTAGCATTTGCCGGAGGTAGGTATTTTACCCCTGTAGACCTTGACGCCTCCCAACAATCGGGTTTTGAAATACGTAATGAAGATTTGGCCTTTAGTCAACAGTATGATGATTACTTCCGGTGGGACTTCAAGTTTGGGATAAAACTAAATAGTAAGATCAAGAAACGTTCCCATCAATTTTATCTGGATATACAGAACGTAACCAATAGGGAAAACGTTTTTGTACAGCGTTACAATCGCCTAACGAATGAGGTAGATCAAGTGGACCAGGTAGGTTTCTTTCCTGATTTTGGTTACAAATTTCAATTCTAAAAGTTGCGGTATGGATTTTTCAGATCGGTTTAAAAAGAACTTCAAGGAAAAATATGGCTCTTGGGCATTGGTTACGGGGGCTTCATCTGGAATTGGCGAAGCTTTGGGCAAACATCTTGCTGCTATTGGGATCAACCTTGTGCTCTCCGGCAGAAACAAAGAAAAATTGCTCGCTCTTAGCGATAATCTTGAAGAGAACCATGGAGTAACCACAGAGGTAATCGTGGCCGACGTCGTATCAACTCCAGAGGTTTATAAGGTGGTTGAAGAAGTGAAACATATCCCTATCGGATTGTTCATTGCCTCTGCTGGATTTGGAACCTCGGGCCATTTCAAAAATGCCCCTTTGGAGCAGGAAATAAGCATGTTAAAAGTAAACGCATTGGCATTAATGATGATGACCCACTATTTTGCCCGAAGGTTTGCCGAACAAAAACGGGGTGGGATTATTTTGATGAGTTCCATAGTGGGCTTTCAAGGCGTTCCCAACGCAGCCCATTACAGCGCCACAAAGGCGTTTGTACAGTCCTTGGGAGAGGGGTTGTACCATGAACTAAAGCCCTTTGGGGTAGATGTTTTGGCTGCCGCTCCAGGACCTGTAAAGTCCGGATTCGGTCAAGTGGCCAACATGAAAATGGATAATGCCTTGCTACCTGATAATGTGGCCCCGGCCATACTGAAGGCATTAGGAAAAAGACATACGGTCTTCCCAGGGCTGTTGACCAAAATTTTGGTTTCTGGCCTGAGAACAGTTCCAAGATGGGGAAAGATTCAAATTATGAATAGGGTCATGGGAGGCATGACCAAACATCAAAGGACACATGCCTAAATTAAAATTGAAAACAAAGTTTATTTCCATCACCTTTTTGGCCGTACCACTGGCATTTTTATTAGTATCTGGTAACAAAAAAAGAGAGACATCTTTGGAAAGCAAACTTGCGGAATTAGAATCCTATATTCCCAAACGGGATAGTTTGAATACTGAAATATCGCAAATGGACGTTGCTTGGCATCTTGATCATACTCTGAGAACTATAAATGAAATTTATAGAACCATGGAAAAATCAGACCCTGTACAATATCGCGGCAGTGTACATCTTGGACGCTCATTTTTGTTATTAATTAATAAAATTCCCAGAGGACGAGCGGAGGCACCAGATATTGTGAGACCCCCAAAGGTCGTTTTAACCGATAGCTTGTACTATGCATTGGAAAAGGCGAATCAAAACCTAGTCCATCTTGAAACCCTACCAAAGAAAGCCTATTTTGAACATCCATACCTGGGTGCTTTAAAAAAGAGGACTGCCATCCGTTTTATTGAAATTCATACCGAACATCATTTAAAAATTATACGGGATATTTTAACTAAGAACACTTGTCGATCGAAGTGATTTTAACCTTTTTTTTAGGTAACAAAACATCCTCTTAGGCGTCCAATAAGTATCAATCAAAGAACAATCAAATGAAAGTAAAAAACGACATCGTTCCGGAGAAGGAGAAGAAATTGCGAGCAACTTCCTTTACCTTTAAAAAAAGAAAAACAATTCGCCACGGTTTTATCTGGTGGGGATGGAAAACGGTATAAACATGAAGCGAGTGTCTTGGTTCCTATCCTTTTTGGTAATTGTGATTACCCTAATTTCGATTAGCAACAATAGGGAAGAGGACCCGGACTTTCTGGATGGACAGCTCTTGGAGGTAGAACATTATTTTGCGCAACGGGACGTACAAAATGAAGCGATATCCCAGGCCAATATAGCTTGGCACTTGGACCACACACTAAAGACCATCAACAATATCACGGAAAATCTTAAAGTGTCCGACCCTGAGGAATACCAATCCAAATTTAATTTTCAACGAATTGTGGTGCATACCACGGGTATAATCCCCAGGGGGGAAGCACAATCCCCCCAAAGGGCAAGGCCGCCAGATACTATTCTCTTGGATAGCCTACAGCTACAATTGAACAGGGCACGGCAAAGTCTCAC
>JBCBZA010000224.1:0-4375 GCA_039815575.1 Bacteroidota bacterium | reverse complement strand
GTTTTTTTAGCGTATTCAGATTGGGCTCAAAGTTACCCGAATAATTTATTCTGTTGAGATATTTTTCTTTATCGAATTTCATTCAACCAGTGGCTAACGGTCTTAGCTATGATTTCATTGTAAAAAAACGTTCAACAGCGCTTTCCCTAGCAGCCCGAAGTTAGCGAATCAACCTGGAATTCCGTATAGAACTTCCGAATGCAATGGACTGACCATGTTTATTATCCTATCAATCTGTAATGTCTTTTCACGTCATTCTTGAACCAAATTACCTCGATATATTTGTCTCCATTTCCCTTGATTTTCCCTAAGGTAAGTTTTGGTCCCTTTTCCCGATGGTTTGAAGGTTGGTTTAATTTCCATTGAAAACCGCTCCACGGACTCCCAAACAAATTTTTCGAGTCCTTGATGTCCATTTCTTTGGCATTGTCAAGTTCATATCCATTAATACGTGCTATAGAAGATTCTAATTCTATTTCTATTTCAGGTAAAATGCTATTCCCTGTGGGATATATCAATAAGGAATTATCCGAATACTCAAATTTTAATTTAACAGTTCCCGTAATTTTTGTTTCTACATCAGGGGTTTTTAGTTTTGCTTCAGACCATACTTTGGGGTCCAAAATTTTTCCATTATAATCGGTTGGAATTTCCATATCCGGCTTTTCCCATTGATTCTTGACAACTTTTAGAGTATGATTTCCACTAACAAATTCAGTTCTCACAAATTGTTGCAATTCACTTTTTGGATCTTGAGCAAGTCCTTGTCCAAAAAGGAAAAGAGAAAATAGTATCAACAGGCTACAATGTTTCATAAAATATGCTGTAATACGTAACTAAGTCCATAGGCACCTACATAAGGTCTAAGATAAGATTTAAAAGCTATAGCCCGTACTTACAGTCTTACTAAAAGAAGTTAAGGTTATGGGTGTGACGTATCATCCGTATTAAAAGTGCGGTAGAAAATAACCGTGCATCCCTAACTTAAGCTAGGTACTGCAGTGAGGCAATCCCTCTCCCAAATTTTCCTGGATGTAGCTTGGTCCATATTACCCCCCGAAATAATAACCAGTACGCGTTGCCTTTTGGTTTGGGTTCGCAACCACTCCACCACAGCTTGCATGGGCATGGCACAGGTAGGTTCCAAACGGCATTTTAGCAAATGGGTCAGCCATTGCGTCCAGTAGATAATGTCATCTTCAGCGACCTCATAGAATCCGTCCAATTGTTTTAGAAATTCAAACGTCAACGCCCCAACAGCCATCGTCATGGCGCCATCCGCCAATGTATTGGGGATACCGGATAGGCGTTGAATACTTCCCCTCCGTAGCGATTCTGCAGCGTCATTGGCATTCAATGGCTCTACTCCAAACATTTTGGCCTTTGGCGCCAGACCACGCGTGGCAATTAGGGTACCCGAAGTGAGTCCGCCACCTCCACAGGGCGTAAATACGGCATCAATATTGTCCAACTCGGTCAAAGCCTCCATAGCTGCCGTCCCCTGGCCGCAAATGACCTGTTCATGATTAAAAGGGGGGACCCAATAGGTTCCTGCCCTATCGGCAGCTTCCCGAACCAGCGCATCCGTAATATCGCGGTTTTCACTCAATACAACGGCTGCACCGTAGCCTTTGGTCGCCTGAATTTTTACCTGACTTGAATATTCCGGCATATAGATGGTGGTGGGAATACCAAATTGCTGGCCGGCATAGGCCACGGCCTGTGCATGGTTACCAGAGCTGTTGGCCACAATATGCTTTGGTCGTTGCCCACACTCTACCAGCCAAGCAACCGTGTTCAGCCCTCCCCTAGCCTTAAAAGCCCCTATTTTCTGGAAGTTCTCACATTTAAAATAAACCTCATGTCCCAACCATTCATTTAATAGGGACGAGGATAGGATTGGGGTGGTATTGATGTACGGATCAATACGTTTCTTAGCAGCCTGAATATCGGCAAGGGTAAGGGTCATTTGTTCGATTTCAACAAAAATACTCCTTTTTGAATCCTTCAGTTCTGTCCAAGTAGGGGGTTGGATCCTTTATTTTACAAACAACAGCTCACGATATTTTGTCAATGGCCACAGGTCATCCGAAATAATTCGTTCCAATGCATCCACGTGCTCTCTAATTTTCTCAAAATAGGGTTTTACGGTATCACAATAGGTTTTTGCCTTTTTGGCAATATCCCCCATAGTATCCGTTCGCTTTTTTACAGCTATCATGGCATCCGTCAATTTTTTGGCTTCAGTAAGATGTTCCCCTATTTGTTCAATCATATTTAGCTGGGGTTCGCACACTTTTTTATGGGCTGCACCATACACCTCTTTTAAGCCATGTACATTTTCCAATAATTGATTTTGGTAACGAATGGCGGCAGGTATCACATGATTGTAGACCAGTTCCCCAAAAATGCGTCCTTCAATTTGTAGATGAAATACATAATTGTCCAATTCCACCTCTTGGTGGGCTTTGAGTTCCACCTCATTCATTACATGTGTTGATTCAAAGAGCGCCAAACTCGCTTTGGAGGTCAATACCTGAAGGGCCTCCGGGGTATTTTTATTATTGCTCAACTTTCTCCGCCTAGCTTCCTCCTGCCAGTCAAAACTATAACCATCCCCATCAAAACGAATGCGTTTTGAGGTTTTGATATACTCCCTAAGAATATTGAATACGGCCTCATCCTTTTTAAGGTTCTTTTTATCGATCAAAGCGTCCACCTCCTTTTTAAATTCAGTCAATTGTTGGGCGACAATGGTATTAAGGACGGTCATGGGTTTTGCACAGTTCATTTTGGAACCTACACCCCGCATTTCAAATTTATTTCCAGTAAACGCAAAAGGGGAGGTACGGTTCCTGTCCGTGTTGTCCAACAAAATTTCAGGTATTTTGCCCACAACGTTTAACTTCAATTCGGTTTTCTCCTGGGGCGATAATTTTCCTTTGGAAACCCCCTCCAATTCATCCAAAACGCCGGCCAATTGTTTTCCTATAAAGATGGAAATAATGGATGGTGGAGCCTCATTGGCACCCAAACGGTGGTCATTGCTTGCTGAGGCTATCGAAGCCCGCAATAACTCTTCATAATTATCCACAGCTTTAATGGTATTGACAAAGAAGGTAAGGAACTGCAGGTTCTTCATAGGGGTACTTCCGGGACTTAAAAGATTCACACCGGTATCGGTTGCCAGCGACCAATTGTTATGTTTCCCTGAACCATTAATTCCTGCAAAGGGCTTTTCATGGAAAAGTACCTTAAAACCATGGGTATCCGCAACTTCTTCCATAACGTCCATCAATAACAGATTATGGTCCACAGAAAGATTGGCCTCTTCAAATACGGGGGCCACCTCAAACTGGTTGGGTGCTACCTCATTGTGTCTGGTCTTCACAGGAATGCCCAAGACCATGCACTGCTTTTCCAATGCGCTCATAAAACTAAGTGCCCTAGATGGAATCACCCCAAAATAGTGATCGTCCAATTGTTGCCCCTTAGCTGCATGATTCCCAACCAGGGTGCGCCCGGTCATTAAAATATCAGGGCGGGATTGCGCTAAGGCCTTGTCTACCAAAAAATATTCTTGCTCCCAACCTAATGTAGCATATACCTTACGTACATTTTTATCAAAATATTGGGCCACCCCAGTGGCCGCCTCATCAACGGCATGCAATGCACGCAGTAGGGGTGCTTTGTTATCCAAAGCCTCCCCTGTATAGGCCACAAAAATTGTGGGGATACAAAGCGTAGTTTTGTAAATAAAAGCTGGCGAAGTGGGATCCCAGGCGGTATACCCCCTTGCCTCAAACGTATTCCGAATTCCGCCACTAGGGAAACTGGAGGCATCCGGCTCTTGCTGCACCAGCTGGCTTCCACCAAATTTCTCAATAGCACTGCCATCGGGCCTTAAATCAAAAAAGGCATCGTGTTTTTCGGCAGTGGCACCCGTTAAGGGTTGAAACCAATGGGTGTAATGGGTGGCCTCCATAGAAAGTGCCCAGGCCTTCATGCCCTCTGCCACTTGATTGGCTATTTTCCGATCTATCTTTTTACCCGAAAAAATAGCCAATTGCACTTTCCCATAGGCTTCTTCGGTTAAAAATTGTTGCATTTTTTCGTCATTGAAGACGTTTTTTCCAAACAACTCGGAACGTTTTTTATCCTCCAGGATGGGGGTTATTTGTCGTTTATTGCTTTCTGCTAGGGCCTCAAATCGCATCTTCATGTACTATTTTTTTATGGGGGTCAAAATTAATAAATTACTAATATCAACGGAAAAAATTGCTTTTTTATCAATCAACCCCAAAAAAAATAGTGGTAACCAAAATTTCATATATTTTTTTAGCATTTGACCCTTAAAAAAATACGCTAAATAAAT
>JBCBZA010000158.1:0-8878 GCA_039815575.1 Bacteroidota bacterium | reverse complement strand
GTGATCATTTTCCCGTTTACGTCCTTATGCACTTCAACGAATAAAAAGTAAGAAAAATAGTACTTACCACACAAAATGCACTTTTCACCACATGGGTTCACCTCAATAATAACTATTTGTCGAAATAATTAGGTATTCTATCGACACTTTTTGGTTTTAAAATAGATTTGTAGTCTAAATCCTACTTAACCAATTTATGAATTCCATTGAACCTACATCTGGCAGAGGTCATTATCCATTTCTACTTCTGGCATTTTTCTTTAGTATTTTTTCGGTAGCCCAAACGGTAGAACAGACCCAAGGAATCACGGACACCTATGACCTTATTAAGCTTAACAGCCTAATATCCGGTTTTGAAAAAGAAATGGAATTAAAAAAGGGTAAAATCAAAAACATAGCTCTTTTTAAAGAATGGGGGGTAAGTCAAAAACGATTGGACGGAACCGTAGTTGCCTTAAATGACATTGGTGTGGACGGTACCCCTTTGTACTATACTACCCATATGGACCCTACAAGTAAAGTTTCTCGAGCAGATGCCCTCTACTCGGATGGAATTTTGGACTTGGGGATTTATGGCAAAGATATGAAGGTTGGCGTTTGGGACGCAGGGGTGGCCCGTTCTACCCATCAAGAGTTTGATACCAGGGTAACCAATGTTGACGGTGGTGAAATAGATAATCATGGTACTTTGGTCACAGGGGCAGTGGTTGCTTCGGGAGTGAAAAAAAATGTGAAAGGCGTTGCCTACGCTGCGCAGGCCTTGAGTCACGATTGGTCACGGGATAAAATTGAAGTGATCCAAGCAGCAGCAAACGGTCTTTTACTTTCCAATCATTCCTATGGCATCAAAACAGACCGTGTTCCCGACTGGTATTTTGGCGCCTATATTAAAGTAGCTCAAGATTGGGATAATATTATGTACAATGCCCCTTACTATTTGATGGTAACGGCAGCAGGTAATGCACAAAACTCACATGACAATGAAGTTCCCATTTTTGGAAAGACCCAAGATGGTTTTGACCTATTGGTAGGTTTTACCACGGCTAAAAATGGACTGGTCGTAGCAGGAGCGGATGCTGAAATTGATGGAAAAGGGAACTTGAAAGGCGCCCAAGTAGCTGGATATAGTAGTTTTGGACCTACGGATGATGGCCGAATAAAACCTGATTTGGCTGGAGATGGCACGCTTATACATACGACCTCAGCAACCAGTAACACTAGTTATAGTTCTTCTATGGGCACCTCAATGGCTGCACCCGGAGTAACGGGGTCGCTACTTTTATTACAAGAGTATCATGAGGAATTGTATGGGCGGTTTATGAAATCTGCAACCTTAAAAGGCTTGGCTTTGCATACCGCGGATGACGTCAAAGAACCCGGGCCTGATTATAGGATGGGGTGGGGTGTAATCAATACAAAAAAAGCTGCTGAATCCTTAAGAAATAAAGATTTTAATACACTGATTACGGAAGAAAACCTAAGTGAGGGAGAAACCTATACCTTAACGGTAAGAGCCAGTGGAAACGAAGTTCTATCCGCCTCTATTTCATGGACGGATCCAGAAGGTGAATTTGTAAATCGTGGGGATTTAAATGCACCAGCGGCCGTTTTGGCCAATGATTTGGATATTCGAATTTCAAAGGATGGTGAAACGTACTTTCCTTGGAAGTTAAATCCAGTTCAGGCCACAAGTAAAGCTTTAAAGGGGGATAATTTGGTAGATCCCTTTGAGCGAATTGATATTTTAAATGCTGATGGGGAATACACTATTTCCATTTCCCATAAAGGAAACCTTAGGAATAGCTCACAGGATTTTTCGTTGATTATTAGTGGGGTGGCGTTGACCTCCTGTAAGCTAGAGCCTCCAACTGAAATTGATATTGCGGCTCCTGATGGGTTGGACACGGCTATCCAATGGAAATCCAATGGATTGGACACCCTTTATGAACTTCAACTAAAATCTGAGCGTGGTGAAAATTGGGAAACGTATACCACTTGGGACAATTTCTTTCCGTTGCAAGACTTAATATTGGGAATGAATTACAGCGCAAGGGTTCGCGCCGTATGTTCCCAAAACCTGACTTCTGAGTTTTCCGAGGAAATAGCATTTCTTTTTAATGGGGAGGAGACAGTACTTGAAGCATACGAGCCCCTTTCGGTTCGCGAGGAACTATCCATTAAGGTGTATCCCAATCCGGTGATAAACGAACTTCAAGTAGAGACTGAGCTTTCCGATTATGCAATTTTTTCAATCATCTCAACAAATGGAACCACCCTAAAAAGTGGAAAACTCGACAATATCATCAATATCAATGTTGCTGACTTGTCAACAGGACTTTATGCCTTGGTTATCCGAGATTTGAATGGCATTAAGAGCACAAAGTTCTTTAAGGATTAATGCGATTTAAACTTTTTTGATTTCGCCTTCAGACAATAAATCATCATTTCTTAGTCGAAGAAAAACTTGGGCAGTAGTAACTACGTCAAGTTCACAATAGGTAATGATCCTATCCAGGTCGTTTTCCTCATAATATACATCCCGCACCATACTACCTTCCATATCTTCTTTAGGAGAAGGAATTCCCAATACATGGGCCATTAATTTCAAGGAAGTAAAATGCTTATAATCTCCAAACTTCCAGAGCTCCATGGTATCCAAATGTGGTACTTCCCAAGGTTTTTTGCCAAATAAGTCCAATTTGTAAGGCAAAGTAATCCGATGTATCAACATCCTTCTTGCAATGTAAGGGAAGTCAAACTCTTTTCCATTATGGGCACAGAGCAAATGTTTGGCTTGTCCAAAATGTGAATTTAACAGATTCTTGAATTCCTTAAGCAATTCTTCTTCCGCTCCATGAAATGTGGTTACCCTGAACGTTCTGAGGGTTCCTTTGAAAGAGAAATAGCCCACTGAAATACATATAATTTTACCAAACTCGGCCCAAATACCTGCCCTACCATAAAACTCCTCTGCAGAAAATTCTTCTTTACGCTGATACTTGGATTTTTGTTCCCATAGTTGTTGTTTCTCCTCTGAGAGCTGATCAAAATTAGGTTTTTCAGGAACGGTTTCTATATCCAAAAACAGGATATGTCCTAGATTCATTTTGGTTAGCATATTCGTAAAGTACTAATTTGACGACGTATTCCGCAACTTTTCTTAGAAAATGGTATCTTTTGAATGAAAACGCTGTGAAATTGAAAAGATTTTTTTTGCTCTTTTTGGTGCTTCTCTTTTTTTCTTGTAGCACCGATGATTCGAATGGTCCTACCCAACAGAAAGAAATTGAAATACCGGTTGCCAACTTTACCGTTATTGGCCAAGACCTGAACAATGTATACCAATTTGATTATGATGCCCCTTCTGATCAAGGCCTATTGCAGAACCTCACGCAAGACTTCAACATCAATACAAATTACTTAACACTGCGTGAAGTTGACGATTTGCTTTCATTTTATTTCTTTGCAAATGGCGCATTTTCCCTTATTGTAAAGGATGTAAGAACAGGCGCTTCTGCTACGTACACCGACTTTTTTGCCAATAGTCCTGGGCGCTCCGTAGCATGGGGAATCAACAACGAGACCAACGTGTTTTTTGGATTTTTTGGGCCTTTCGGTACGCGAGACATAGGAATTCAAGATGTAAGCCTTCAAAATGGGGCTACCCAGGATACTCCAGTAGATGTCGATATTGATTTTGTTTTTCAACCCCTACTTTTTAATGGGAAAATTTATTTCGTGTATAGGACCAATATGGGGGATTATAAATTTACCTTTTATGATATATTGACCCAATCCGTTGGCCCCATTTTGGGTTTTGGCGCAATTCCTATAAGTTTTTTGGTCGCACAATCCGGTAATTTAGCCCTAATTAAGAATGGCGTTGACGCTACTTTGGAAATCTATGATTCTGATTCATTAACCCTGTTGGAAACACTGCCTTTGCAGTTTAATACGGCTTTTTCTCCCGGGCCTGTGGACGGAGCGGTATTTCAAGATGGAATACTTTATTACGCATTTCCATTTGTTCAACCTGCTGAATTCCCAGAAGGTCCAGCCTCTTTCGATACGAATACCCAGGAAAACAACCTTATTGATTTTTTTGGAATTGCGGATTCTATTGAAGAAGGACTTGGCGAATCCATTGGGCTAACAGTACAAATTTATGACCCTTTCCAAAATGTTTTTTTGGTAGGCTATGAAGTGTTGGACCAGAGCGCCAGGGGTGGAGTGCTACAGATAAGTAATGAAGGGAATCTAATCTCGAATGTCAGTACCACCTTTGTGCCAACATATTTTGTTAGAAATTAAAATAATGATTGTTGTTTACTGGGACTTTCATGTTCCAGTAACCATCTTTTTCTGTGAATGCCACCTGCATAACCTATCAAATCCCCATTGCTTCCAATAACGCGATGACAAGGAACAACAATCCACAACGGGTTTTTGCCATTTGCTGTTGCAACCGCCCTAATGGCCTTTACATCCCCTAATTTTTTGGAAAGCTC
Organism: Bacteroidota bacterium; assembly: GCA_039815575.1. GTDB lineage: Bacteria > Bacteroidota > Bacteroidia > Flavobacteriales > Flavobacteriaceae > Croceivirga. The sequence goes on along the minus strand of JBCBZA010000158.1, from coordinate 4,370 downwards.
CAGGTAGGAGGTTGTCTTTCCAAAGGGAATATTCAATAATTCTTTCCATACTCGTTTTTGAAAATCCGTTCCCTGGGGATTTAAGGTCAGATGAAATGCTTTTCGGGTTCCGTTAAAATATTCGGTAAGTTGATGGACAGCGTCTTCCAATACTTCGGGAATAATATCAATGGGCTGTTGTTCGTCAAAAACAGAAATGGAAGCAAGGCCGCTTTCGTCACCTCTTAATTCAGCAAAACCCAAGGGCGTTTTGATTATGGCAGTTTCCATCAGTCTTCATCTGGAATTTGCTCGGGAATGATACCTAAACGTTTGGCTCGCGCTTCCCAATTCTTTCGTGCCAATACTTGAAGATCTTCCACATTATCGCTTTCATCCATGATTTCAAGTCCGAGCAAGGTTTCTATAACATCTTCCATGGTGACCAAACCACTGACAGACCCATACTCATCAACTACCAAAGAAATGTGTTCTTTTTTCTCGACGAATTTCTCAAAAAGTTCTGGAATGGGTTTGGTTCGGCTCGTAACCAAAATTTCCCTTTTAATTGTAGACAATGGATTTTCCCCTTCCTTATTGATAATGGCCTCCAACATTTCATCTTTTAGAATGAAACCGGTGATGTTATCGGCTCTTTCTTTAAAAATTGGTATTCGTGAAAACCGTAACGGTCGATTCGCCTCAAAAAATTCTTGTATGGTCGTTTGTTCTGAGGCCAATTTCATTACGGTCCTGGGAGTCATAATATCTTTTGCCTCAATTTCGTCAAACGTTAATAGATTGCGAATCACTTTGGATTCTGATTCTTCAAAAACGCCTTCTTCTTCAGCGATATCTGTCATGGCTGTAAAATCTTCCCGACTCAAAACACTTCCATGTGCCCCTTTTTTTCCTATCAACTTGGTAAACAATTGAAGTAACCACAAGAGACCGGTCCATTTCATGAAAAAGACCATTGCCTTCAGCGCTTTGGCCGTAAAATTGGCCAATTGCCTCCAATAGGTGGCCCCAATGGTTTTGGGAATAATTTCTGAAGCCACTAAAATTAAAATGGTCATTACGGTCGAAACTAAACCCACCATAAGATCTTCGGTAAACTCAAGACCAAAAAGGGTTCTGGCCCTACTTCCAAATAGCTCCACATAAGCAGCTTTTGCTTGAACACCAACCAAAATAGCCCCAACAGTGTGGGCAATGGTATTCAGGGTCAGAATAGCTATAAGCGGTTTATCAACATCCTTCTTGAGATGTTCCAGTTCAGCAGCGTACGTCTTCCCTTCCTGTTTTTTTACATTGACAAAAGTTGGAGTAATACTCAGCAAAACAGCTTCGAGGATTGAGCACAAAAAGGAAAAGAAAATGGATATAATGGCATAGAAAATAAGGAGACCCATAGGTTGTTTGCTTATGATAAAAATAGCAAAATAAGTTTGTAGATAGGTTTTTAATGGATAATGGTGTTATAGAACATTTGGTGAAGTTTGGGCCGTATGTTCAACGAATATAGTCCTCTGTTGTCACGGGTAGGATATACCCGATTGGATAAAAATATAAATGTAAGCTCATGTTTTGGGTCTGCCCAAACAAAGGTACCCGTAAATCCTGCATGGCCAAAACTTTGAGTGCTTGCCCTTGGAGCCGGATAGGCATCTTTTAAATCTAGGGTGTCATTGCCCAATAGGGGTTTATCAAAGCCCAGGCCCCTTCGATTTTGATTTTCTGGATATTGGATGTTGATAAACTCCTGAACGGTTTCTTTCTTTAACAGCCTTTTTCCCTCAAACACTCCGAAATTTTGATATAACTGCATCATTTTGTGCACATCAATTGCTGTTCCAAATAGTCCTGCATTACCGGAGACCCCTCCCAATAGAGCTGCATTTTCATCGTGGACCCAACCCTTGGTCAGTGTATATCGAAATAAGGTGTCATTTTCGGTAGGGACTGTAGGGTTGATTATTCCGTTCTTTATTGGATTGAAGCCCAAGGTCAATGCTCCAATAGGGTCGTAAAATTGCTCCGCCAAATAGGCTTCATAGTCTTTCCCCGTCAGTAGTTGGATCAACTTTGGAAAAATAAGAAATGTAAGGCCTGAATACTTGTATTTTTTATCGGTTGAGACTTTAGAGCGATTGATATGGCGAAATACTTTTCGTTCAAAACGATTTCTGACGTAAAGACCGTCATAGGCTTGCTTCTGAAATCGTTTGGAAGGATTTTTCCTGATGAATCTCTTTTTAAGGCTGCTGTTTTTCTTTTTTACTTGGTTCAAAAAAACGATATAAGGTTGAAGCCCTGCTTGGTGTGCCAAGATTTGTCGAAGGGTGATATCCTGCTTCTCCTTATGTTTCTGCCATGGTCTCCAATAGTTGGAAAAAGGCTGATCTAAATCAAGTTTTCCTTCTTCAACCAATTTCATTAGGGCAGGTAATGGCCCTAAAATTTTGGTTACGGAAGCCAAATCATACAAATCCGTTTTCGATACCTTGACGATACTATCATAGGTATGAAAGCCATAGGTCTTATAAAAAATGATGCTATCCTTATGGGATACCAATAGGGTCGCTCCGGGAAAGGCGTATTGTTGAATACCATCATTAATTATGGAATCTATCTTAGTGATTTGCAATTGGCCATGGCCATACTGGGCAAAAAGGATAAGAAATATGAAAATACGCTGAAACGGGTCCATGTATTAAGAAAGTTGTTCTTTTTGTTTTTGCAGTAGTTCAAGAACCCTAATTTTCAGCGCTTCAGGTTCTATAATTTGCGCGTAATCACCAAAAGTAAGATACCATCTTGAAAAACGGTGTTCAATATCATCAACCTCAAAAGTCATTTCTACTTTATTTGCTACTTTTTTTTGGGAGATAAAGCCATAGTTATTTTTACTTCCCTTTATAAATTTAGAGACTTTTCCATCTACACGGATTTTTACCAAGGTCTTCGGAGAAGGTTCCGTATTTCGCAATTCCTCCATAGACGGGTGCGCCAATTGAAAGGATGTTTGGGTTCTTCTAATTTTATGGATTCTGTCAGCTCTGAACTGCCTATAGTCCTTTCTTAAGTGACAATAGGCCATGATGTACCAGTAGTTATTTTCATTAAAAACCCCAATGGGTTCAATAGTTCTATCGATAGCGCTATCGGCCTGTATGGATTCGTATTTTAAAAATACCCGTGTCTTTTGAGCAATACTTTCAAATAGGATTTCCAGAGCATTGGGGACATGGGAATTGAAGATTTCCTGTGAAGGAAAAATACGCACTTGATTTTCCAGTACTTCCACCCAATCTTTTTCTGCACCACGCAACACCGACTTTAATTTGATCATGGCGGATTTATAGTGCGTCCCTAAGGATCTATCAGTGAATTTCTGCATCAATTTTTCGGCGGCTACAAAACTTCCGGCTTCTTCGCGGGTAAACATGACTGGAGGTAATCGATAACCCTCCATAATTGAATACCCGATACCTGCTTCGCTAGCAATGGGCACCCCAGCAGCTTCCAGTGTTCTGATGTCTCGGTAAATGGTTCTGAGACTCACTTCAAAACGGTCCGAAAGCTCTTGGGCCTTCACAATACGCTTGGATTGTAGCTGTATCAAAATCGCTACAATTCTATCAAAACGTTTTACGGTATCCATTCCCATAAGCAATTGACCTATATTCCAAAGATAGGATTTCAAACCAAGGTCCAAAGGCCATTTGTATTTCATCTTAGATTAGCAACGCGCAACAAATTAAGGCACGTGGGTGACAACCCTATGTCAACTGATTTTTTTTACGATTTGATTTTACTACTGACAAAGGGCTGTCACTGCCCGGATTTAATTTTGGTTTCAAAAACAAAACTTAAAACAACGTATCATGGAAAGAATGATTGAAAATGGACAAGGAATACTAACCCCAGCACTACTTTTAGAAGGTTGGCAGGGGCATCGAAGGTTGACGAGAAGAGTAATTGAAGCCTTCCCTGAAAAGGAGTTTTTTGAATTCAGCATTGGCGGTATGCGGCCTTTTTCGGATATGGTAAAAGAACTTTTGGCCATAGCAGAACCAGGCCTTAAGGAATTGGTCAGTGGTGAAAAGCAAGAATTTGACGAGAATAGGGAATATGGAAGCAAAAAGGATGAACTATTGGCCCATTGGGATGCGGCCACCGAGGGAATAAATGCCCTTTGGGAAAAGTTGCCTGCTGAAAAATTCCCTGAAACGGTAATATTATTTGGTGAGTACGAATTTCCAGTAATGTGGCATATATTTTACTTTATCGATAATGAGATTCACCATCGTGGTCAGGGCTACGTTTATTTGCGCTCCCTTGGTATTGAACCCCCTTTATTTTATGAGCGATAGTATGAAGACCGT
>JBCBZA010000241.1:0-3670 GCA_039815575.1 Bacteroidota bacterium | reverse complement strand
CTGTCAAGAAACTTGTAATATTAGGGTTTATTAAACACGGATGTTAAAGTATTGTCAAATACCGCTAAAGCGGTTATTCTGTATTGTAATATATAAAAATGTTTAATAATATTACAAAAACATTATACATTGCGACAATGGATTTATTATTACAAGCTGAGGAGTTCGAGAAAATGAACATGAGCCATATGTCTACCAGTGATCGTGTTAAGGCTTCAAGACATGCCAAAGAATTAGTACTGGCCATTAATGAAATCTATAAGAAGACCAAAGACTCGAAGTTAATGGATGCTATGAAGCGGATTACCGACAAAAAGCGGAAAATAGATAAAAGACTTAAAGGTCGATTAACCGTATAAATTTGAGGGTGCCGGAAACGATCTGATTTAGGGAACTAAATTGCTATGAGAACGTTATAAAGGGAAGGGTATTGTTGTTGGTTAGCCCTTCCTTGGCACCCATATGAACATCACCCATTATCATTAAATCTCTTTATCTACCCTCTCCCAAAGTAATTCTGAGTCCAACCGAAAACTTCCAACAAAGTCAAAAGTACATTCCTCTGGATCTAGAATGGACAAAAATGTTGTACCATCAATTTTATTGTATAAGTGGTACGTTTTCCCCACTAAAGGTTTAAAATTATAATCGGACGCATAAACCAATTGGTTGTACCTATACCGTTCTTCCAGGGTCATGTACTTCTGCTTCAACTCTTCAAATTCTGCGGAAAGCTTATTGTTCGCAGATTGGATGCCTGTGGTTTTCCAAGGCCCTAAATTCTCAATCTTTATAACTGGGGCACTGAGGTTGGTGCCATAGGCTTTTAGACTGGCATCATAAGAATTGCTGCTTTCATTGAACACCACATTATCTGGTTTTTCACCCATTTTTAAGCAATTTATTTCTAGGGTTAAATTAACCTTTTGGTAATCTTTTTACTCATTGGCGAAGTAACGGAGTAATAGAAATCAATGAGTTGACCGGTTGGGCTTATCAAATATTTTTGAAAGTTCCAACGGACCGTACTGTTCTTTACCCCATTTAAATCGCGTTGCGTCAACCATTGGTATAGGGGATGTTGCTGTGGTCCTTTTACCTCTATTTTCTCAGTAATCCCAAAGCTTACCCCATAGTTCCGCTCGCAAAAGTTCTGGATTTCCAAAGCTGAGCCAGGTTCTTGAGATCCGAATTGATTGCAGGGTACCCCAACGACCATCAGACGTTCTTTGTTGGTTAGATATAATTGCTCCAAGTCCTTATACTGCGGTGTAAAACCACATTTGCTGGCCACGTTAACAATAAGGAGGAATTTTCCCTTAAACTTGGAAAGCCTTAAAGGAGTTCCATTTAGCTGATTGATTTCAATGTCGTAAATGGTTGAGCTTGAAGTATTCGTGCGCTCTATATTTGTCATAGCAGCTTTCTCGTTTGGTGAATTAAAAAGGCCCAAAGCAAATTAATTATTGATGTAGTTATAGAGTTCTTGGATTTTTTCAGCCGTATTAAATTGTCCACCATAAAAAGAAGTAACCGTTGCAGAGGAATCATCTTTGACTCCCCTAGAGGAAACACACAAATGTTTGGCGTCGATAATAACAGCGACATCTTCAGTTTTTAAAACCGTTTGGAGTTCTCTGGCAATCTGATTGGTTAAGCGTTCCTGGACTTGAGGTCTTTTGGCAAAGTATTGTACGATCCTATTCAACTTTGATAATCCAATTACTTTTCCAGATGAAATATACGCTACATGGGCCTTACCAATAATAGGGACAAAATGATGCTCGCAGTTGGAGTAGAAGGTAATGTCCTTTTCAACCAACATCTGGTTATAGCGATACTTATTTTCGAATAGTGCAATTTTCGGTTTGTTATCAGGGTTTAAGCCAGAGTAAATTTCATCGATGAACATTTTGGCAACACGTTTTGGAGTGCCTTTTAGGGAATCATCCGTTAAATCCAATCCCATTACATCCATAATCTCTCCAAATAATAGGGCAATCCTTTCTTTTTTCTTTTCATCAGGGATGTCAAACGCCCCTTTTTTAAGAGGTGTTTCTATACCCGTGTAGAGATGGTCATCCCCAATTTCCTCATGGGACAACTGTTCTGATATTTCGTTGGATTGCAATACTTCCTCCAATACGCTTTCGTGGTTTTTCATGTATTAAATTTTAACTAACTCAAAGTCCTTCTAAAGCGGACGCTTCGCATTTCGATTCGTAAATCTATTTATTTTGTTAAATATTATTTGTTAAAGTTTAAACAAATTTGATTTTACACGGTTTAATGCTTTTACAAATGGTAATATTGTTTTATGCGTGAACCTGAAAATTAATATGGAGCAATCGAAATTGTAGCTCATATACTGAAAACGAGCCCTTTTAACAATGTCCTTTCCAAGTAGTTTTATCAGCCCAGCCGGGTTATTTTTTAAAGGATGGAGGGTGGCGATTAAGGCATGCAGAACATAGGATGTCAAAGCAATTCTCCATGATCGAATAGGACTACTTGGGCTTCCTTCAAAAAAAGTTGTTATTTTTCGCGAGAATCATTCTGTGTTCAAATGAGATCAGATACCCTTACCAAGATTGTTGACGACATAAAAAAACTTAAGGAATTCAATTCATTATCAAAACATGAACAATTGGTACTTGGTATTTTGGATTCCATGAATTCCGGACATTTGAACGTTGGAGACCAATTACCCTCCATTAATGTTATGGTGGAGGAGGTGGGTTTCGCAAGGAAGACCATAGTAAAGGCCTACGAGGAACTGAAGGAAAAGGGCTTGGTCGAATCAAAAAAGACAAAAGGATACTATGTGGTAAGTATCGATACACAGCGGTATTTAAAGATTGCCCTTATCATGTATTCATTCCAAAGGTTCCAACAGGAGTTTTACAATACCCTAAGGAAAAAGTTACAGGATAAAGTACAAATTGATGTATTCTTCCACCACAATAATGAAGACGTTTTTGAAACCATATTCGGCAATATCTTGGGCAAATATGGGATGTATGTAGTGGCGCCAATTCAGAGCGGATCCAGCAGGGATATCCTTGCTTCGCTTCAACCAGAAAAGTTAATTATTGTGGATCGGTTTTTGGATTTAGGGAAGGATTACAGCTACGTGGTACAGGAATTCAACAGGAGTACCATGAACAACCTCAACCTGTTGCTTCCCAAAATCAAGAAGTACAAAAAAACAATTCTCTTTTTTAGGGAGGATAGGGATTACCCAGGAGGAATTAAACAGGCCTATATAGAATTCTGTAAGCTACATGACATTGAAATTGAAATTGTCGCCAATTATGAGAATGAAGATGTTTCCAAGGATGTATTATATATCTGTATTGATGACTTAGATTTATGGTTGCTTCTTAAAGATTGTAGGAATAATGATTTCAGAATTGGAAAGGACATAGGGGTTCTTTCATTTAATGATCACGTGGTAAAAGAGATAATATCGGGGGGAATTACTACGATTTCGACAGATTTTAAGGAAATGGCGACCATAACGGCAGATAACATCAGAAGCCTGGGATATGGTCATTCCATAGTCCCAACCCACCTAATTGAAAGAGGGTCACTCTAGGCGCAATATTTTGACATCCTTATTTTTAATGGTTAAATATTAGATATTATCATTTTTTTTGACTTAAAAATG
>JBCBZA010000210.1:0-5713 GCA_039815575.1 Bacteroidota bacterium | reverse complement strand
TTTTAAACTCCCTCCTGAATTAATTAGTACCTGGGAGTTGGCAAACAAGGATTATTCCTTAGAGGAACAACTATATGGCGAGTTCAATCCTGTCCTCAGCATCGAGGATGGATTGGGGTCGGTGCCATTAAAAATTGCTCCCTTGGAATCCTATATTTTTATATTGGATGAATAAATCCCCAAGGCAAATTTTACTGGCCATAGATGTTTCAAGTTTATATTTTTGTTATTCTATAAATAGTTCACTAATGAGAAAAGTAGTTTCATTTTGTTTTTTGATAGTTTTAATAATGGGATGTGAAATGAAAAAAAAGCCTTTAGTCATAGGACATCGGGGCGCGATGGGCTATGAGACGGAAAACACCTTGGCCTCGGTGCAAAAAGCATTGGATTTAGGTGTGGATATGATTGAAATTGATGTTTTCAATGTCAAAAGCGGTGAAACGGTAGTTTTTCATGACCAGCATTTAGACCGGCTGAGCAATGCAGGAGGAAATATTGAAGATTATTATATCTCTGAGGTGCGTCAAGTGATTTTGGATGGGAACCATCGCATCCCACTATTGCAGCAAGTCTTGAAATTGATTGATAATAAGGTTGCCTTAAATATTGAACTAAAGGGCAATGATACCGCTAACAGGGTAAATCATATCACAAGTTCCTACATTAAGAATAGAGGTTGGTCCATAGATAATTTTGTCATTTCCAGTTTTAATTGGGATGAACTTCGAAAGATGCGTGAACTTAATCCTGATATCGCCATTGCCGTCTTGACCGAAGAAGACCCTTTGGAAGCTATTGCGGTAGCGAAGGAACTAAATGCCGTCGCCATTAATCCTTGGTACAAAACCTTGAATCTGGAGAATGTACAAAAAATCCAAGATGAAGGATTTAAGGTATTCACCTATACCGTAAATGAACCCGCAGATATTGAACAGGTAACTGCTTATGGGGTAGATGGTATTTTTACAGATTATCCAGATAGGGCACAGTAGTGTTTGACATCATAGTCATTGGTGGTGGGGCCGCAGGATTTTTCGGCGCCATACAAACTGCCCTAGCCGACCCTACACTTAAAATTGCCATTTTTGAACGGGGAAAAACCGTCTTGAGCAAGGTTAAGGTCTCAGGTGGAGGGCGTTGTAATGTTACTCATGGGGTGTTTGAGCCCTTTCCATTATCAGGCCATTATCCAAGGGGTCAAAAAGAACTGTTAGGTCCTTTTCACTCTTACGCTTCCGGAGATACTATGAAATTCTTTGAAGAACGTGGAGTTCCTTTGAAAGTTGAGGACGACGGACGTATCTTCCCAACATCGGATTCTTCACAGTCCATTATCGATTGCTTCCTAGGCGAAACGCAGAAGTTGGGTATCACAGTGTTAAAAAATAGCGCAGTAAAAAATATTGAAACTTCAGGTGAAATTAAGAAGGGGTGGCGAGTTACTACGATGAACAAGCACTATCATTGTAGGAAGCTCCTAGTGGCTACGGGAAGTAATTCAAAGGTTTGGGAACAACTTAAACATTTGGGGCATTCCATTATTTCGCCGGTTCCTTCACTTTTTACGTTCAATTGCAAAGACCCTAGAATAAAGGGCTTGCAGGGATTAAGTAAAATTGGGAAAGTAGACATTATACCAAAGACACATTATGACTCCCAAATTGTCATCCAATTAAAAAGCAAGGTAGAACGAGAACCCTTATTTACCCAAGAAGGCCCAATTTTAATCACACATTGGGGTTTTAGCGGTCCAGCGGTTTTAAAGCTTTCCGCATGGGCAGCAAAAGAATTACATGATTTCCATTACAACTTTAGAATTCGGATAAATTGGATGCCGGATTATAGTTTAGGAACCATGGTTGGCTTTTTGACGGAAGTAAAATTTGTGGAAGCTAGAAAAACGGTTCTAAAAGCAAAGGTCCTGGAACTCCCCAATAGATTATGGACGCGTCTGGTAAAGGCTGCGGGAATTGGGATAAACCAAAAATGGGCAGATACGACCAAAGAACAAATAAGGGCCTTGGCCAGTCAGTTGACCGAAGGATCTTTCAAGATTGAAGGGAAAAGCACCTTTAAAGAAGAGTTTGTAACCGCTGGGGGAGTGGATTTAAAGGAAATTAATTTTAAGACCTTCGAAAGCAAGGTTTTACCAAATCTTTATTTGGCAGGAGAAGTGATTAACGTAGATGCTATTACCGGCGGGTTCAATTTTCAGAATGCCTGGACTGGAGCTTACATCGCTTCGCAAGCCATGGCTAAGAATTACTAATCTATTGCAAAACTACGGCCATTGCGGCCGCCAAGATACCCCCTATTATAGGACCCACCACAGGTATCCAAGAATAGCTCCAACCATTACTGCCCTTGTTTTTCATAGGAACCAAAGCATGCACTATCCTTGGCCCTAAATCGCGGGCTGGATTAATCGCATACCCAGTAGTTCCGCCAAGGGATAAACCAATTACCCAAACCAAGAAGGCAACAGGCAGCGCCCCTAAAGAACCTAAACCAATAATAGTGTTATTGGAACTAAGGGTCGCATCAGTAAAATAAAGTATGGTAAAGAGGAGTACAAAGGTGCCCGTTATTTCACATAAAAGGTTGATAGCGGTATTTTTAATTGCGGGGGCGGTGCAAAAAACCCCTCTCCTTGTGTCGCCATCCTCAGTAGCCTTAAAATGTTCCAAATGGGTAAGCCATACCAAAAAAGCACCTAAAAAAGCTCCAATAAATTGGGCCAAAATGTATTCGGGAACATCGTATATGGGGAATTCACCAGCTATTGCCAATCCAATGGATACCGCTGGATTAATATGTGCCCCACTGATAGGACCCGCCACAACTACGCCAACGTAAACGGCCAAAGCCCATCCGGTCGTTATTACAATCCACCCAGAACCCGAACCATAAGTTTTATTCAGGGATACATTGGCATTTACGCCACATCCCAAAAAGATCAATAAAAAGGTTCCTATAATTTCAGCAATGAAAGGTGTCATGTTATGGTGGTTATGGTTGTATGGTTATTGTTCGGTCCAGAATTCCAATGCCCGTATAACACGGTACCATCCCTTTATACCTTCTTCGACAGTATTTCTGTTGCTAGTAGGATGGAACTCCACATCAGTTTGCCAAATATCTTGAATTTCTTCTTGACTTTTCCAAAAACCAACTGCCAATCCTGCCAAGTATGCCGCACCCATTACCGTAGTTTCCACAATTTTTGGACGAATGGTGGTTGTATTTAGGACATCGGCTTGGAATTGCATCAGCAGATTATTGACAGTGGCGCCGCCATCCACTCTAAGCTCTTTAATGGAAATGCCGGAGTCTTTTTCCATGGCTTTTAGAATATCCATGGTTTGATACGCTATGGAATCCAGTGCTGCCCTTGCGATATGCGCATCTGTGCTACCACGCGTCAATCCAAATAGGGTACCCTGGGCCTTTTGGTTCCAGTGCGGTGCCCCAAGACCAGCAAAAGCTGGAACAAAGTATACCCCCTCGGAACTTTCTACGGAAGCTGCTAATCTTTCTACGTCAGAAGACTTTTTTATGATTTTTAAACTATCCCTTAGCCATTGTACTACGGCTCCAGCAATAAAAATACTACCTTCCAAGGCATAGGTGGTCTTTCCATTTATTTTCCAAGCCACTGTAGTCAATAGGTTGTTATTGGATTTAGTGGGTTCTTCCCCAATATTCATTAGCATAAAACATCCGGTGCCATAGGTGTTTTTTACCATCCCTATTTGCGTGCACATTTGACCAAAGAGGGCCGCTTGCTGATCACCAGCAATTCCTGCAATAGGGATTTTATGAGCAAAGAAGTTGGGACTGGTATGTCCATAAACTTCACTGGATTGTTTGACCTGGGGTAACATACTTTTTGGAATGGTAAATAGCTCTAGAAGTTCGTCATCCCATGCCATGGTATTGATATTGAAAATCAGCGAACGAGAGGCATTGGTAACATCCGTTATGTGCAGTTCCCCTTGGGTCATTTTCCATATGAGCCAAGTGTCTATGGTGCCAAAAGCCAATTCTCCAGCTTCTGCTTTTTCCCTAGCTCCTTCCACATTGTCCAATATCCACTTTACTTTAGTGGCTGAGAAATAAGAATCGATAACTAATCCTGTCTTTTCTCGAATCATTTCCGTTTTACCGGCTTTTTTTAGTTCGTCGCAATAGTCGGAGGTTCGTTTATCCTGCCATACGATGGCATTATAAATGGGTTCGCTGGTCTTTCTGTCCCAGACCACAGCAGTCTCCCGCTGGTTGGTAATCCCAATCGCGGCAATTTGTTCCCCTTTCAGTCCTTTTTTAGTTACCGCTTCTGCCGCCATCCCCGCTTGGGTAGACCAAATTTCGGTCGCATCGTGCTCTACCCAACCCGGTTTTGGAAAAATCTGTGTAAATTCTTTTTGTGCTACGGATACAATTACACCTTTTCTATCAAAAACAACCGCTCTAGAACTTGTCGTTCCCTGATCCAGAGCAAGAATATATTCTGCCATATCTTAAAATTGTTAGGGAATTTACTAAAATAAATTGAGTAGTTTCAGCCCATAAATGCATTCGGTATGAAAACCTATATCGCTTTTCTTCGAGGAATAAATGTAAGTGGCCAAAAGAAGATCAAAATGGCTGATTTAAGGGCAAGTCTCCAAAGGCAAGGACTAAAAAATGTCCATACCTATATTCAAAGTGGCAACGTTATTTTTGATGTGTTGTCTACTGAAGTAAAGGAATTGGGAACTCAAATAGAAAAAACCATTGAAGCGGATTTTGGTTTTGAAGTACCTGTTCTACTAAAAGCACCAAAAGAGATCCAAGGTATTGTGGATAATAATCCCTTTAAGGGAGAAATTGATCCTAAGGGACTGTATTTTGCCTTATTGCACAAAGCCCCTTCCAACGAATTGATATCCTCTTTTCAAGAACTGAAATTTGACAATGAAGATTTTCACTATACGGATGGCTGCGTATATTTAAATTGTAAGCTGGGTGCGGGAAAAGCGAAACTCAACAACAATTTAATTGAAAATAAGCTAAAAGTAACGGCTACTACGCGTAACTTGAATACTATGCGGAAGATGATAGCCCTTACACAAAACCAAGGGTAAAATCACCTTCTTTTCATTACGGTAAGTAATGTAATAATAGTAATACAGCAGGCTAAACCTAAATATATTAAAAATATGGCAGGTGTTAAGTTATCCTTGATCATCAGTTGATGTCGTAGTCCAAATAGGAGTACAAGTCCAGTAGCTACGAATAATTTTCGGGAATAAAACATAGGAGGTAGCGGTTCCATAGGTAAAGATTTGGGGTTATTCTTAGCTAAAACAGTAAAAAAGGGGAAATAGTATAATGGACAATATATATTCTTGTCCATTGCAAGGGTCTTATCTCAATTCAATTCCCAAATCTTAAAATTCAATACTGTGGCGAAAAGCACCCAAATCAAATAGGGAAGCATCAACCAGGCCGCCGGTTTACTGACCACTCGAAACCATTTAATAGTCAGCACAATCAAGACTGCCAATGTGACGATAACAAATAGGGCAGCCAGAGGATTTTTAAGTCCAAAAAAAATCATGCTCCAAAGGGCATTTAATAACAGTTGAAATCCAAAATGGTACATGGCGGTCTTTACCCAGAGGTGATAAAACCCTTTTGACCATACAATTCCCGCAGCTATTCCCAT
>JBCBZA010000049.1:0-24798 GCA_039815575.1 Bacteroidota bacterium | reverse complement strand
CAGGCCAACCGACTGGTTGCTATTTGGGCTCCAGGAGGGGAAAATTACGCCGCCACTTTTGTGGCAAATAAAGCCACGGGGATAAACAATCCTTTTAACCTATTATTTAATGGCCTCTACAATGCGGCCAATACGGCTAAGGTGACAAAAATTGGAAAACCTGGTGGCCTTGAAAAATCCCCACGTACAAATCCACAAAAAGTACAAGCGCCCTATAGTCATGAATCGCTGGCTTTGACCTTGGCATCCGTAGCAGTTATTGAGGAGGTTTTCTTTAGCACCGACCACCCTAATATTTCACAATACCTTAGCTCCGTATCCGAAGATGAATTGACCAACCAACGCATAAAAACAGCAATTGACGAAATTAAGGATGCCATCAAGGCAATCCCGGTTCCCTTGCAGGAGGCTGTGGACACTTACCCGGAAGAAGTAGAAAACCTTCATTTAAAACTCACCGCCCTTAACATTTGGATGGGCGTTGATGCCAGAAGTATGCTGTCCGTTATCATCACATCAACGGACAACGATGGGGATTAAAAGTTTGAGGCCATGACTCTTTTTAAAAAAATAAAATCAAAACAAGGCATATTGGTGCTCATAACATTGCTTACCACAAATCTTGCGCTTGCGCATGTAAAGTGGTTTTCTGGCTTTGATTTCCTTGACAAATCCCAAACCATGGAAGAGGTTACAACACCTACCTATTGGTTACTTACAGCACTTAGTTTGGTCGTCATTTCACTATTGATCGTATTGGATAATAAGATCAATGATTTTGCCATTTCAAAAAAGTTTAAAAATTGGCTGGATGGCAAACAAAAATATAGCAAGGATGTTATAAGAATAGCCATGTTCACGGTATTGTTTGTGTCTTGGGTCAACAATACGGTATTGACACCAGAACTAAATGCTGAAAATAACTGGATTTCTTGGGTTCAGTTCTTTATCGCCCTGCTGCTACTGGTTAAAACAGCCGATGCCATTTCGGGATTTCTACTGCTTGGGCTATACCTCTATTGTGGGTTTCAATATGGGTTCTTTTATATGTTGGACTACTATCACTTTATCGGTATAGCAATTTATCTGATTACCATTGGTTCCAAAAACAAAAGAATAGCCAATATTGGAATTCCCGCCTTATACATCACCTTGGGCCTGGCCTTGATTTGGTTGGCTTTTGAAAAATTATACTATCCTACCTGGTCTAAGGTGTTATTGGAACAAAACCCCAATCTTGCCTTTGGACTGCCACATGATTTTTTTGTGCAGGCTGCTGCATTTGTTGAAATAGGTCTTGGTTTTATGCTTTTGTTTGGGGCTTTGGGAAGAACACTTGCGGCCGTTATAACACTTGTTTTTATACTCACCGCTACCGCCTTTGGAAAAGTTGAAGTGATTGGCCACACCTCCTTACATGCGATGCTCATCGTTTTTATTTTGGAAGGCACAGGTAAATTTTATAAAACACCTGTTAAACGATTGGGAACAACTTGGAAAAAAATACTTGCCGGGAATTTATCTTACCTATTTATCACACTTTTAGCCCTATTTATGTATGGGATTATAGATAATGTCCAATATAACATTGCTTTGGAAGATGCTAAGGGCAATGCACCAAGGTCACAACACGTATCAAGAATGGTAGATGTTTCAAATATGTATGCCATACCAAAAATCACCCTAATGGAAGTGATAGCAGAGAAGCATAAAATGGGTCATAATTTACATGTTGAATTGGATAATTGGAGATTTACACCGCAGCAGACAGGCAATGCGTATAACGAAAATCAAGGTCATATCCATGTATACGTCAATGGAAAAAAACACGGGAGGATGTATTCCAATTGGTATTTCCTTGGCGATTTAAAAAAAGGAAAAAATAGGATATCCATTACCCTAAACGGAGACGACCATACGGCATTTACCATAGGTGAAAAGATGATTGGCGCAGAGAAGGAAATTAACGTCCAATAAAATGCACTATAGTATTATTGTTTTCGCTATGGGCATTTCCAACTGCCCCAATCCATTATGTTTTCTTATACTATTCATTAAAGCCCAAATCATTGGGAACCCAAAATTGTTCCAATGAACTTGGAAATTAAAATAATCACTCTTCCTTCAACCCTTCAATAGGATTCTTGTGGGCGGCAGCAATGGTCTGGCTACCCACAGTAAACATGGCCAAGGAAAACCCTATTAGGCCAGCGCCTACAAAATACCCCATATGCAAAGAAATTCTATAAGCAAAACCGGAAAGCCAACTACTGGTCAATACATATGCAACCGGAAGTGCAATAAGAATGGATATAAAAACAAGTTTTGCAAACTCGCTTGAAAGCATTAAGGTCACTTGCCCTACACTTTGACCCAAGACCTTTCGAATACCAATTTCCTTTTTGCGTCTTTCCGCCATAAAAGCAGCCAGTCCAAACACTCCCATACATGAGATTGCAATCGCTAAAGCAGTAAAATATTTGGATAAGGCACCAACACGCCTCTCTGAGGCATACAACGCTTGATAGCGATCTTCCAAGAAGGAAAAGTCGAGTGGATAATTCTCGTTAAAAGTACGGTATAGGTCCCCTATTTTTGCCAGACTGCCCTTTTCTAAACCAGGTGTCAACTTTACAATAAAATTGTTACCCTTGCTCAGGATAAAAAATAAAGGTCTAATTTTTTCGGAAAGGGCATCAACATTGAAATCCTTGACTACCCCAATAATTTTTCTCCTTCCCTTGAAATTTACCGTTTGTCCTATTGGATTTCCTTCAATGTTCATAGTTTTTATGGCCGTCTCGTTGAAAATTATCGCCTCCCCATCTGTGGGGTGGCTTTTAGAAAAAACCCGTCCTGAATGTATTTTCACACCAAGCAATGAAACCATATCATACCCTCCTTCGATATAATTGAACGAAATCTTTTGTTCTTCCAAGATCTGTCCCTTCCATTGAAAACCAGATGCCCTACTTGTATTTCCCGGAATTTCTCCCCACATATGGGAAGCAGCACTAACCCCTGGAATTTTTTTCAACTCTGATAAAAAGGCGTCACTGTCTTTGGCCAATTCCCCTTCCATAGGAAAGCTAAGGATGTTTTCCTTATCGTAGCCTAAGTCCTTCGTTTGCATAAATTGAACTTGCTTGTAAATAACAAGAACAGCGCAAATCATTACTATGGAAACAACGAACTGAAAAACCACAAGCCCCTTTCGAACCCAGAATTCGCCGAGATTTGAGGATAATTTACTTTTTAAGACATCGATTGCCTTAAAACCAGAAAGATAGATCGCAGGATAACTTCCTGCAAGAAGACCGGTAAAGATGGAACAGGAAACTAAAAAAATAATTTCCTTACTCCCTAACTCAAACGGAAGTTGTTCACCTATAATCCCCTCAAAGAACGGATGGATGGCCAAAACGATTCCCAGAGCGATGAAAAGAGCAAAAAAGGCCATCAAAATCGACTCTCCTAGATATTGGGCAATAAGTGTTCTCCTATTTGCACCGACCACCTTTTTGATTCCTATCTCCTTAAGTCGTTTCGAGGCCCTTGCCGTTGAGAGGTTCACAAAATTAATACACGCAATGAGCATTATGAATGCTGCAATCATTGCAAACAACTTCACACAGGTGATTTTCCCACCCGTTGGGACTCCGTTTTCGTAAGTTCCATAAAGGTAATTTTCAGCGTATTTTTGAGCAAAGAGCGTGGCTTCGGAACCCTCGATTTTTGTTGCCAGATAATCCTTGATCTTTGAATTGAAGGCAGCAAGATCGGTACCCTCATGTAAAACCATATGGGCTTGGATTCCTCCATTGTTCCATTTAAGCAGGTTGGGCCTTCCCATTAGAAAGCGCTCATAACTGAATATAATATCGTAATCGGAGGATGAATTATTGGGAATTTCAAAAACACCGGATATGGTATAGGTGCCGTCAAAATATTCATTCTTGAATTCGACGGTTTTGCCAACAACGTCAAGTGTGCCATAAAGTGTGATGGCCATTTGTTTGGAAATGGCGATGGCATTTTTATCATTTAGTGCTGATACCTTACTACCTCTCAAAAAATCACAACCAAAAATGTTGAAAAAGCCCTCGCCCACAAAATGCGAACGGGCTTTGACGCTATTTCTTCCATTGGTTAGTACACCAAAATAAAAGAATCGGGGGGCAACTACCGGGACGCCATAAGCCACTTCAGGAAATTCGTCTGCCATAGCTCTTGTTAAAGGTCCGGGGGTTCGGTCAACCGTTTCAATTCCCGTAGCCGTCAGACGATTTAAGAAAATTTGGACATGCTGTGCGCTATCCCTTTCATCGAACGCATTCATGTTGAATTCAAATTTGGTCCAAAAGGCAATTAGAACGACTGTTGCCAATCCTAAAGAAAGACCAAATATGTTAATGCAAGAAGAAGTTCCATTGGTCTTTAGCGTTCTAAAAAAAAGTTTTATATGGTGCTTTATCATAGTGATTCCTTTTAGTTATTCTGGAGGATATTGCCTATGGGAAATAGGTTTACTGCTTTAATTAGTCCAAAATGTTGGAAAGGTTACATCAGGGAACAATAAAGTTTTAGGTATGGATAAAAAAGTTGCCACTTGTACTTAAAAATCCGAATTGGCCAGCGCAAATCTTTCCCTTTTAAAGCCATACATCCAACGACGCCTATTTTAAGTCAATCTAAATTTAAATAATTGAAAATCAGTTATTTAAATTGATTCTACACATTCAAAAAGGTACTTTTAAACAAAAAAAAATTAGAAAAGTGGCTATTCGATTAGGAAATACCTGTTCCAACTGTGACAATTTTATGACCGATAACCTTTGTAAGGTCCATGCGGTAAAAGTCGGTGGACATTATACTTGTGACAGTTTTGAAATGAAGCAACATCTTACGGATGAGCGCAACTGTACCACCTGCGTACGTTTTGACCGTGATGACTGTGCAAACCCAGAAAAGGCAGCTCCAGGTATGATGTGCTCTGTATGGGCGCCCCAAAAAATAAGTGCCTAAGCACAAAATAAGGTTGTGAAGACCATTCGTTCGTTGTGCTCCCTACATTCCATCAAGGAAGATGTTCATGGAAATAAATGACAATAAATGAGAGATCGTTATGACCAGCGCGCGTAATATGGAGACGGTACGTCAAGTACTTACCAATTATCTTAAAGAAATGGGGCATCGTAAGACCCCTGAACGGTTTGCCATGCTTGAGGAGATTTATCAAAGTGAAATCCACTTTGATGTGGATGAACTGTACTTTCAGATGAAAAGCAAAAACTATCGGGTAAGTCGGGCCACCATTTACAATAATATTGAGTTGATGGTGGATTGTGGTTTGGTGCGCAAACACCTATTTGGTGATGCAAAAGCACGTTACGAAAAGTCATATTTTGACAAGCAGCATGACCATGTTATCCTAACGGATACAGGAGAGGTCCTTGAGTTCTGTGACCCCCGTATCCAGCTAATCAAGAAAACGATAGAAGAAATCTTCGATGTGGAAATCAGCAACCACTCCCTGTATTTTTATGGGAGACGAAAGCAAATAGAACAAGCAAGCTGATATTTTTTTGTAAAGGATAGTTAACATGGAGATAATACCGTCTTCTTCAAGTTAAATATCCAAGCGCGCTTGCGCAGCAACACATTATTCATTGTGGCGCCCAACGCTAGTTGGTCCATATCGTTCTTTTTAAGTCCGCACTGCTCCTTTAAGGCAATTAGCGGCAATTGAAATCACTGTACTGTCCCTACAATCCCAAAACCAACAATTCAAGGCATACAAACGACGGTTGGATAGAAATGGATTGGAGCTTCAAAGTCTTCCTATCATATTTGACATAACAAAAACAATCAAAATGACCACAGCAACCGTTTTCTCTTACGCCAATATGTTAGTTATGCCCATGTGGCTGCTACTAATCATTCTTCCTAAATGGAAAGTCACCCGATTCTTGGTAGATTATAAAATTATACCGCTACTCCTTTCTGTAGTCTATGTCATTTATATAAGCCTGACCTTCCAAGCTGAGGGCGGTTTGGATTTTGGAAGTTTACAATCCGTAATGGCCCTTTTCACTAAAGAAAATGCAGTATTGGCAGGATGGGTGCACTATTTGGCCTTTGACCTTTTAATTGGTATGTGGATGGTACAACGAAACCGGAGTTTAGGAATACATCAGCTGCTAATGGTGCCATGCCTTTTCTTCACATTTATGGCCGGACCCTTGGGATTTCTCCTTTTTACCGTAATAGCTTCCCTTAAAGAAAAAAAGATATGGACGCTGTAAAACAGGTATTCACTACCGTAAAAAAGAACAGTCCCATTTTGTATTGGATCGTTGTGACCCATTTTGTGGGAGCTCTTGGCTCTACTCTAGGTCTATTTTTGGATGATAGGACATTAATGGGGGTCAATGTTTGGGTAAAGCCTCTAAAGTTCTTCCTTTCGGTAGGGATTTACACCCTAACCGTAGGTTATTTAATCACGTATTACCCTTATTCCAATACCAAAAAGCATGTCATAAGAAATTTGACATCCGTTACCCTTCTGCTTGAAATGGCCATCATCGCTTTCCAGGCAGCTCGCGGAGTGCAATCCCATTATAATACTTCTTCCGTATTTGATGCTATCTTGTTCCAAAGTATGGGTATTCTTATAGGTATCAATGTATTCATTATGGTGCTCTTTGTGGTGGATACCATTCGCTTAAAGCTAAACACCTCGAAATCTGTACAATATGCCATACTATTGGGGTGGATCATTGTGATTTTTGGGAGTTGGGCTGGAGGACAAATGATTGCACAGATGAGTCACAATGTAGGGGTAGCTGATGGTGGCGAAGGATTACCCCTCTTGAACTGGAGTACGGTAGCCGGAGATTTGAGGGTAGCCCATTTCTTCGGATTGCATGCTATTCAAATTATTCCGTTATTCGCTGCGGGGCTAAATCGAACAAAAATCCTTAGTGTTAGGTCACACTTAACTACGGTCTTGTTTTTTGGACTGTGTTATGCGGGATGGTTGGGTTTTGTCTTTTATCAGGCCAAAAGGGCAATGCCCTTTATAGGATAACCCGTAAAAATCATGCTCTTCAATAAAGAGAGACGAATAAAGTACTTAGGATTCAATGACATTGGGTTCATGGTCATTGGTATTTTATTCCTGAGCTTTTTAACCGATTTTATTTTTGTTGATTCTTTTAGGAAATATGAACTTCCCCGAGCCCTTAGGACTTGGTCTACCGCACTCATTTTTTCTGCTTGCGACTGGACTATCGTAAGACTTATTATTATTGCATTTAGAAAGCGATACCCCGATTTTAAGGACGACTTAAAACGAATTATCCTTTTAATTTTGGCCACTATACTTGTAGTTATTGGTATAGATGCCATATTAGGGCTAATTATCAGTGCATTAAAAGGTCAGGAATTTTATTATCCAAATCGTATCAGGGTACAGCTACCCATCTTAATTATTAGTGTAATGACTATGGCCATTTATGAAGCCATTTATTACAATATCCGTTTGCAAAAATCCATTCGCAAGGAGGAACAGAGCAAACAGGCTATTGTACAAGCCCAACTGGATGCCCTCAGTAACCGTTCCCAACCCCATTTCTTTTTTAACAGCCTTAATACCCTTCGGGACATTATCGACCACAACTCTAAAGAAGAGGCCAAGCTCTTTGTAGACAAACTATCGGATGTCTATCGCTTTATTTTGAATACGGGCAAAAACAACCAAATAAAACTGGAAGAGGAAATTGCTTTTGCAAAGGCCTATGTCCATGTCCAATCAGAACGATTTGGTGAAAATCTTAAGGTAGCATGGGATATCCCAAAAAAATCAATACAACATGGCATCATTCCAACCAGTCTGCAATTGCTTATCGAGAATGCCATAAAACACAATGTAGTCTCCAAATCGCTGCCCTTGCACATACATATTTTTGAAAAAGATGGGGATTTAATCATTGAAAATCCATTACAGCCAAAATCCTCAAAAATTCCATCAACAAAACTTGGCCTTGCCAACTTAAAGCAGCGATACGCCTTATTGACCCAGCAGCCCGTTAAAATATATGGTGACCAAACCACTTTTAGGGTCTCATTACCACTTTTAAACAAAGAAAAAGGATAGATGCGGTTATTGATCATTGAAGACGAAGTCCGGGCTGCAAGCCAATTACAGAAGCGTTTGCAAGAAGTGGCCTTCTCCTATGAACTACTAGGGATTATTGATACCATAGTTGATGCAGTGTACTGGTTTCAAAACAATGACGCCCCGGATTTGGTCTTTATGGACATTCAATTAGCGGACGGCATCAGCTTTGAAATTTTTGATAAAGCAACCGTGAATGCGCCCATCATTTTCACTACGGCCTTTGACGAATATGCCATTCAAGCCTTTAAGGTCAATAGTATCGATTACCTCTTAAAACCCATCAAAAAGACCGATTTGGAAATGTCCTTGGACAAATTTTCTAAAATAAAACGGCAAACGGTAAGCTCCCAACAGGTAGAAGAATTGCTTCGAAGCCTGCAATCCCCACCAAAGCGGGTCAGTATTTTGGCCAAGGAAGGTAAAGGATTTGTGCAACTACCTATTTCGGAATTGTTATATGCCTATACCGAAGACACCGTTACCTTTGGGATTACAGCACAAAAACGATATATCATTGATGAAGGTATTGATGAGTTATTTAGAACACTCGATTCCTATGACTTTTTTAAAATAAATCGGGGACAGATCGTTGCAAAAAGGGCTATCGAAAAAATGCACCCTTATTTCAATCATCGTCTGCTATTGACCCTATCACATTCCAGAGGTCTACAATTTATAGTAAGTAGGCCCAAAACACCGGATTTCAAGATTTGGATGAACACATAAGCCTTCTTAAGGCTATTATTTTAAGGCTTTTTAAAGAAGATATTCACCAAACATTTCCGATTTTTGCCATCATCTAAACAGCATAGAAATGCGTTTTTCCATTCTTATTCCAGTACTTTTAATTTTATGTGCCTACAACTTACACTCCCAAGAACACACCGCTGAAAAAGTTGTCCTCAAAGGGTTCAAAAGACTGCATAAGCTAAATGATTCCGTATATCGATCAGAACAGCCTAGCACAAAGGGTTTTCAAAGGTTGGAAGCTATTGGATTAAAAACCATCATCAACTTTAGACGTAACAAGAAAGACAATAGAAAAGCAAGAAAGACGCAACTTGTCTTGGAACATTTTCCATTAAAGACCAAGGAATTGACCAAAGAGCAAATCCTAACTGCTCTGAAACTGGTAAAATCTGCCCAGAAACCGGTATTACTACATTGCTGGCATGGCTCTGACCGTACAGGGGCTATTTCCGCAGCTTATCGTATTGTTTTTGAAAATTGGGATAAAGAGGAAGCCATTAAGGAACTGCGAAAAAAAGAATTTGGCTATCACGAAAACTGGTATCCCAATGTGATGGATTTGCTACGTGATTTAGATGTTGGCGAATTGAAAAAAGAACTTGATTTAAAATAACGCTATATGAAAAAAATAATATGGCTATTGGCTATAGTAGGAATTGTATTTTCCTGCAAAAACACCTCCAAAGGGGAAACAAAACCTCAAGAGGTCACTATCTATACGCATCGCCATTATCCTCCAGATCAAGAGCTTTTTGCCCAATTTGAAGACGAAACGGGCATCAAGGTCAATGTGGTCAATGCAAGTGCCGATGAATTGATTCAAAAAATGCAATTGGAAGGTCCAGCCTCCCCAGCTGATGTTTTAATTACCGTTGATGCAGGCAGATTGGTAAGGGCGAAGGAAAAGGACCTATTGCAATCCATTCGATCTCCTTTTTTGTATTCTGTCATTCCATCCCACTTAAGGGATGAAGAGAAACAGTGGTTTGCATTAACAAAAAGGGCCCGTGTTATTGCTTATGCCAAAGCTAGAATTGATCCTGGGCAATTATCCACCTATGAAGATTTAGCATCCAGTACTTGGAGCGAAAAATTGCTGATACGGTCTTCCAGTAATATTTACAACCAATCCCTTATGGCCTCCCTAATTGCCAATTTGGGAGCAGAAAAAGCCAAGGCTTGGGCGGAAAAAATCGTTGAAAATATGGCGAGGGCCCCAAAAGGCAATGATAGAGATCAGGTGAAGGCCGTTGTAGCCGGTGAAGGTGATTTAGCTATTGTCAATACCTACTACGTGGGAAGAATGATCAATTCTGACGATTCCGTCGAATCTATGGCGGGCAAGGGTGTAGGCATTTATTTCCCTAATCAAAATGGCCGGGGGACCCACATTAATATCAGTGGTGCGGGTGTGGCCAGATACGCTCCCAATAAAGAAAATGCCATCAAGTTCATTGAGTTTTTAGCGAGTGACCGGGCCCAATCCGTTTTCGCGGAGGCCAACTTCGAATATCCTGTAAATCCAAATGTAAAGCCGGCAGCACTTTTGCAAGAATGGGGTGATTTTAAATAAGATAAACTCAATCTCTCGGCCCTGGGGACAAATAATAAAGCGGCCGTGCTCCTTTTTGATGAAGTGGGCTGGCAGTAATTGAGTTAAGACAGAAAAGTCTTTGTAGCTCGAATGATGTACTTTTGAGTCGGACCGTTTCAAACCAAATCCGTTGTTCAACCTAAAAACCATAAAAAGGGATACCGATAAATGGTCTTGGCTTACCGTACTCTTGGTAGGCTTTGTCACCCTTCCCATTTTTGCCCTTCTTTTTAAGACCTTTTCGGGACCCGGGGAAAGCTGGTCCCATCTTTTAAGTACCGTCCTTGGCACCTATACCTTAAATTCTTTACTGTTGGTTTTAGGGACCTCTTTTTTTAGTTTGGTGTTGGGTGTTCCTTCGGCATGGGCCGTTAGCCGTTATCATTTTCCGGGTAAAAAAATTTTTGAATGGTTGTTGATCGTACCCCTGACCATTCCCTCTTACATTACGGCTTATGCCTATGCCGGGCTCTTTGATTACGGAGGGACATTATCCCGTATGGGGCATTTTTTAGGGGTACCAAAGCTGGATATCCTAAATCTGCCCGGACTTGTTTTTATTCTATCCATATCATTGTACCCTTATGTATACATGGCTTCAAGGGCTGTTTTTCTCTACCAATCAGGACGTCTTATCGAAGCCTCAAGCCTACTGGGAGCCAAAGGGATAAAAACCTTATTTCGGGTTATATTGCCTATGGCATGGCCTGCAATTTTTGGAGGATTGCTCCTGGTGATCATGGAGGTACTCAATGATTATGGAGCTGCAAAATATTATGGAGTGAATACCTTGACCACGGGTATTTTTAGAGCGTGGTTTGCACTGGAAGAACCCAATACCGCCGTATTTCTATCGGTTATTTTATTACTGCTGGTTTTAGTGTTTGTACTCCTGGAAAGATGGCAGCGCGGTAGTCGAAGTTACCAAATGACAGCTAAAAGCAATATACGTTTGCAACCAATTTACCCGTCAAAAACAACAAAGTGGTGGCTCTTTAGTATCACTTTTGTTCCTGTGCTCTTCGGGTTTCTTTTTCCAGTTTTTCAATTGCTGAAATGGTTAGGGACTACTTGGGAAAAGACCGCTTCTTCCAACTATCTCATTATTGCATTTCAAAGTGTAGGTATTGCTCTGCTTGCCTCGGTATTGACCATTTTGGTGACATTACTGGTCATTTATTTTCCAAAGTGGAACCGACTGAAATTATTAAAGGGAAGTACCAAACTGGCTACCTTAGGCTATGCAATTCCGGGTGCAGTACTGGCCATTGGAGTAATGTTGCCTACCCTCCAAATAGATCGTTGGTTACTGTTGGCAAATTATAGTTCTGGTGGTAATGGAACAATTCTATTACTTAATGGTACCATAATCGCCTTGGTATATGCCTATATCATACGATTTCTTGCAGTAGGCTTTAAACCGTTGCAGGCAAGTCAATTGAAACTGGGAGCATCCCTTTCCGAATCCTCAAAACTATTGGGGAAAAATACACTTCAGACCTTTTTTAAAATAGAGGTTCCCCTTCTGAAAACAGGTATTTTCAGCGCTCTATTGTTAGTTTTTGTGGACATCATGAAAGAATTGCCGTTGACCTTGATTTTAAAACCATATGATGTCAATACGCTGGCGGTCAAGGCGTATGAGTTTGCCAGTGATGAATTGATCATGGAATCTGCATTGCCATCGCTTACCATTATTGTTGCGGGGCTAATTCCTGTGTTATTTTTGAATAAATTGCTGTTGAATGATTCTTGAAATCAAATCATCTAATCCCAATATTTTGAACCAGATTGCATACAATTCTTGACATAAAAACGTTGATAAAATCCTTCAATCCTAAGGATGGAAATGTGATTGACGGTATTGATTTACAAATCGAGGCGTGTTCGGTGGTCTCGCTTTTGGGAGAAAGTGGGTCAGGTAAAACCACCTTGGCCCGTCTTATTGCTGGACTGGAAGTTCCTGATTCCGGGGAACTGATTTTGGATGGAACCCTTGTTGCGAACTCCTCAAAATTTGTACCTCCACAACAACGAAAAATAGGAATGGTATTTCAAGATTATGCCTTATTTCCCCATATGACCGTGATGGACAACGTGGGCTATGGCCTTGCATCCCGTCAAAAAAAGGAATTTCGGGTACTCGAGGTACTCAACTTGGTTGGGTTGGAGGATTTAGGCCATCGTTATCCCCATCAATTGTCAGGAGGTCAACAGCAACGGATTGCATTGGCAAGAGCTTTGGCACCGGAGCCCAAGCTATTAGTGCTCGATGAACCGTTCAGCAATCTGGATGCCAGTTTAAAAAGGCATCTTCGATCTGAATTGTTCCAGATCATTCGTGAAAGCAAGGTGACAGCCCTTTTTTTAACCCATGATACCCAAGATGCCATTGCTGTTTCAGATAGGGTAGTCGTGCTTCAAAATGGCCGTGTTATTCAGCAGGGAACGGCAAAAGCGTTGTATGAACGTCCTACTAACCGCTATATAGCAGCATTGTTTGGCCCAATAGTGGAACTAAATGCTGACGATTTATCCCATTTTAATCTTGAAGTAGATCCATCAAAAACCTATGCCCTTAGACAAAACCATTTTGAGGTGGACAACGAAAAACTAAAATCCATTGCTCAGGTCAGTATTAAGGAAAGTACCCATGCTGGGCATTTTTATCTTAACCAAGCCCTACTCCCCAATAAGAAAACCATTCAATTTACTTCTGGAAGAGCACTAAAGGACAGCGTTCTATTGGGGTTCGAGGGGAACTCACTTTTGGTGTTTTAACCAAAATAAAATGGAACTTTAGTAATTTTGGACCACATGAAATAGGCATTAGCCAAACAAAAGATAGTCCAATTGCTTCGACCCTGGAAATTAGAAATTTACCTCAACTTTAATTGTGAAACCCCTATTTACCTACAGATTGTTAACGCAATAACCTCGGCAATAACATCAGGGAAATTATTGGCTGGAAGTGCCCTACCTGGAAGTAGAAAACTCTCAAACCTACTTCAGGTGAATAGGAATACGGTAATTAAGGCATTAGACATACTTATTGCAGAAGGATGGTTAGTACCTGAAAAACGCAAAGGAGTATTTGTCAACAGTAATATTCCAGACTTGCAAAAGCCAGCACAGACCAACAAAAAACCCAAACCTGATCCTGTAACAACACCCCTATTGGATATTGTATTTGATGACGGAATCCCGGATAGTAAAATAGCTCCTATGGAAGAACTTGCCAGGTCCTACAGAAGGGTATTCAATCAAAAGTCACGATGGAAAATGATGGGCTATGGTTGTGAAAAAGGAGCATTCGAATTTCGAGAGGCCCTAGTGCAAATGCTAAATTTTAAACGTGGGCTCGCCATAGGTCCCGAAAATTTATGCATTACCCGTGGCAGTCAAATGGCAATGTACCTATTGGCCCAAGTATTGTTTCAACCAGGGGATACGGTCATTGTGGAAAATCCTGGTTACCGGCCCGCGTGGAGCGTATTCGAGAATTTTGGTGCAAAAATACTACCTATTAAAGTGGACGCTCTGGGATTGAATGTTGACGAGGTGGAGAGGCAACTAAAAAAAGATGCTTCGATTAAAGCTGTTTTTGTCACTCCGCACCATCATTACCCCACCACGGTTACCTTATCGCTAGAGCGAAGGTTGCAATTGCTCAAACTCTCCAATACATATGGTTTTTTTATTATAGAAGATGATTATGACCACGAATTCCATTTTAGTAAGCGACCTATTCTGCCCATTTCAAGTTATCAAGAAGCACAACGGGTAATTTACATTGGTTCCATGAGTAAAGTAGTGGCTCCGGCCCTTCGCATCGGTTATATTGCGACAACCCCTAATCTCATCGAACGGATTGCGCAAAGGCGAAAACTCATTGATGTTCAGGGAGATATTATTATGGAATTGGCCATTCTTGACTTGATAAGGTCCGGAGAAGTCCGTAGGCATTTAAAACGCGCAACCACCTATTATGAAACAAAGAGGGATGTATGCGCAGCTCTGATCAAATCCACGCTATCGGAGAAATTTGAGTTTAGAAAACCCAACGGTGGACTGGCATTTTGGATTGAAGCAAAGATGGATATTGATATTTTAGGGTTACGGGAAAAATTGCTTTCAAGAGGCGTGGAACTGATACATCCAAGCAAGTTCAGTTCCACCTCGGTTAATGGCTTTCGATTGGGATATGCTTCGCTTTCTAAGGAGAAATTTTCACAGGGATTGGAAAAAATTGCCCAGGTATTGGATGAAGATTTTTCTTAGGCCAGGGTATAATCCAGAGAAAAGAAAGGCTCTTATTTCCATGGATCTGCCATTTATTTATAAACTGCATGAAAGCATTGCACCCTATCATCATAATATTTCGATGAAAATATTTATAGCAAAACTAGGTATGACAACCTTCCATTTCTATAATGTAATATCCCTTTTCCCCAATGGCCTTTAGCATTTCAGGCGTTGGATGTTCTATATGACAGAAATTACAGCAATTGGTAGAGAAATAGCTTTTCTCCACTCCTTTATTGTTTAAATAATCCAATCCATATTCATGGACTTGGGATGTATTCGTACCCTCCGGAACCACAATATCAAAATGCATGATCGCTTTGGAAGCTTGTTGTACATACGTATCAAAAACCGCTACTTTTTGCTCTATACTCATTCATTTACGGTATACGGTAAAGATAAATCGCCCGAAGCAATGCTGTACACCTCATATACGCCCAACATAGGCATATCTTCCTTGCTTGTATTGACCTGCATGTACGCCGCTACACCGTCAAATCTAAATGACCCATCTGTTTTTATGCGATATCCTGGGACAACCACTGCAATGGAATTATTCTCGGTAATAACGGGA
Organism: Bacteroidota bacterium; assembly: GCA_039815575.1. GTDB lineage: Bacteria > Bacteroidota > Bacteroidia > Flavobacteriales > Flavobacteriaceae > Croceivirga. The sequence goes on along the minus strand of JBCBZA010000049.1, from coordinate 9,393 downwards.
TACCCTGGGGAATCCATATACATGGGCATACCAGGATTTGTGGGAGGCAAAACAACATCGGAATCCTTTTGATCAAATTGTTTAACGGAAAGCCCACCTTGAACCCTAGTATCTTCAACCAAAACCACCCAATGGGGATGCCAAACAATACCGTCATTGTCATAATGGGAATCCTTGTTTTCATCCCATAGGGGAGTATCGTCAAAATCAGGATGTGAGGTCAATGCAAGAGCAACGACACCTTCTACCTTTCCGAAACCTACATCCTCAGCTTTGAGGGAGGTAGGAAATACATATCCATCCACGGGGGCACCATCCAACTGACCTATGGCGCTTGGAGTAGTTCTACCCGCTTCACCCTCGACCGTAATTTTAAAAATGAATTGATCCAAATCCCTATCGTAATGTACTTCGGCCGCATTTATTTTGAAATCGGGATTTTGGGATTTGCAACTAAAACTTAAGCCCAATACGGCGTACAGAATAAAAATCTTTTTCATGATAAACAGTTTACTCATAGATAATATTTAGCATTAATTTTTGGCATCTTCTCCAATCTAGACTTTTCCTTCACCAATGCCAATGCAAAATTGACTCGTAGAATATTTAGATCAGTCATCCAGAACTTTTATTTATACAGGGTATCTGGACCATTGTGTGAATTTAGGCACAGGGGAAAGCGATAAATTGAATTGGCCATATGGCCCTGTTAATTTGTTGGTATCCATACAACCTTCAAAAATTTTTTAGTGCTCTTGTAACCTTTTGTAATTTCCTGACTATATAGAACGAACACCAACAAAAAAAATGTCTGCCAACCAGCTAACAGATGAGGAAATTATGGCACAAGTGGCCGAGGGTAATTTGGATGTATTACGCGTACTTTTTGACAAACACCATGTACATGTGTACAACTTCCTCTATAAAATGTCTGGTGACAAAATGTTGAGTGAAGATTTGACCCAGGATGTTTTTTATAAAGTCATAAAATACAGGGCATCATACAACAACGGTAGTTTTATTTCCTGGTTATTTACCATAGCCAGGAATAGTTTGAACAGTCATTTTACTAGAAATAAGGAGGCGCATAGCAATCTGGAAACCGTAAAATATCGACTGGGTGAAGAGGAAAAAGAAGAAGATTATTCCCATTTGCACAAGGCTTTAAAACAACTGGACGCATCAGATCGGGAATTGGTCGTACTACATCGATTCCAGGGCATAAAATACCAGGAATTGGCTGAAATTATGGAAAGTACGCCCGGTGCGGTTAAGACAAAGATGAGCAGGGCGCTCAAAAAATTAAAAAATATATACCTACAAACCATTTAATCATGGAGGAAAGGAAAATAGAACATAGCATATCGGATTACTTGGATGGCACCCTGTCCCAAGATCAAAAAACGGCCTTCGAAAAGCACATGCGGTCCAACGAGGGCTTCCAAAAGGAAGTGCAGGAATTCAGGATGCTTTTTGAGGCAATGAACACCGAGAAAGAGGAAACCCCTTCAAAGCAGCTCGCCAAGAATTTTGAAAAGATGCTGCAGGAGGAGAAAGGCAATGAGGTCAAAGTGGTTGCATTGGAATCAAAAAATAATGGCCGCTTTCAATTTTTAAAAATTGCTGCAAGCATTGCTTTATTGATTGGGATATTTTTTATGGGGCGGTATTCCGGACAAAAACAAATGAATCATAGTTTGGTGGAAGCCCAGCAGGAAGCTTTGGAATATAAAGAAGCGACCCTTATCTCACTTTTAGGGAACGAATCGGCAAGCAAGCGCATCCAGGGGGTGCAGTTGGTTGAAGAGTTTGACCAGCCTGACGAAGACATTGTTGCCGCCCTTGGAGAAAAAATGTTGGGTGATCAAAACACCAATGTTCGCTTATCTGCCATGGAAGCCCTTTCAAGATTTTCATATTCCGATCAGGTCAAAGCTATTTTTATCCAGGCCTTGGAGACCGAAAAAAACCCAAGTATTCAGGTGGCCTTGATTGAAATTTTAGGACAGCTACAAGAAAAAAAGGCCATAGGCCCCATGAAAAGATTGTTGGAAAAAGAAGATACCCAACCCTTTATCAAGAATGAAATCAATAATGCATTACCAAAAATTATATAAATATCAAAAACGAAAATCATGAAAAAAACAGTTACAACACTATTGGTTCTTTTAACCACTGGTCTCTGCCTTGCCCAAACGGACTATTCCAAATCCTTGAACGGAATAGAGTGGGTAAAAATCACTTCAAAATCTAATGTCTCAGTGATGGTCCATGATAAAAACGAAATACTTATCAAGGCAAATCGAAAGGCATATTCTTCCGATAGAGCTAAAGGTTTAAGGCTCGTAGGGGTAGGAGGCACGGTAAATACCGATGTAGGTTTTAATGTGGTAGAGGAAGGCAATGCCCTTATTGTCACCAATCTTAGAAAGAATGAATCCGCAAAAATCTACCTTCCAAAAAACCAAAAGGTAGCGGTAACCAGTACTTGGAATGGTGATATTTCCATAGATGGGTTCAACAATGAAATTGAAGCTACGTGCGAGCTGAATGGAGGCATGGTGCTTAGCGATATAAGTGGTCCCCTCACTGCAAATGCATTGAATGGCCGAATAGAGGTTATTTTTGACGACATCTCACAAGATTCCCCAACCTCACTAAATACCACCAATGGGGTCATTGACCTTAGTCTTCCCGCAGATACGGACGCCGATATTTCCATGAGCAGCTGGAATGGGGAAATGTACTCCAACTTTGACATTAAAAGTCCCTCCAATGGGGATGGAATGAAAAAGGTATCTAGTAGAAAGACTATCGGAACCCTTAATGGTGGGGGAGTAAACATTACCCTTAAATCAACCAACGGAAATATTTACCTAAGAAAAAAGTAGTCTATTATACTTAAAAACGAGCAGTCATGAAAAAAGTAAAACTATTAGCCATATTATGCCTACTGGTATCCGTTGGAAGGGCACAGAAAGTAATTGAAAAGAACCTCAACTACGAGGGACAATTTATAGAAATGAATACTGCGTTTGCATTCGAGATTGATGTAAAGACATGGGATAAGCCCAATGTATACTTTAAAGCGACCCTTAGTAGTGAATACCCTGAACTATTGGAATTCTACGATGTAAAAATTTCAGAAGGTGCAGATGAACTTTCCATAGTTTCGGATACCAAGGCTTTTTTTGAAGCCTATAACGCCAAACGTAAAAAGGAGAAAAAATACTGGTCGTCCCAAGAAAAAAAATACTGGAGTCATGAATACGAGTTTAACTATGTACTCTACGTTCCAAAAAAGGCCAAGTTCATGATAAAGAGTATCAATGGGAGCGTGACATCTGATGAAATTGAAGGGGATTTTGAAGCTGACCTTATCAATGGCAATATAGAAATCAAAAGCTATTCAGGCAACTTAAAATTGAATACCATTAATGGGGAAATAGACCTTAAAGTGGGGAATGCCAGTTTTACCGCAGAAACCATTCATGGCGACATTTATGCGGATGAGAGCTTAAAGCTGACCTCGGATGATAGGCATGTAGGTCAAAAAGTGCAAAGTCTATCCAATGGAAGTAGCAACAAATTGAAATTAAATACCATTAATGGGAATATGTACCTAAGACTATAGGCCAAGCTATTTATGGGCATCCCAAAAGGGATGCCTTTTATACTTCTGGCTAACTATCTTTATTAGGTTTATTTTCTTAACTTTAGAAGTAAATCCCTAACGATGAAAAAAATAGCGCTGATCTTTACCTTACTGCTCGCCTTTAGTTGTGGAAGCAGTAAGAGTACCTCGGAAGGTCCTTCAAACCTTCAAGCCAACTTGGATAAAAAAAATAGGGCGACCATTCCCCTTGTTGTGCGAATAAGACAAAAACCTGGCATCATCTTAAAAAATGGGGTCCCTGCTTTGCAAAAAGCGGATAACTCCTTTTCTTCATCATCCCAAGAACCCCTTTATATTCTCAATGACCAAATCATAGGGAGCTCATTCGCCTCCATTGATAATTTAATAGAGAGTTATATGGTTAAAAAAATTGAAGTCATCAGTGGTGCAGATGCCTCTTTTTACGGGGCCAGGGGTGCTAATGGAGTCATCAAGATCATCACCTTCTCGGGAGAGGATGATGGCAAGGTGAAGGAAAAGTAATTTATCCGGATTAAAGACGAATTGAAATCATGGTGTCGTCCTGAAGCTCAAAGGAGCATTCTTGAAAGGATGGCGGACCAAAAAGTTTCATTTTAGCATTGGAGAAAGCCACCTTCTCTTTTGGGATACCTATCCAGTTCATGTCCAATTTGTCATTCCCATTTTTGTCATAGAATAGGGCAATGGCATAATTCCCGTCGGGAATGTTTTCCAATAAAACATTGGTCTTCCCTGTTTTTGCGGCTGAACTGGCAGAGGCATAGACTTCTTCAAATTTTAAAAACGATTCCTTTTTGTTATATAGTGCCACACTAATCTTTCCTTTGGAATGAGGAACGTTTAAAACTTGCACGGTAATTTCATGTTGTGCAACAACCTTAGTGGAAAAAAGGAACAAGCCCATCCAAAATAACCTCATAACAACGCTAGCATTTGACAAATTTTATTCCGATGTTCCAATTTTAAGATGTATTTCCTCGTAAAACCGGGCAGTTTCCAAACTGTCGACAAGGTTGAAATATAGGTACAGGGAATCCGTATGGATCAACCTGATTTTTTGCTGCCGCAAATCATCAACAAAAACATAGGCCGTATTTCCAGAAATAGAGTCCTTAAAAACACCTTTTTCCCTCGCCAACCATGAAAACCCATTTTTGCGTTCCATTTCCGGGAGTTTTGCTACAAATTCAATATCATTTATTTGGGAAAGGGGAATTTTTTGAGAGTAGATTCCCGAGGTGATCGTAAAGGTATCTCCTTCAATTTTGGTCCAATTTTTATAGTGCAATACAAAAGCAAAGACACATCCTATAACGGTCAATACGATGACCAGGTTCCAAAACCAACTATTCTTTTTCTTCACCTTTCTTATCCGTTCTATATCTATCAAACCATGCTACCGTGTGGGCAATTTTGGCAATCAAATTACTCGGTCGGCTGGCAATACCATGGCTTGCTCCTGGTATTTCCACCAATACCGTTTCTTTTTTGCGTAGTTTCAATGCATGATATAATTGTTTTGCCTCACTCGGGGGTGTCCTCAAATCGTTCATTCCCACCATAACCATCGTAGGCGTCTCTATATGACCAACGAGGGAAATAGGTGAAAATTTCCAGTAGTGTTCAAAATTTTCCCAGGGCTGCCCTTCATATCGGGAATTGGCGTACCCAAAATAATTATCTGCCACTAAGGTCTTGCTTATCCAATTCATTACAGGTTTGGCCACGACAGCTGCCTCAAAGCGATTGTTCTTGCCAATCATCCATGCGGCCATGATGCCCCCAGCACTTCCCCCGGTAACAAATAATTGGTCTTCATGTGCAATGCCCTTTTGCATGCAATAATCCACCCCATCCATGGTATCATTGTAATCTTGACCTGGATAGTTTCTATAAAGCAAATTCCCAAATTCCTCTCCATAGCTCGTACTTCCCCTTGCATTGGGATAAAAAACGATATATCCTGAAGAGGCATATAATTGCATTTCAATGGAGAAGCGGTCTCCGTAATTTAAAATGGGGCCCCCGTGGTTTTCTACCATAAACGGATACTTTTTAGAAGCGTCATAGTTGGGGGGATAGACTATCCAACCTTGAAGGTCCCGTCCGTCAAAGGAAGATTTGTACCAGACCTCTTCCACCTTGCCCAAGGCTCGGTAATCCAATAAAGCGGAATTTAGGTCAGTAATTTTTTTAGGCGTTTTGGCCTTTGGAGCCAAAATGGCAATTTCAGAGGGATAATTGGGTCTGGAATGGGTATAGGCGATGGTTCCACCGTTCGAAACGGAATACGAACCGCTACCATAGGGTCTGCCCAGGGTAGTTCCCCCTCGATTATCGGCCAACTTCGTGATTTTGCCACCCAAGGTAATATGACCAATTTTTCCATTGCCTTTGTCATCATAGTTAAAATAAAGCCCCCCACTTTTTGTGTCCCATTCAATACCTGAAATACTTCTATCGAGTGCATCGGAAATACTTCGTTGGTTGGACCCATCACTATTCATGATATGCAACTTACGTACTTGATAGGCTTGTTTTTTATCTTCATAACCGATGTAGGCAATGTATTTCCCATCAGGAGAAACCTTTGGACTGGTATCGGGTCCATTCCTATCGGTAAGGGCATTAATTTCTCCAGATTCCACGTCTACAGCATAGACTTCACTATTTCTAAAACGATATTCCCAATCGGCAACACGATTGGCCGAAAAATAAATTTTGGCTCCATCCGGTGACCACGAAAATGGGCCACGATGTTGCCAGTCGCCCGAAGTGATTTGGCGAGGAGCGCCCCCGTTGGAAGGCATCACAAAAATATGGTTGAACCCGGGTTGTATATAGCCCCGGCCATCGGCCTCATGGTATACCCTATCCGTAATTCTTGGCGTATCGGCCCATTTAGCACCTTTGGGTTTCTTGGGCATTCTTGCAATAACAGGAGCTTTGGCCGCTACATTCATGGAAAAAGCCAATTGTTTACCATTGGGAGACCATGCCAATGAACTGGGCGAAAAGGGTAGTTGGGATATTTTGGCCAACTTACCGGATGCAACCCAATACAAGTAAATTTCAGCGCCCTCTTCCGTAGTACTGGAAAAGGCAATCCGATCCCCGTTGGGTGACCATTTTGGACTACTCTCCGAGACCTCGCGTGAGCTAAGCTTTTGGTGTTGACTACCATCAGTTTTTACCATCCAAAGATTGCCCCAAGCTCGGTCCTTCATAATGTCAAAACCCATTCTGCGGTAGACCACCCAATTTCCATCTGGAGAAATCTGAGGGTCTTCAGCATACTGCAAATCAAAAACATCCAAATACGAAAAATGGGGGTTTTGGGCCGTTGAAAAATGAAACAAGAAAAAGACTGAAAAGCTTAGTACAAAGATTCGCATGCGTATCCATTTTTTGAAGTTTTTAAAGGTAACGGAAACTCGGGTTTCCTCAAAAGCATTGCACTACCCATTTATAGATTATCTTTAAAGCAATAACCTTATTTTCCAAACGATTATGAAAAAGATACCTGCCGACCGTATCCTTGGTGTTTCGGCCATGATCATTAGTATTCTTACCCTGGCCATTTTTATTTATCAGACGGATATCATGCGCCTTCAAAGCAAACTCTCGGTGAAACCTAGACTGGACTTTACCACAAATTTTGACCAAAAGGACTCAACAATTATTATCCAAGAGGTGATTGAGAACAAGGGCTTAGGACCCGCTATTATCGATTCTATTTATTTCAAATTCAAAGGTGAGACACATCCTGTTGACGTCGAGATTTTTCTTGAAAAAAACCTCCCAAAGCTCCTAGAGTATGGTTACTTACCACAACATGCTTCGCTAACGAAAGGAACCACCTTATCGCAAAATGAAGAAAAGGCCATATTCACCTATCGAATACCTATGGGCCTAATGGATAGCTTGTACATATATTTAGGTGTTGAGGATGAAGACGAAAACCCTTTCCCTATTGAGGTCATTTATACCTCAATATATGAAGATGAAAAATGGATGATGGACAATGATAAGATGAGTCAGCCTATAAAGCTTGACTAATGGACCCATTATTTTGTCGATTTCTATCCTGGAATACTCTTAGGAACTACTGGTCTTATCCTTTTTGTAAAAATGTTATGTTTTTAGATATTTTAATCGTAATTCAATTGTTTTGCTGGATTACCTTGAACATCTATCAGATAAACTTCAAAAAATTGTTTCATATTTGAGAAAGTGCATAAAGGCTAGGCGGTTCAAAACCTATGACAAGAACAATTAAAAATGTTTTAAAGGTCTATTTAACATCATGCCTGGTAGGGTTTGGCCTGGTCGTATGGCAATTGATGGCCGAAGGGCAAAAATTCTTTGAAAGCGTATCCTTCTTTTTTTACAAAGCACTCCCCAACAGGTCCTACTTGATAGCACAGCATCTGCTCTTTCTGGTTTTTTTGCTTTTATTTTTTTTGTTTCGCTACTTCAAAATGGTCTACCAAAAACGGGGCAGATCGGTCATGTTAAAGCGACTGGGATTTTATGTATTGCTCCCCTTAACCTTGCTTACTGCTGGTTTCAAAACCTTGGTCCACCTGAACACCTCAGAAACGGTGAACTTTATCTGGGACCAAGAAGTCATGAACCAATCCGGGGAGGTGGGGAATTTTTTTGAAAGGGATGGCCTCCATCGCGGTATGAGCGTCTTTGGTTGGCAAGAACAAAATTCCAAGGACATTGAAGCTTTGGTCAATGCCAATGTGGAATGGGTCGCTGTTGTCCCCTTTATTTGGCAAGAAAATGAGGCGTCCCCCGAAATTGCCTCAAAACGCGAAGATGGTAGATTTACAAGAAGGGATTCCCTTTTTATAAAGGTCATCAATGAGTTGCATGCCAAGGGAATTAAAGTACATCTAAAGCCGCATGTTTGGTTGGGGGAAGGCTGGCGTTCCAACATCGATTACCCTTCAAAAGGAGCTTGGGAGGTTTGGTTCAATTCGTATCGAAGCCGTATGCTTCATTATGCTAAAATGGCCTATCTTACCAAAGCTGAGCTTTTCTGTGTAGGCACGGAATTACGTACCTCAATAAAGGTACAACCTGAGGCTTGGAAACAACTTATCAAAGACATTCGCGAAGTATATGACGGTCCTTTGACCTATGCCGCCAATTGGTATGATGAATATGAACATATTAGCTTTTGGAACCAACTGGATTATATTGGCATCCAAGCCTACTTTCCATTGACCAAAGATAAAAACCCCAACTTGGAGACCATAAAAATGGGATGGCAACCACATGTAAAAACCTTGGCCGCATTGGCAGGAAAAGAAGGAAAGCCCATCCTTTTTACGGAGGTTGGCTATAAAAGCGAAGCTTCGGCAACCATAAAACCTTGGGAGTGGGATGACACTTTCGGAGTGTTGTACAAGAAAAAATCAGATAGGACACAACAGCTGGCATTTGAAGCTCTGTTTCAAGAACTTTGGGACGAAGATTGGTTTGCCGGAGTCTATATTTGGGAATGGAATACGCAAAGTAAAGCATCAAACGCCACTACCAATTTAAATTTTTCCCCACGCTTTAAGCCTGCTGAAAACGTAATCGCCAAGTGGTTTGGCCCTTCAAACGTTAGGTAGTCCATAATTTTACTTATTTCGAATAAAGGAATAAAACATTTTAATTTATATCTTTCATAAGCATGCCGTAAACCATGCCCATCAAAAATGACAGTATCTTCGAAT
>JBCBZA010000227.1:0-4239 GCA_039815575.1 Bacteroidota bacterium | reverse complement strand
TGTACCCGTCTACCTCTTCGGTTCTGACTTGGGTAACCACACATGGACCAGCCTGAATAACGGTACAAGGGATGTTCTTCCCTTTCTCGTCAAAGATGCTGGTCATGCCGATTTTTTTTCCAATTAACCCAGACATATGTTACTTTTTGTTTTTTTATTTAGATCTGCCAATTTCTTGGCAAAAAAATTGGGTCAAAGAACGTACTCTGTGACCCAGATTGTATTCTTTTCTCCCGTTTTTCCTTCGCTCACGGCTCCGGACATGTAAAACCCTTCCTCGAAAGGGCGTGCAAATTTACACTTTTATTTCAACTTCCACCCCACTTGGCAACTCTAATTTCATTAAAGCATCAATTGTTTTGGAAGAAGAGCTGTAAATATCAAGCAAACGCTTGTACGAACTCAATTGAAATTGCTCTCGCGATTTCTTGTTCACGTGCGGTGAACGCAAAACCGTAAAGATTTTTTTATGTGTTGGCAAAGGAATGGGTCCCGTTACCACGGCTCCTGTTGTCTTTACCGTCTTCACAATTTTTTCAGCAGACTTGTCCACCAAATTGTGGTCGTAAGACTTTAATTTTATTCTAATTTTTTGACTCATCTTCTGAAAAATTATGCGGTTACACCTTTTGTTGCCTTAATTACCTCTTCTGCAATGTTTGAGGGGGTTTCAGCGTAATGTGAAAATTCCATTGTCGAAGTAGCACGACCTGAACTTAAGGTTCTCAATGCCGTTACATATCCGAACATTTCCGAAAGCGGTACTTCTGCCTTGATTACTTTGGAACCGGCCCTATCATCCATGTTGTTGACCTGACCCCTTCTTCGGTTCAAATCCCCAACAATATCACCCATGTTTTCCTCTGGAGTCAATACTTCCAATTTCATAATGGGCTCCATTAGTACGGCTCTAGCGGCCCTCGCAGCTTCTTTGTAACCTAATTTAGCAGCAAGCTCGAAGGATAAGGAATCGGAATCCACAGGGTGGAATGAACCATCCTTTAAAGTAATTTTCATACTATCCATCTCAAATCCAGCCAAAGGACCGTTTTTCATGGCCTCTTTGAATCCTTTCTCGACCGATGGAATATACTCTTTAGGAATATTACCCCCTTTGATTTCATTGACAAATTCAAGGCCAGCTCCAGCTTCTTCGCCAGCGGGCTCCATTATAAATACGATATCGGCAAACTTACCACGACCACCTGTCTGTTTCTTGTAAACTTCCCTGTGATTCGCCTGTGCCGTAAGTGCTTCCTTATATTCTACTTGTGGTTGCCCTTGATTCACTTCAACTTTAAACTCCCTTCTCAAACGATCTACAATAATATCCAAATGAAGCTCACCCATACCTGAAATAATGGTCTGGCCAGAAGCTTCATCAGTTTTTACTTGGAAGGTAGGGTCCTCTTCGGCGAGTTTAGCCAATGACATTCCCAATCTATCAACGTCTGCTTTGGTTTTTGGCTCAACAGCAATACCGATGACCGGATCAGGGAAATCCATACTTTCAAGCACAATCGGGTGCTTTTCAGAAGACATGGTATCGCCAGTTTTAATATCCTTAAATCCGACCGCAGCACCAATATCACCAGCTTCTATAAAATCTATTGCATTCTGTTTGTTCGAGTGCATTTGATAGATTCGGGAAATACGTTCCTTTTTTCCGGAGCGATTGTTCAAAATATAAGAACCTGCATCCAGACGACCTGAATATGCCCTAAAGAATGCCAAACGTCCCACAAAGGGGTCTGTTGCAATTTTAAAAGCAAGGGCAGAAAACGGCTCTTTTGGGTCCGGTTTTCTTGAAATTTCGTTTCCAGAATCCGGATCCGTACCTATGATATCTTCCTTATCTAAGGGAGAAGGTAAATAGCGACATACGGCATCCAATAAGAATTGAACCCCTTTATTTTTAAATGCAGAACCGCATACCATAGGAATAATGGCCCTATCCATTACCGCGGCCCTTAATGCTGCATGGACTTCTTCTTCCGTAATGGATTCTTCATCTTCGAAGAACTTTTCCATCAACTCCTCATCATATTCGGCAACAGCTTCGATCAATGCCGCTCTGTACTCCTTGACCTCAGCTTGCATTTCATCCGGAATATCGATGACATCGAAAGTGGAACCAAAATTCTCATCATGCCATACGATAGCCCTATTTTTTGCAAGATCAACGATACCTTTAAAATCAGCTTCTTCACCAATGGGCAATACAATTGGAACCGCATTGGAACCTAACATCTCACGAACTTGCTTACAGACATTAAGAAAGTTTGACCCTTGTCGGTCCATTTTATTGACAAAACCGATACGAGGCACCTTATAATTGTCAGCTAATCTCCAATTGGTCTCAGATTGAGGTTCAACGCCATCCACAGCACTAAACAGAAAAACCAAACCATCAAGTACCCGAAGAGATCGGTTTACTTCAACGGTAAAGTCAACGTGACCGGGGGTATCAATTATATTGAAATGGTATCCTTTGGAATCTGAGGTGGGCTGACCTTGCTCGGTTGGAAAATTCCATGTACAAGTTGTAGCCGCAGAGGTGATGGTAATACCACGCTCTTGCTCTTGTTCCATCCAGTCCATGGTAGCTGCACCATCATGCACCTCACCAATTTTGTGACTTACCCCTGTGTAAAAAAGAATACGTTCCGTAGTTGTGGTCTTACCGGCATCAATGTGTGCGGCAATACCTATATTTCTTGTGAATTTTAAATCTCTAGCCATCGTAAATTAAAATCTGAAGTGTGAGAATGCCTTATTGGCCTCGGCCATTTTATGCGTATCTACCCTTTTCTTTACGGCAGCACCTTCCTCTTTGGAAGCCGCCAATATCTCTGCGGCCAATTTTTGAGCCATTGATTTTTCATTTCGCTTTCGCGCATAACTTATCAACCACTTCATCGCGGTCGAAATCTTGCGATCTGGACGAATTTGCATAGGAATTTGAAAAGTGGCACCTCCTACGCGTCTACTGCGCACCTCTACATGGGGCATTACGTTGGAAAGGGCATCTTTCCAAAGCTCAAGGGCCGTCTTTTCATCATCAGTCTTCTTTTGGTCCACAATATCAATGGCGTCGTAGAAAACCTTAAAGGCCACGGATTTTTTTCCATCCCACATCATCATATTCACAAACCTTGTCACCAGTTGGTCATTGAACCTAGGGTCTGGTAACAATGGTCTTTTTTTCGCTTGTCTTTTTCTCATAACTTCCTTCTAAAAGTTGAATTACTTTTTAGGGCGTTTGGCACCATACTTTGAACGGCGTTGGGTTCTCCCCGCAACGCCTGCAGTATCCAAAGCTCCCCGTACAATATGATATCGTACCCCTGGTAAATCCTTCACCCTTCCACCTCTTACCAATACTATCGAGTGCTCTTGGAGGTTGTGCCCCTCACCTGGAATGTATGCGTTTACCTCTTTCCCATTGGTCAACCTAACCCGAGCCACTTTACGCATAGCCGAATTTGGTTTTTTAGGGGTAGTGGTGTAAACACGAGTACAAACTCCACGTCTTTGAGGACAAGAATCCAAAGCAGCCGATTTACTCTTCTTGGTAATTGTGCTCCTTCCTTTTCTTACTAATTGTGAAATTGTTGGCATTTAAATCCTTATTAAATAAAAAACCCTCATTTTGAGGGCTGCAAATGTAGTGATATTCTAGAATAATTCAAATGCTATAAAAGTTATTTTTTATAGACGTTTTCTGAGTGCAAATTTCCTTAAATATAAAAAGCAGTAAAGTAGCCGATGAAAAAACGAACTCGTATAAATCTAAATTAGAAAACTGTTCATATCCCAATCTATGTATCCATATATTTAGGTTGAATCAAGTAATTCTTGTTTTGTAACCCAAATTTTCCCGTCTTTATAAATCTTTTTAATAATTCCTTGACATTATCCTAAGCAGATTTCGTAATCCCTTTTTTTGGCATTTTGATTTGAAAGGTGTCCAGGGGGCCACACACATAAACTTAGGCCCGTTTATCCAAAAAACGGAGCAGAAAGACTTCTGGAACGGGGTTTTGATTGAGTATTCAGCTTTAAACAATTTTTGAATTTCTTATATAATTTAAGGTATACTTGATTCCTTCCTGAAAGAGGATTGGGCGTTCTTTTTCATTTTTCAGAACAAATTTTCAAAAGAAAAGAAAATTGAACACTTCCCTTCAATAGGACAAAAAGAATCCAATTCTTAAACAACCCCATTATGATGTGCCG
>JBCBZA010000079.1:0-17423 GCA_039815575.1 Bacteroidota bacterium | reverse complement strand
TCAAAAAACTGATCCAGCGTAAGTTTTTTTCCTCAATATTGGAAAATATATGCTCTACACGCACCTGATGCTTGCGTAATTTGACAAGCACAAAAGTTAAATAGGCCAAGAGACTCCCCATTTTTAAGATGGTAATGGTATTTCTAAGTAGTGGCGTCATTTCAGAACCAGAAAAAATTTGGATTAAAAAAAGGGCGTAGCCTAGACCAAAGGGAACAAAATGATAGACATGTTCCCTTTTTAAGCTAAAACTTTCTTCGGTCAGTGATTTGGTATACAACCATAGTAAGGGGCCATGTGCAAAAATGGAAACTTCGCTGAATTCAAGGATAAGTTGCTGGGGAATAGAAAAAGTCGCTTCTGCCTCATAAAGTATAAAAAGCGATATCAGGTTGATTACAAACAGAATTAACCACGCCACAAGAATACTATTTGACAGGGACCTTTCCTTTCTTCCAAGGATAAGCGCCATAATAAAAAGGGTTAGGCTTCCACTGGCTACAAAGAGATACTGCATAATTTTTTATTAAAAATAGATAATAATAAAAACCTTAAAGTCTCACCTTACAGGGTTTGGTCTCATATCTCAGGGAAAAGGTGTCAACCTTCATTTTGCAGCGAATGGCAAAGCACATTGGTGGTGCTTTGCCATGGAAACATAAAAATAGATCAACATGGATTCAGTTGCGATAGTAAAAACCATATCCCTGGAAAAAGCGTTCAATGGGGATTCAAAAAAAAGTAGTGGCATCGAAAATTTGAATATGCACATCAATGAAGGAGAGTTTACGGTCATTATGGGCAATTCAGGTTCAGGCAAGTCAACACTTCTGTACCTGTTGAGTGGACTTGATAGGCCCACAAATGGACAGATCTTTTTAAATGAGACGCCAATTCACAAACTTGATGAAAACACCTTAGCTCTTTTTCGGAGAAACCATGTGGGATTCGTTTTTCAAGATCATAACCTTATTTCGGAACTGAGCCTTAGGGAGAATATTCTCATTGTTGGGTATCTAACGAAACAAGACCGAAAAATTGTACAGTCAAGGACTTCACTCTTAATGAAAGAACTTGAAATAGAAGACCTGTCGGACCGCTTACCCGCTCAAGTTTCTGGTGGGGAACGTCAGCGCTGTGCTATTGCAAGGGCCTTAATTAATAACCCAAAAATCCTTATGGCAGATGAACCTACAGGTAGTTTAAATTCAGCTGCCTCCCAAAAAGTGATTTCCTGTTTTAAGAAGATTAACGAAGAGGGTCAGACGGTGCTTATGGCGACACACGACCCCAAATCCGCTTGTAATGGGAACAGGGTTTTATTCATTAAGGACGGGCAACTTCTTGAATCATTCAAATTTGGGAACGAACTAGGATTGGAGGAACGCCATGAAGCGTTGTTGTCATGGTTGAGGTCATTAGGGTGGTAATCTAAAATTGTAAAAGGAAAGAACATGAAAAGTATTCTACTTCTTAATTCAAAATACCTTATCAAACGGAAAAAGGGCTTTCTGTTAGTGGGCCTTAGCCTAGTGTTGACCATTCTTCTTCTTAGTACGGCCTTAAGCGTGCTTCAACTTGTTGGAAAGCCTTTTGACATCGTATTTGACAGTCAAAGGGCCTCTGAGATCCTCCTTTTATTTGACGGTCGAAGTGATGATGAAAAAGAGATTAGGGCTTGGCTTTCAAGTCAGGATGAGGTTTTGGCCGTTTCCGAAACCAGCCCCTACATTATGGTGAACGCACCTTTAATCCACAAGCAGCAGAAGGTTGATATAAACCTGCAGCTAACGGAATACAATAGCGGTCATTTAGTCCAAGATCAGATACGAATTTTAAGGGGAGCAATAGTTGACTATCCCAATCACGGTGAAATTTGGCTGCCTACGCATTTTGAGCGAAGTTATGGCCTACAACTGGGGGACACTTTGGGACTCAACATAAAAGGGGAGTTGCACAAATTGATCGTTGCAGCATTTGTGGTGGATCCCCACTATCTGAGCGCAATCTTTAATCCCTCCCGTGCTTGGGTAGCTCCTGGAGAACTGCCTTTTTTAGCCCCTTTATCGGAATTGAACACGAACATGATGGGAGTGAGGCTTCAAGACAGAAATGAACTGGATGCGTTTTGGAAATACTTTAATGCGTCTTTTGATTATTCTGGAAAGAGCCTTCAATACCCCCTTTTTAAAACCGCTTTTACAAGCCTTTATAACCTCCTAGCTTCTGTCCTCTTAATTTTCTCAATGATGGGCCTTTTGATATCCCTACTCATTATCAGACACACCATATCCAGCCATATCTATTCCGATTTCAAGCAAATCGGAATTTTGAAAGGCTTAGGATTTACCCCCGGAAACATGGTGCGCCTATATCTTATGCAAATTAGTATTCTCGCTTTGATAGCACTTCCATTAGGTTTGGCTGTTTCACGGTTTGTTGTTCAAGGAGTTTTCAAATGGATGTTGGAACCTATAGGCATCGCCCAATTCCCCTACAATCTAAATGGACCAATGCTATTTTCATTTGTGATTGTTCTTATTCTACTTCTTCTCGTTTCCTTTTCTTCCTCACGAAAGGCAGGACGTGTAAAACCAGTAGAGGCCATTAGAAATAGTACACCAAAAAAGAAAAGATTTATCAAGGGTACTTCCAAGGCTTTTTCTTCTCAATGGATGCCATTGTCCCTATTATTAGGTGGGCGCTTTTTAAGTAGTACGCAAAGGAATTTACTTTTAATGGGCATTACGATGTCCGGCATCGTTTTTATTGTCATATTCTGCGTGAATATTTCAAACTCTTTTGGCAAAATCCATAAGGATCGTGCCTCTTGGGGTTTTGATAATGTTGATGTCTTGATTCACCGAAGTAGTTCTGTTGTGCTTCCCCTTAAGGATGACCAATTGATGAAAATGCTTGGTTCGTACGATAAGGAAATAAAGGGAATCACCCGCTATGACCATACCAACCTTTTCATTTTATCTGATGAAAATAAAGCAATCAAGGAAATACAGGGAAAAGTTTATTCCAATTCCCTAGAGAAAATGGGATTGGGAAACATTACGGGAAAGCACCCGTATGGTATTGATGAAATAGCACTGTGTATTGGTACTGCAAAAGAATTTGAAAAAAGCGTTGGTGATGCAATAGCCGTTTATATTGAAGGACAGAAAAAAGACTTCACTGTTACCGGGATATATCAGGATGTGGGGAGTTTAGGACAAGGCTTTAGGCTGCAAGAGGGGGCTTTGTTGGAACTGAACCCTTTGTTCGAACCTACGTTTTATGGCCTTGAACTTGAAGCCCATGTAGATCGGGGTGCCTTTAGATCGAAATTGGAAAACCAATTTGGAGAAACCATTCAAACAGAACTTGGTGTTGAAGAACGAAAATCAATGATAGCTATGATAATGAATATTCGGGTGGCCGTCCTTACCATTTCAATATTCTTTTTTCTCGTTCTCATACTGATCATTTATAACAATCAAAATATCTATATCCAACAGAACAAAATCTCGTTTGTAAAGCTTAAATCGCTAGGGTTCACATCTAAAGATCTAAAAAGGATACTGGTATGGAAAACAATCCTGAATCTGACCTTTGGAGTATTTATTGGAATTCCCATCTCCCTCTGGCTCAGTCCCAAAATAATGAATATGCTCACTGCTGATATTGGCTTGGTTCGTTTTCCATTTATTTCCTACCCATTGGGCATGATTGCAGCAATACTCTTTCTTTTTGTGGTAAGCGGAATGGCTTCATGGATCTCTGCATCCTCATTAAGAAAAATCGACTTTAGAATAATATCCAACGTATAAAACTTTCCAGTAATGACAAATACAATGCACATAATAAAAACCACAATTCTTGGAACCCTTGTTTTAGTGTCAAATTATTGTATTCATGGGCAGGAATCTAAGAATCTGGACAACTATTTAAACGAACTTCATGAAAGCCATGTTATCCCGGGGTTTTCGGTGGTAGTTGTAAATAAGGACGGATTGATATACCAAAAAGGATTTGGAAAGAAGCGACTTGATGCATTGGCTCCCTTTACCGGGAAAACGGTTACTGCAATAGGCTCACTGACCAAATCAATGACGGCAATGGGCATATTGCAGTTAGTGGAACAGGGCATTTTGGAGTTGGATGTTCCTGTGGTCAACTATTTACCTGAGTTTAGGACCGCAAATAAAGAGATGAGCGATAAGGTTACGGTTAGGATGTTAATCAATAATACTAGCGGGTTACAAGCGAGTCCGCAACCTTCTTATGATTTATCCGATAGAGCCTTGGGCAAAATTGTGAAAGACCTAAAAAGTACATTTATAACCCAAGAACCGGGTACCTTATATGAGTACAGCAACCTTGGATTTAGCGTTGCGGGCTATTTAATAGGGCAGGTATCCGGCATGACTTACAAGGAGTTTCTGAATAAAAGGGTATTTGGTCCCTTAGGTATGAAAAACACATCAACGAATCCGGAAATTTTCACAAAAATGGGAGCATTGGAGGGGCATTATCATGGAATTGAGCAAGCCTTCCCAGCTATAAGGGAAAAAGAGTTTGAGTCTGGGGAATATATTCCCGCGGGATCATTTACCCGCTCTAACGCTTTGGATATTGGGAATTATTTAATAGCGCTGTTGAATAATGGAAGATATGGAAACGTCCAGGTCCTCTCGGCAGAAAGTATAAGGGAAATGTGGACGCCCAACACTTCTTTTCCTGGACTGACCGAAGCTCAAGGAGGGGATGGTAAGGCCATTGAATATGGACTTGGCTGGATGATATCTGAAATAGAGGGCAGAAAGGTGATTCATCATGGGGGAAGCACAGGTAAAATGTCCAGCATGACCATGATTGACCTGACCAACAATATTGGGGCCACCGTATTGGCTAATATTGACCTGACCTTTATCGATCAATATCAGTATCCAACCCTGTTCAATATTGTCAACAATATACTCCGTATCACCGAGGGAAAATCGGCTACATCCTTTGGTAGGCCAACTATATCCGATCCTTCATTGAATGATTTTGCTCTTGGCACCGAAAGCCAAAAGAAATATATAGGCGAGTATGAACAAGTTAAAGGAGGCGATTTTTGGGTATATTTTGGTCTTTCCCTCAAAATAAGGAATAAGGGAAACAAAGGACTTGAAGCCCTTTTATCAAGAGGCGGGAATAGGATCAACCACGTTGAATTGGACTTTGTCACCCCATCACTGGCGATAGGACGTAATATGGGAATACCTCCAAAAATAAGGTTCAAATTAACTCCTAAAGGAGTGGTAAATGGGCTTTTCTATTCAGGTGCTGAGTTCGTCCGAATCAATGAAAAAAAACGGAAAAGCTATCGAGAGGTATCGATAAGAGAGCTGAATTTTTTGGTGCCTAAGCATTGGGAGCTGGTTGAAAACCCAAAAGGTTTTGTGGCATGGGAACCAAATAACCCAAACACTCGTTTGAAAGGGGTTTTTGCTGACCCGATTAAAAGTTTAAAAACCGAGATTGACATCAACCGTGATCAGAGCCCGTGGTACAGTGAACGAATAGGATTGAATATTTGGGAGCATCAAAGTTCAGGGTTCTCCAAAAAAGAGGAAACTTGGATAGCTACTACCTTTCTAAGCAAAGGAAACAAGCTGCCCATATCTTTTGAGATTACCACCAGATCCGAAAATCACACGGGGACACTTCAAAAGGTTCTTCAACCACTATTGGAATCTATAGAAGTGACGGAACAATAAACCATTAAACATGATGGTGGCTGGGATTACTTTCGTAGTACAATCCTACCCCCAGTGTGTTCCCCTTCACAATCATTCCCTGTAAAACTTATATTTAAGGTATTTCCAGTTACAATGCCCTTGCCCGTATATAGGCCGGGGCATCCTCCCATGAAAAATTCCAACCTTTGATTATATCTAAAATCCAAAATACTATCCCCTTCTATGGTAAAACTAATACTACCGTTATTTTCTGCATCGTTGCAGCAAGGCGTAAAACTTCCATTTTGGGAATAAAAAAAAGGTCCTGTATAACCCCCTGAAGGATTTCTGGATAGTATGGTCGATATGGGAAAACTCATGTAAATGTTATCGTCCCAAGTGCCAACAAAATTCCCTTCAAGACTTACTTCTTGATCTGGAGTAGGTTCTTCTTCACTCCCTCCATCATCGGAACACGACAGGACTAACATTGCAGACATGAGGAACAAAACTGAAAAAAAGTCATGTAATCTTGATTTCTTTCTTTTCATAATTCTTGTTTAAGAAGCTAATCGAAAGTAAGAATAGCGTAGCAAGAAGTGTTAACCCTTATAAACGTTAACATTAAATAGTGTATAAATACTAAGTTGTGGGAGATTTTTTAGGATACCCTTACATAGCCTTATTTGAGCTACTACCAAAGCAAGTATTGGTGAGGTAGAAGCTAAATTATTCTAGAACCTTTTAGGGGATTATAGAACGTAATGGAATATTAAAAAGGGTCAATTGAAAATATTTAAGGTTTGATGTCAGCTTTCCTCTTTCTTTCCGTGTATATCAATAAAAGAGGCATGACCAACCCAAGTAGTTTTTTAAAAATCAATAAAATGCTATTCATCAATGCACTTCGTTTATTTTTTGCCATTCTTCTTGTAATAATGGCATGTACAAATAGCCTAGCCCAGGAAAGTGCATCTAGTCTTGATAAAGTCAAATCAATTCAGAAATCAGACTTGTTAATACTGGGAACCTTTCATTTTATAAACCCGGGCCTGGATAGCTATAAAGCAAAAACGAATATTGATATCCTAACTCAGGAAAAGCAGAAGGAACTGGAGGTGGTTTTGAAATACATTGAAGAATTTAAGCCTACTAAAATTGCTGTAGAATATCCTAAAAGGAGGCAAGAAAGACTTGATTCTCTATATGGCGCATACTTATCTGGAAAGTTTGAACTGCCCGCTAATGAGGTCTATCAGGTTGGTTTTAAATTGGCAAAACGATTGGCGCATCAAAAAGTATATGCCATTGACGTGAAGGGCAGGAGTTACTTCAATGCCATGTCCGATGGGGAATATGATCAAAAAGAGAAGGAGTTATGGAAGAGGAAAACAACGGGATTGCGTAATAGGGCCTATGTAATTGATAGTTTATATTTTGAGGTATACAGGCAAGAGACACGTTTAAAAATGCGGACTTCCTTACTTGATTATTATATCAATGTCAATAGTGAAGAACGCAATCAATTGGGGCACGGCATCTATTTAAATGGAAACTTTAGAATAGGGGAAGATGATGATTATTTTGGCCCGGATTCAGCAACAAGATGGTACAACAGGAATCTTAGGATGTTTCATAATTTATCCAATGTAAATATCCCCGGAAAGGATAGAGTGTTCTTGGTGGTTGGAAAAGGACACCTCTCGCTTCTTAATTTTCTAGCTGATGCGTCGCCTGACTTTAAAAGGCAAAGATTCGGAAACCTCGTAAAATAGAAAACACTTTTTGCTCAAAGAGAAGGCTAAAAGGATTTTTATCAAATAGTACTATCAATGGCTTAGTAGGAAACTTTTAAAATTCGATTCCAGTCCAACGCACAATTGTCTATGAAAGTCACTACCAATCAATTTTTTAATGCAAAAGTTGCTGAACTGACCAATCCGTTATATCGGTTCGCCTTTTGGAAAACAGGCAGTAAAGAAGTCTCTGAAGAGATAGTACAAGACACATTTCTTAAACTGTGGGAGAAGGGCAATGATATTAAAGCCTATAAAAACCTTAATGCCTTTGCTTTTAAAATAATTCGGAACCTATGTATAGATCATCATAGAAAAGTTAAACTCTTCACCACAGATATAGAGGGCAAGGTCCAAAATCAAATAAATTCTAATACCCCAGAAACGGAATTAGAGCTTAAGGAAAAAATAAACAATGTAGACCGGGCTATAAAACAACTACCAGAAAATCAACAAATGGTGTTCTTTCTTAGAAATATTGAAGCGTGTTCCATAAGGGAAATATCGGAGAAATTGGATATGAAGCCCAATACGGTTGAGGTTACATTGTCCAGAGCCAGAAAGAATTTAAGAAGAATTTTAAATCAATATGAACTACGATAAGCATAAAGTAAAAGAACTCCTTCACAACTATTACGAAGGAAAGACCTCGCTTTCAGAGGAGCAATACCTCTCGGATTATTTTAATTCCCCTAGGGATTTAGGGGACCTTGAAAGATATAGGGCAGAATTTAAGTACTGTGCCGATTTACGAATTCAAAAAACCAATAAGGACTTTAGCATTAAGAACATTGATACGCCACAATTAAAGACACTGGAAGATAGGCTCTCAAAGAAGGGCTTTTCGCTGCTGCATGCCGCAGCTGGCTTTATATTGTTTGTTGTAGGCTTTGGCGTGGGGAAAACGTTTCCGGAGTCAAATACAGACACTTACCGGCATGAAATAGGGCTGCTGCGTCAAGAAACGCAGCAGCTACGTTCTTTAATGATCTCCTCATTGACAAATCATCCTTTTGCTAGTCAAAGAATACAAGGGATCAAAGCAATTGGCCACCATTATTCTGAATCTAATGATAAGATTTTAATACTTCTGGGGCAGTATTTAAATGAAGACGACAATTTAAACGTGAGACTGGCGTCCATACAAGTTTTATCAGACTTTGAACAAACGGTTTTGTCAAAGAAAATTATCCTTAATGCACTTGAACATCAAGATTCCCCAATGATTATCATCGGACTATTGCAATTAATAAAAGATTTTGCCGGGAATGATAAGGAAGTGGATGAGGCCTTACAGAAGTTAAAAAATCAGAGGAACCTGGATATAGAAATCGAAAAAGAAATAAATAATATGCTCAACCCTATCTAAAATGAAAAAGTATATAAGCACTACAATAATTTTCTCGGCCCTGATTTTCATGACCCCATCTTTTGGACAAAACAAAAAGTATACGATAAACCTTAGCAAGCCGGGGACGGAGGGAATTTTAAAGATTGATGTATACAATGCAAGTATTAGCGTAAGGGGTTACGACGGAGAAAACATTGAGTTTAATATAATTGACAAAAGAAAAGGTAAAGATCGGGGGTTTGGCAATGCTGAAGCGTATTACAATATTGTAGAAGACAACAACTTCGTTATAATTAATAACAGGGATAATTCACCGCACGGTCGTGTAAAAGGTCTTTCGCTAGAGCTCAAGGTTCCAAAAAACTTTTCCGTTAATCTTTCTACCTATTTTGGTCCGGAAATACAGGTATCTGAGATAAAAGGGGAAATAGAGGTTGACGGTTATTTTACGGATATTACCGTTGATAACGCCATTGCCGATGTTGTAGGGAGCACCAATCATGGAGATATAGGCGTTACCCTATCAAAGGTAATCGAGTCAAAAACATACTATATGAGCAGTTACAAGGGGAATGTCCATATATCCCTCCCGAAGGATACGGACGCTACCTTATTAATAGACAATTACTTTGGAAAATACCAAAGTGATTTCCAGCTTAACTTAAACGCTAAGGCAACGACCAAGACCACCAAGTTCATTAGGAGGGATATCAATGGAGGAGGCCCCGAAATACAGCTGATCAATTATTTTGGCGATATTTTTATTAGGTCAAAATAGTGGGTTGGGAAACAAAAATGCCGCCCAGAACCAAGAAGTATATTTTGCACTTCAGAAAGTTCTTAACCCAATTCGAAACCCTCTTTTTCCCAATCACTTTTGGAAATTGGGAAACAGCCCTTTTTGTTTTTTGCAATAGGGAATTCTAAAAACAATTAATGCAACAAATTCTATCCTTTGGTTAGGGTATTTAAACAGTTTAAAATAAGTGACATGACGGATTCAACAATCTTGTTTCAATGGTTTAATCATCGACATTTAGAATCTGACCATAATGTATGTGTCGATTACCACCCCCCACAACATTTTGAAATTTAACTGGTAAACTTCTGGAGTAGGCCATATCATCACCATCGGTAATATGTATGTGTAAATGTGGCTCACTACTGTTGCCCGTATTCCCAACGAAACCAATTTGTTGTCCTTGGGTAACGGAATCTCCCTTTTTTATTTTTATGCTATTTGGCTTTAAATGTGCATAATAGGAGTATTCTCCATTTTCATGTTGTATTATGACGTAGTTTCCTAAAAGGTGATGAAATCCCTTGGATAATAAATTTTGCTGTTTTATTGTATTACGCTTTGCAGCTTCCTCTTCTGTTTCGGTGGGCTGTTTTAAATCGGCATTGGACTCCATGGCACTGTCAAAAGTTTCAACCACAATACCGCTGGCAATAGCAAAAACGGGCTCCCCGTAGGCATAGAATTGCTCTAATTGGGTTCCATCCCCAGAAAAAGTTTGTCCGTTTGCACCAACTTTAACCAAGTCTAAGGCAAACTCTTGAGAGATTACCCACCTATGATGGCTTATTAAAGAAGGCGCACCAAGTACAGTCCACCTTCCCCTAAGCGGGAAGTTATATGCGTTCTTGGATTTGTGATTGATTACTTTTATACGTTTCCGAGCAGTGACCCCTAGGCCATCAACGGTATTTGCCGATACGCTGACCATAAGGGAATCAGGTAAGTCCTGAAGAAGTAAAGCCCTATAGGTAATGACCGTAGCTTCTCCTTTTCTCAGGGTCTTATCACCTGAAAAATCATGGCCTTTCAGGTATTGGCTAGTGCGGAATTGAGCATCAAATTGCTTTAATATTCCCCGGTCAGAAAGCATTTTAAATCTTTTAGCAGATCGATCCAGGAAAGTTTTGCCAAGGGTAACGGCATAGGAGATATTTTGGTCGGTGACCGCTTCAATTTTAACCTGGCTAAGCATCAGGCTATCATTGGAATGATTAACTATGGCCATATTATGAATGACCGCGGTATACAAATCTATAGGAGTACCAAAACCGTTGGTTTCATAGACATAAATTTTTTCGCTAGGCTGAAATTTAATTTCCAGTGCTCCTTGGGCACCTCCCTTTTCTGAAAATAGAAAGGACAAAAGAATTAAGAATTGAAGCGTATTCTTCATGGCTATACATTTAAAGGATTAATCCGATTTTAGTTTATACTTAATTTTAGAAGTGGCATTTTGTTTTAATCTTAAAAAGAAGGTGATTAATAAATAGAAGAGCACTATGAGGAGTAACATCACTGGTATAAACCAAAATCCAAGTATCTCCTGATAAGGGAAATTATCCGAATCCAATGTGCCCAAACGAAAAGAGCTCTTCGAAACAAAAAGCCCAATTTCAGAAGGGTATAGAAGCTTGGCAAAAATGAGATAGATAAAGGAAAAAAGGAATAAGTATAACAGAATGAAAATGGAATAGGATATTCCATTATAGACATTTAAAATCAACGCTTTTATGATGTGAAATGGATTAAAAGTCTTGGTAGCCTGCTGTAGATTTTTATCGGCGATATAGGATTTTAGTACGTTACTTGGTTTTCCCAACCGGTCCAGTACAGATGCCAACCGATCTGCTTCATTATCAGTAGTATCTTTTTTTAAAGCCTCAAAAATATGACTGTTAAACTCCATAAGAATATCGCTTTGGTCATTCTTTGGTAATTCAGAAATTACATTTTTAATTTCTTTGACATAGTCACCGTATAGTCGCTTTGACTCAGCCTGATTAAGGTTTAAAAAATCTAAACTCATCGTGAAATTTTTTGAATGGATTTGTCTAACTCTTTCCAATATTGGTTCATTTCCGTTAGGACTTGTTCCCCAGCTTTCGTAAGCGCGTAATATTTTCTTGGTATCCCAGATTCTTGTTCAATCCATTTGGATGAAACCAACCCTTCTTTTTTCAGCCGGTTCATTAAAGGATATAATGTCCCTTCCGCTATCTCCAATTCTGTGTTTCTTTTAATGTGTTCTATGAGTTCATACCCATAATATTCTTGTCCTTTTAAAGTATTCAATGCGATTAAGGTCAACGTACCTTTTTTTACCTGGGATTTCCATTTAGGAAAAAAATCTGCATCCATGAGGCTAATATATAACAAAATACATTGTTATACTATGTATCTGATCGAAATTCTGTTTTGAAGGACATTATTATCCCCCACAGGAAACCTTTGCAGTGGAAACCTTAAAAATTTTATTCAAACGCCAAGAACCATAAACGCTGCATTTGGGCACTTAAAGTCATCTATTAGTGTCACAAAAAGCCTCGTTATAAGTATTCCTTATATAGACACTATGGTAAAAGACAAATTTCAGATACAACTTTTAGGTTTGGAAGACAAGTTATACAGGATGGCTCTTTCCATTGTCTTTGATAAAGACTTAGCATCTGATATGACTCAAGAGGCTTTAATGATTCTTTGGGAAAGAAGGCGGAAATTAAGGAATACTGCAAATTTTGAGGCATACGCGGTAACCGTAATCAAGAATTTGTGTTTAGATGTATTAAGGAGAGAGAAGTTTTTTGAAGAAAACATACTACCACAGCTATCTGAGAGTAAAAAGTTTTACGGGGTAAACTATGCAAAAAAGGATGAAATAGGCCTTTTATTCAATTTACTGGAAAAAGTAAACGCGGAGCACAGACTCATTTTTGTAATGAAAACGATTGAAGGGTATTCCTATGAAGAAATATCCATGGTAACCAAGCTTAAACATGATAATTTAAGGAAGATAGTTTCACGGGTTAGGCAGGGCTTAAGGAACAGTTTAAAAATTCTGAATAATGAAAAAAGAAATAAAGATATTGCTGGATAAGTATTATGAGGGTACTACAAACCACCAAGAGGAACCTGAACTGATTGACTATTTTTTTTCCGGAAGAATAGAGGAAGAACTTTTTATGCACAGGGAAGAATTTCTTTTGTTGGGCAGTTTTAAAAATCTAACGATACCAGAGGGTAGGACCAATCGTTTTAACACCTATTTGAATAGGAACCATTTTCAGAAATATGCAGGGAAAAAATTTGGCCAAATAGCGGCAAGTATTATTCTAATTATTAGCGGATATTTTGCAGGGAATTTTTTCCCAATTCATGACAGTTCTTCTGCTCTAAATGAACTAAAGGAAAACCTTGAAACCGTTCATGAAAATACGGCCCTGCTTCTACTTAACCAGCCCTTGGCAAATGAACGACTTCAGGGAATCGAATATATTGGGAAGTTAGAGGCAGTTAATGCAGAGCTTGCTAAGACCTTATTGGTTTCCCTTAACAATGACTCCAACGAGAATGTGCGATTGGCTTTGATTCCTTACCTGCTAAAACACGAGGACAAAGATTTGATAAAAAATGGATTAATTAAATCAATCAACCATCAAGAATCACCTCTAATTCAATTGGAAATCCTAAATGCCCTGATTTATTTATTGGATAGGAATGAATTAAAGAATATTCATGCGGAAATACACCTTAAAAGCCCTAACGAGCTGGTGAACAAAACATTGAAATCTATATAATAGGAAAATGAAACCAACGGCCTTTTTAAAATTCACACTTGCTCTAATTTCATTTTGTGTCAATGCCCAAGAATCTATTGTACTGCCCATTGATCCCGCATATAGGAATGCATTTGTAAATATAAGCCTGCAGTCTGGCAGCATAGAAATAGTTGGCCATGATAAGAATGAATTTATAATCGACGTTCAATTGGATTCTTTAAAAACCGAAACAAAGACAACAAAAAACAAAAATGGCTTTATGCGCTTAGGCAACAATGCCTTCGATATTGACATTACGAACTCAGAGAATCGATTGGATATTAAAAGTTATTCTTCCAAGGGCTTAAAAAAACTTGTGATAAACGTTCCGAGCTCATCTGATATGTCCATCGTTACCAATAAGGGAAATTTAGTTGTAGATGCAGTGCATGGTAAATTAGATGTGACAAGTAATTATGGAAAAATAGACATCAAAGGAATTAATGGTTCGGTGGTAGCCTCTTGTCCCAACGGAAATGTCGCCGTCGATTTTGTCGAAATAGATAAAAAAGCACCTTCATCAATAACAAGCCTGAATGGCAAAATTGAAGTAAGCGTCCCAAAAAAATCATCAGTTTCTTTTAACCTCCTATCAATAGAAGGGGGTATCTATTCAAACTTTGATATGCAGCTAACCCCCAAGGTCAAAAGTTATTATAAAAATACGGATAATGGAACCTACACATCCATAAAGAAATGGATGATCGGAACATTAAACAAAGGAGGACCATCCATATTTATATCTACCGTTCATTCTGATATTTATTTAAAAACAACAAAAGACTAAAACCATGAAAAAAATTATTTGGCTATTCCTCTTTCCGGCTTTCTGTTATTCGCAGGGAATGGAATTGAAAATCGATGAATATATAGCGCCTTTTGTGGATAACCATTGTTTTAGCGGTTGTATTCTAATTGCCAGGGGTAATGATATAATGATAGAAAAGTGTTATGGGAAGGCGAACTATGAACATGACGTGGAAAATTCGTTAAATACTAAATTCAGAATTGCGTCACTTACGAAATCTATCACCCAAATAGCTATAGATATCCTTGAATCACAGGGGAAGATTAAGAAAACAGATTACCTCAGTAAATATTACAATGGTATTAAAAATGCAGAAAAGATTACAATAGATCATTTGTTAAATCACAGGTCGGGGATTACCCATATAAATGATTACTATAATTATGATGCATTGGCAAAGGAGTTCTATACAATTGATGAAATTATTGCATTGTTCAAGGATAAACCGCTGGATTTCGAACCTGGAGAAAAAAGATCGTATAGCAATTCAGGATATGTTATGCTGGCCTACATTATTGAGAAAACCAGTGGATTGTCTTATATGGATTATCTATCAAAATACGTTTTTGAACCGGCAAATATGACATCTACCTTTATGGAAAATCAGCAAGATGTTGTAAAACATAAAGCCTATGGATATCAACCCAGTGCCGATGGGAGTGGCCTTAAAAAATCGTTGCATTGGAATCCGGATATTAAGTTAGCAGGAGGGAGCCTTACTTCTACACCTAGGGATATATTTAAATTTTTTAGAACATATTTTACTGGAAGGCTCAACATAGAACCGGAATTACCTGATAAAAAGGATGCTATTTATTATTTCCAAGGGCGAAGTCCTGGATATGCCGCTTTTTCTAAAATATATTTTGAAAACAACACCTACGTGGTTGTACTATCCAACAATTATTCCAGAGCAGCTTGGAATATTGGGAAAAACATCGGGGATATTTTTAATGGTAAAGATTTGAGGTTTGAATTTCCAAAAAAGGAAACAATGGAAGATCCGGAAAGGTTTCTAGGATATCATCATGCTGTTGATTTTAATTGGAAATTTTGGCTGGCAAAAGACGAAAACAACAATTTTAGTGTTGCTACGGATAGTAATGGAAAGCCTGATAAGGCGAGGATGGGACCGGCGTATTATATTGGAAATAACACTTTTTACCTGCCGTCATTTGTAGCCTCCATAAAATTTAATTCTATTACAACGGAGAAGGGAAATATTGAGTGGGAAAATTTTTAGTCAGATAATAGAAGCAACGGCGGTTGAACTTGGGTAAACATCATGCATGAACAATGTGGATTTATTTTCGTAGAAGACGTTGTACAAATTGTTGCGGTGCTCTTCCATTTTAGGAGAAATCACCTATTGGACAAATAATAAAGCCTTTTTGCATGATCCAACCAAGCGATTGGACTCCAAATAGAATTACTCGGGTTTAACCTTTCTAATAAGCGGTAGACTTTGGAAATTATGGCGGTTTCCGGGACTTATATGGATTCCCTCTTCCCAGGTTTAGTGTTATGTCTTATAAGGAGTAACATTTTTTTTGTATTCTATTCTCTACTTTTAAATAAAAAAGGATATGAATTTTTGGGAAATTCTATTATTGTTCTTCTCCTTTCAAGCTCTTTTGCTGTCAATATTTTTGATTATAAAAAAAAGCCTTAATAAGAAGGCCAACCTGATTTTTGCGCTTTTTCTTTTCCTGTTTTCCTATACCATATTTTTCTACGTCCTCTTTTGGACGGAATTTAGCACGTCCCTTTATGTAGATCTTCATATTACGGATGATATCCCTTTTACTCTGTTTGGGCCATTGTTTTATTTCTACATTGCAAAAACGGTTGCTCAAAAAAGGTTTTCGTGGAAAGACCTGTTGCATGGTATTCCTTTAGTTCTTTCTATTTATCAATGCCTGCCGTTCTATCTGCTTTCTAGAGAGGAAAAAGTGGAGGTTATTAAGAATGGTGTTTATTCAGATTATGTCAACGCCATTCCACATTTCAGCTTTTTCCTTGCCATTTTGGTGATATTATATGGCGTTTTTACGTTTTTTAGGTTCGTAAAGTACTTCAAGGCAGATGCTGAAATGAAATCATGGCTTACGGCGATCAGTGCCACCTATGTGACGTTTGCAATAGCAAATATTGCATATTATGTTTTGACGTATACCTCATTAATGCAGCCCAATTACGACTATTTCATTACCTATGCCATGGTCTTTTTTGTTGGGCTGACTGCGTATTTCGGTTTTATGCACCCTACCATATTCAATGGTACTCCAATCCACAAGGTGATTCCCTTCATAAAATATGAAAAAACAGGACTGTCGGATGATTTTTCACGGGAGATGAAAAATCGATTAATGAATATTATGACTTCGGACAAGCCTTATCTCAATCCGGACATACGATTGGATAATTTGGCAGGATTAATAGATGTTTCAAGACATCATGCCTCACAGATCATCAATGAACATTTTTCAATGAATTTTTTCGATTTTGTCAATTCCTATCGCATACAGGAGGCAAAAGAGCTGTTATTAAACAGTAAGAATCCAGATCTTACGATTTCGGACATTGCATATCAATGTGGTTTTAATAACAGAATTTCCTTTTACAAGGCATTTAGAAAAGTGGAGGGAGTTACGCCTTCAGAATACAGGAGAGGCCAATTAATCTCTTAATTACGCGGCTTGTTAACTATTATCGGGGCATTTCGGTGCACTGTTAAGGTTCTTAAGCATTAACATCGTCAATCCCATTATTTACTTCTTTCACACTGCAATTGTAAAGGTTGGGCGGTGAGAGGCCTTGCCATGTAGCAACAGACCAAATTAAGTTTTGTTCTCATTTTTTGATTATTTGAATTAGCTATCAATATTCAGATTCTCCCGCCCTTCCTTTCTCAATTGTCCTTTTAAAATTCTAACTAAAACTCAAAATTTATGAAACGGAAACTTAGTTTTCTGTCCCTTTTGGTCGTGCTGATGTGCACGGCCGTTTCCTATGGGCAGGAAAAGGCAATTTCAGGAACGGTGACGGACTCGGACGGTCTGCCATTGCCTGGTGTCAACATTGTGGTGGAGGGGACCTCCAACGGTACCCAGACCGACTTTGACGGGAACTACACC
>JBCBZA010000200.1:0-6141 GCA_039815575.1 Bacteroidota bacterium | reverse complement strand
TTCACTCAGGCATCAGAAGAGGCGATACAACGTTACGTCGGAACTTTGGAAAGAAACCATATTACGGTTACGATAAGAAGATCAAGGGGAAAGGATATTGATGCGGCCTGCGGACAATTGGCGAATAAAGTCTGATCATAGGGTTATTTTTATGTGTTTGCGCATTCGCGAATGATGGTCAAATTCATCCTCCATACTATACGCACATATCAACCAGATAACATCCCCTTTTCGTAAATTATAGTGCTTGTCATCGATTTTGACCGTTGGCATAGAAAATGAGATGGTGGTTTTTTCTCCTTTTTCACTTCCGGCAGTGACTTGATGTTGAGAAGATGACCCGACCGTATAAACTGGTTTGGGATCTCCTACACCCTTGACAAAAAACTCTTCGGATATGATTGCCTCATCGTGTACGCTAACCATGATCAAATTACAGCCTACGATATCATCCTTATCATTAAAACCTAGTGCTACCCAGCCATCGTCGGGGGCCGTGGCCGTGAATCTTATTTCATCGGTTCCCATGAATTCCCAAGTGATATCCATACCTCCTACTGAAATATCCTGTCCAAAAACAAGGGTTTGAATAAGAATGCATAGTATTACTTGTATTGTTCTCATACTTCATTTTTTATATCGACGAATCTAGCCAATAAGCGATAAATTCCATTATAATGCGAAGTTAAAACCTTGGGATAAGTATCTTTGAAGATTGCATGAAAGTAGCTGCGCAAATACGTGAACCTATTGAGCAAGAAATGGAACTCTTTGAGAAGAAGTTCCATGATTCCATGTCTTCCAAGGTAGCACTATTCAATAGAATAACGTACTATATCGTCAATAGAAAGGGAAAACAGATGCGACCTATGTTCGTTTTCCTGACCGCAAAAATTCTGAATAATGGCAGGGTGGAAGAGCGTACCTATACTGGAGCTTCGATAATTGAGCTGATTCACACGGCGAGCCTTGTTCATGATGATGTGGTTGACGAAAGCTATAAACGCCGCGGTTTTTTTTCTGTCAATGCCCTTTGGAAAAATAAAATCGCTGTTTTGGTAGGAGATTACCTGTTTTCCAAGGGACTTTTAGTAGCATTGGAGCGTGGGGACTATGACTTGCTCCAAATCATTTCAAATTCAGTGAAGTCAATGAGCGAGGGAGAGCTTCTCCAAATAGAAAAGGCCCGACTTTTAGATATCACCGAAGAAGTGTATTACGATATCATTAGGCAAAAAACGGCTACCCTAATCGCGGCCTGCTGTAGTATGGGAGCAGCCTCAGTAAAACCCGATTCTGAGGAAGTTCGGATTTTTAGAAGGTTTGGAGAGCTGTGTGGCATGGCATTTCAGATAAAAGATGACCTTTTTGATTATGGCACGGAACGTATAGGTAAACCCACAGGTATTGATATTAAGGAACAAAAAATGACCCTTCCATTAATTTACGCCCTAAATCATAGTGGTGATAGAGAAAAGAAATGGCTTATTAATTCCATAAAGAACCACAATAAGAATAAGAAACGGGTCAAAGAAGTCATTTCTTATGTCAAGGAAAAAGGAGGATTGGACTATGCCGTTTCCAAAATGATGCAGTTTAAGGATGAGGCTTTGGAGATTTTAAACGAGTACCCTGATTCTGACTACAAGGCGGCGCTGACCCTTATGGTCAATTATGTGGTAGATAGAAAGAAGTAGGTTCGCTAGATGTTAGATCCTAGATTCTTGCCAATTTACTTTTCACTTCCTTTTTTAACCGTTAAATTTTTTATCACTCCGGGCAACCATATTAAAATTACCTTCGTCTTTAGCAATAGAAGACAAATAGAGAACCATTGAAAGTCATTTCTTTCTATAGTAATGAAAAGCAACTGATCAAACGAGCCATTTCTGGAAATCAGAGGGCCCAGCAGGCTATTTATGA
Source organism: Bacteroidota bacterium (assembly GCA_039815575.1). GTDB lineage: Bacteria > Bacteroidota > Bacteroidia > Flavobacteriales > Flavobacteriaceae > Croceivirga. The sequence goes on along the minus strand of JBCBZA010000200.1, from coordinate 4,218 downwards.
CAGATTTGCCCCTAAGATGTTGAGTGTTTGTCGTCAATACATAAAGGATCTGCAATATGCCGAAGATGTAATGGTCACCGCATTTGTGAAAGTGTTTAAAGGACTGAATTCTTTTGAACATCGCGGAAGTTTTGAGGGGTGGGTTCGAAGAATCATGGTAAGGGAAAGCATTTCTTTTTTAAGAAAACGCCAATTTGTGGTTTATGATGATGATGTGTTGGAAAACAATCAAGTAAAGGCAGTTTCAGATACGTCCTTAATGGATGTAGAATATTTACAGGACTTAATAGATGGGTTGCCTGAGGGATATAAAATGGTTTTTGTACTGTACGCTGTGGAAGGATACAAACATCAGGAAATTGCAGAAATGCTAAGCATTTCTGAAGGCACGTCAAAGTCACAGTTATTTAAAGCACGGAAGCTTTTACAAGAAAATTTAAAGTTGAAGGGGGTGACCTACAGAACGACCCAGAAGTAGAAATGATATGGATAAGTTGGAAAAACACATAAAAGATAAATTGCGAAACCGTGAGATTTCGCCTTCTCCACAAGCTTGGGGCAAAATTGTAGAAGAGTTGGGTGCTGAAAAAGGCGCTTCTCCAAAAAAGACATATTGGTGGGCCATTGCTGCTGGAATAATTGGATTTATACTCCTATCAATAGGATTTTTTAACCCTGCGGACGCCTTGAAAGATGATAAGGGAACTGTTGTGGCCAAAGAGGAAACCAAGACAATGGAAACCTTGGAAATTGATGCCGAGCACGATAACAATCTGGAAAGCCCGCAGGAAGTAGTAATCATCGAAGTTCCGTTGGATAAGGGGCGGGAACTAGAAACCAAAAATAATGATGATAGCATTCAAGTAGTGGAAAACGAAGTGTCCCATGAAAAGGAGCCCCTAAAGGATGTGCAAGGGGTAACGGATTTGGCCATTAATGATAAGTTAGAAAAGATATTGGCCCAGGTCAATTCCATGGAGCACAATTCCATTGTCGTTTCCGATAAAGAGATAGATTCATTGCTTATGGCAGCACAAAGGGAACTTTTGACTGAAAAAACTTTGGAAAAAAATGGAAAGGTAGATGCCATGGCCTTGTTGAACGAAGTAGAATTGGAATTGTACGATGATCAACGAAATCCATTATTTATTAAGTTAAAAGAAGGGTTCTTTATGCTACGTACTGCTGTGGCCGACCGCGATAATTAATATTCATCAATCAAACCAACCTTTGTTTGAGCCCCTACTTATACGGCATGTAATTGAAGTATGGGGCTGACAAAGGACGGTCAAAAATCAAAATCATCATGAGAAAAATCACTGTTTTTTTTATAGTAATACTGATAGCAGGGTGCTACTCTAGTGGATATGCCCAAGAAGATCAGGTCCAAAGACAAATAAAAAAATTGGAGCGGCAGAAAGAGGCAGTTACCAAGCGCGAAAAGAATGCTTTAAAGGAAGAAGTGAAATCTATTAATGGGCGGTTGGAAAGAGGTTTGATTACCGAAGATGAGGCCAAAATACTTAAGGAAGAAGCGGCAAGAAAACGAGCAATGAATATGGAGAACCTCTTGGCGATTTTAGATAATAAGATTGCTTTTTTGGAGCGTAATGAAGGGGGTGATGATTTAATATTGGAAGGGGAAAATGTCACATTGATCGATTTTACGGATGGCTCCGACGATGAAGATTATAGAATTTTGGGCATACGTTTTAGGGAGAGGGATTGGGAAAGACCTGTTAAATATGACCGTAGGACACGTTCAGATTTTGTATGGGCCATAGGACTTAACAATGCCTTAATCGATGGGCAATCTTTGGAAGATTCACCTTATAGAATAGGAGGAAGTCGTTTTTTTGAAATGGGTATTCAATGGAGGACTAGGGTATTTAACAACTCCAATTGGCTCAGATTTCATTACGGTCTGTCCTTTCAGTTTAATGGACTAAAACCAGAAGGAAACCAATTTTTTGTTCAAAATGGCGATCAAACGGAGCTACAGGAATTTGATGTAGAATTACAAAAATCAAAACTTAGGATGGATAACCTGGTTGTCCCCATACATTTTGAATTTGGTCCTTCCAAGTTTTACAGAACCGAAGAAAAAATCAGGTACTCTATTAGAAAACAATTCAGGTTTGCGATTGGTGGCTATGGTGGGTTCAATATAGGTACGCGACAAAAACTAAAATACACTCGCGACGGGGAAGAAATTAAGGACAAATTGAAAAGGGACTATAATACAAGCGATTTGATATACGGATTAAGTGCGTACACCGGTGTTGGTAGTGCTCTTTTCTATGTAAAGTATGATTTAAATCCAATTTTTCGGGATGCCCCAGTGGAACAAAGAAATATTTCTTTGGGATTGCGATTTGACTTGGATTAGCCTCGATATACTTTTCATTTTTTCCATATAACCATAACACTATCTTTGTTCATTCGTATTCCAAATAAAGAAAAAAAAGACCAGAAGGGATTTTTCCTTCTGGTCTTAAAACAATTAAAACACACTATATCGCTACAATTCCTTGGGTATTGGTGTCCGGAAGATTCCCCGACTCTTCACCAATCTGTTGTAACGTATTTCCATTAACTTTAAAGATTCCTATGGTGCCATCAAGTCCATATAACTGGTATAGATATTGACCATCATCACTTATCCACATATCGATCCACCCCTCGGTGGTTCCAAAGGCGGCACCAGGATCGGTAGTGTTGCCTGTTGCTCCAACGCCTTGGGCCGCGGTTTGATCCAATAAGGTAACCACACCATTGTCAAAGCTATATGACGCCAGTCCTGCTTCTATGGCGTTTGATACGAAAAAATAGTTCTCGTCAAAAGTGAAATCCAACCAGCAAGCTGTTCTTCCCGTATTGTTCGCACCCGAGGCAACATCAAGACTAATGGGTGTTAAACTGCCATCTCCCTGTATTTGCCATGTGGAGACCGATCCGTCCTGAAGGGCTGGAAAAGCTGGAGGGGCACCATCAGATTGGAATTCTCTTGCTTCAGTGACTACTACATAATTATTACCTACAATTTGGAAACCAATGGCGGAAGGTAGGTTTCTACCCTCTGTATTTCCTCTTAGGGTAGAAGTACCCGTTCCCAAAGCCGAAGCACTCAAAGTACCATCCGCATTTACCCCAAAAACAGTCAATTCGTCTTCGCTTCCAGAGGCTAGTCCAGCGGCCCCAGAATTAATGGAAGCTACGACCAACCAATTCCCGTCAGGTGAAAATTGTACCGCAGACGGACGTATGGGAAGTTCCCTGGTAGACCCAGCAATAGGTTGTAAAGAACCATCGTCCAATAACCAATATCCGGTAATGGTTCCTTGGTGACCTGGCTCTCCATCGGCCAAGAATTCTTGTCGTGTAATATTGGAAACATATATAAGGGCCCGTGTTCCATCAACAAGTACTGTACTAGTAGTTGCAATGCTATTTGGTCCTAAAGCTCCAGTATCTACGGGACTTCCGGCTATTTCAAGAGAGTAATCCCCTAGAATATTGAATGCTGTCAATGTATTACTACCCGCATTTACAGCCAATAAACTTGAATTGTCATCTGTTTTGGTCAGCGCATAAGCAGAAATCAGTGGGTCTAATCCTTCACCACCATCAAAATCTCCACCACTACCATCAGTGGCGAAGGGTCCTATGGGAGTCAAGCTACCATCAGCATTCCTTCCGTAGGCAATTACAGTATTGGGTCCCTGTACTACGGTTCCAGGTACCTGACCCTCTCCATTGGTCATGGCATATACTGCACCTACGAATGAAGTTCCATCCTGGCCATCAGCTCCATCTTGGCCATCGGCTCCGTCTTGGCCGTCCGTCCCATCCTGGCCATCCACTCCATCAATACCATCGACGCCGTCGATGCCATCATCGCCATCACAGCTTGTTAAAAAAACACCTAATGATAAGGTGGCTATAACTAATAATTTTACTCGTTTCATTTTTAAGATAATTAAAGGTTATTGTTTTTTTGATTAAGTGCACTCATAGGTTTTGCTATACTTGCACTTTTACGTTTTTGTTAATCGACTCGGCCGAATCTGATAACACGATTAACATTTCCAACATTTCTAGAATTTAGAAGGTGAATTTTGATGCTCCTTACGACCAAAAAACAGTTATCACGGATGTTTTCTTTCTGTGACAATTCTTTTTTTAAGATTTAAGCATCTAAAAATCAGAATTTTATAA
>JBCBZA010000282.1:0-2163 GCA_039815575.1 Bacteroidota bacterium | reverse complement strand
TCTGATGCGTTTTCTTCAGACTACTTGAAAATTAACTCGGATATGCTTCCTGAGCTGGTGGAAACTTTTTCTGAACAATCCAAGGTTTCCCAAAAGGGGGCCAAAGAAAGTGGCCTACTGCCTGGAACACCCATTCTATACCGTGCTGGCGATCAACCCAACAATGCCCTTACACTAAATGTGCTTCATACAGGAGAAGTGGCTGCCACAGGAGGGACTTCTGGTGTTATGTACGCCATAACGGATAATTTAAACGTATCCGAATATGATAAAGTCAATAATTTTGCCCATGTCAACTATGATTTTAAGGGGAACAGAAAAATTGGCAAGCTTTTATGCATAAATGGTGCGGGCATACAATATAGATGGTTGCTCAATAATCTCAAGCTTTCCTCTTACGAAGAGATGAACCATCTGGCCTCTGAGGTTGAAGTAGGTTCTGATGGGGTATGCATACTTCCTTTTGGCAACGGTCCTGAAAGGATATTTAAGAATAGGGAAATTGGAACCAGAATTTTGGGCCTAAATTTGAATAGGCACCATAAAGGGCACCTCTGTCGGGCAGCTCTAGAAGGAATCGCTTTCGCTTTTGTATATGGCTTTGAAATCATGCAAAGTGATGGAATTGCCCCAAAAGCAATACGGGCAGGTAATGATAACCTTTTTCGTTCTGAAATTTTTTCAAAAACCCTTGCGACCTTAATTCAAAAAGAAATAGAAATTTACGACACAACGGGAGCAGTAGGAGCGGCTCGGGCATGTATTGTTCACTCAGGTGGATATCAAAAGTTTTCTTCATTTGTTCAGAATGATTACAGCATGACCTACGTTCCCGAAAGTCAAAACGACGCATTTAAAAAAGCGTACGATATGTGGAAGAAAGAACTTCATAGGACAATTAAATGAAATAGATAAATTATGGCAGTATTAGGAGAGAAGGAATATTTTAAGGGAATTGGTGATATAAAATATGAAGGAAGGGATTCCGACAATCCCTTAGCCTTTAAATTTTACAATCCGGAGCATGTGGTCGCAGGAAAAACTATGCGTGAGCACTTCAAGTTTGCCGTGGCCTACTGGCATACCCTCTGTGGAACAGGTGGGGACCCCTTTGGTCCGGGGACCAAAAACTTCCCTTGGGCAACGGCCACTGACCCGATAATGGCAGCACGTGAAAAAGCAGACGCTGCCTTTGAATTTATTTCCAAGATGGGTTTTGACTATTACTGTTTCCATGACCATGACATTGTGGATGAGGCAACTACCCTATTAGAATCTGAGAAAAGAGTCATCCAAGCAGTGGACTATCTCAAGGAAAAAATGAAAGCCTCAGGGGTAAAATTGCTCTGGGGAACCGCCAATTTATTCTCTAATCCTAGATACATGAACGGTGCAGGTTCCAATCCCAACTTTGATGTTGTTGCTAGGGCCGGAGCCCAATTAAAGATTGCCATAGATGCTACAATAGAACTGAATGGGGAAAATTACGTTTTTTGGGGCGGTCGTGAGGGCTATATGTCATTATTGAACACCGACATGAAATTGGAACAGGACAATATTGGTAGGTTGATGAGGATGGCCAGGGATTATGCCCGTGGCAATGGCTTTTCAGGCACCTTTTTTATTGAACCGAAGCCTATGGAACCCATGAAGCACCAATATGATTTTGATGCGGCCACATCCATCAATTTTATTCGGGAGCAAGGATTGGAAAACGATTTCAAGTTGAATATTGAAGTGAACCATGCTACCCTAGCCCAACACACCTTTCAACATGAACTGCAAGTAGCGGCAAACGCCGGAATGTTGGGAAGTGTTGATGCCAATCGTGGAGATTACCAAAATGGATGGGATACTGATCAATTTCCAAACAATGTCCTTGAGATTGCTGAGGCCATGTTGGTCTTTCTAAAATCAGGCGGTCTACAGGGAGGAGGAATCAATTTTGATGCGAAGACCAGGAGAAACTCCACCGATTTGGAAGACCTGTTCATCGCCCATATTGGCGGTGCCGATACCTTTGCAAGAGGTTTATTGGTAGCTGATGCCGTCATAAATAATTCCAACTACGAAAGCTTACTGGACCATCGCTATGCCTCGTTCACCAAAGGAAAAGGGTTGGAATTTGTTCAAGGGGCACTTTCATTATCGGATCTTTATGGG
>JBCBZA010000105.1:0-14238 GCA_039815575.1 Bacteroidota bacterium | reverse complement strand
CTAACTGTTTTTGAGCTGTTACTAGTTCTAAACGGATAAAGGCATTTTCCGTGAGGCCCTCAACACCATGTTTAAAAGCATTTTCCAGTAAAATGATAAAAAGAAGTGGAGCCACTTTAAGGTCGCTCTGAACATCATGTTCAAAGCGTATGTCCACACTCTTTTGGTGTCGGATTTTATGCAATTCAATGTAGTTTTTTAGGTACTGGATTTCATCGGTCAAACTCACAACGTCCTCTTTGCCTTCATAAATGGTATAGCGCATCATATCAGAAAGTTTCAAAACCATCTCAGGGGCCTGCTCTGATTTTTCGACCACCAGACCATATAAATTATTTAAGGTGTTAAAGAAAAAATGTGGATTTACTTGACTTTTCAACAGCTGTAGTTCGGCATGGGTCTGATTTAGTTTTACGCTGATAAGCCAATTCAATTGTTGGTATATCCAAATTATAAAAGTAAAGGATATAGTAATGGTCAGAAAATAGCTTAGGACCTTAACATGTACTTCCTCATAGTTTGCTGCTGTTCTGAAGATATAAAAATAGAGGAGTGCAGCTCCATACATACTTACTAAAATTACCTTGTGCCTTTTAATAAATTCAGGTATTAGCAAATAGGCTATGCCAAACCAAAAAAGTAGTAAAGAGGGCATGGAAATAGGATTGTTTATAGGCAATTTAAGGTAATCAAGGGTAGTAACAACGATGACCAATAACGAAAATACCCCTAGAACTTTATACGCCGACAATCTGGCTACCAAAAAAGCACTAACAAGCCAAATCAGTAGAAACCCAATGGTATTTGTAGCAAAAATAATGACGTTAAATTTTCCATTATTTAGGATGTAGTACCAGAACTCAAAACCAAATAGGACGAGTAAAATCATTACGGCGATAGCAAAACCAATATACACGGAGTGCTTATTTTGTCTGATTAAATCTCCCAATTGGGATGCTGTCGAACCTTCGGTCATCTTTTTTTTGACTTTTAAGGAACAAAAATAATGTTGATGGTGTTATTCTATCAGAAATTGTGACAAACACTTCCTTTTTTTTGTCCAACGAGTCCCTTTTTTAGACCAACCCATAACATCTTAATTTTTAATGTATTTATGCTCATTTTTGACATGCTTATCAAAATAATTATACTCCTTTTTGTGCTATCATTAGGTTTGGATTGAGTTCTTAAATCCATACCACATGAATTCCATTCATTTAAAAATAGGCACATTACTTCTTTCTATTCTTCAGATAACGATTAGTGCGGCTCAGACAATCCTAGAACCAAAAGAAACAAGCTATTCCATATATCAAGAATGGATTATTGCGGAATATTTTGATCGTGTATCCATTAGTGATGGCATAACGCTTCACGTGCTTACAGGTGAAAATCAAAAAGTTCAGGTACAAGCAAATGAAGGTCTTTTAAAATGTATTACAATGGAAGTTTCGGAAGGCCTCTTACAAATAAATGCTCCTTGCAATAAGAGGGGTTCTAACGAAATTCTGGTTCAAATTAAACTACCTACCATCAGATATATCAAAGCCTCAAAGAAAAGTAGGATATATGCCCTAAATAGCATTAAAAATAAAAATCTGAATTTGAAGTCATTACACCACTCCAATATATACATAACAGCTGAGGTTGAGAACTTACAGCTAGAGAGTTCTTATTACGCTGGAATTTATATAAATGGAAGTACAAAAAATTGCAAAACAAAATCCAAATGGGGAGGAATTATCGATGTCCAAGATTTGACAATTGGATTTGATTACGATACCTATAAAGAAGGAGAAGTATCAACAAGGGGCAACCACCCTTTTTGACATACTTGTTGTCTTTGTATACCAAGTTTTTCACTTTCATATGGAATCCCATTGGCAATCATTTAAAATCAATAAAAAATACAATGCATAAGGTTCGTCACATTTAATCGTGCGGGAACCGAAATGAATTTAAGTCTGAATCGAATCCAATAATCTAACCTCCGACTTACATTATGAAAACCATAAAGAACATTTTAAAATGGACCGGGGTATCTTTGGGGTCCCTGTTGTTACTTTTGATACTAGCAGGATTGATATCAAGGCTTTTCTCCCCTGAACCAAAACCACCAGGTCGGCTTGTGGATGTAGGCGGGTTCAAATTGCACATCAATGCTGTGGGGGCAAAAAATCACAAGCCGACTTTAGTGATTGAATCAGGCGCAGGGGCGCCCAGTGAATATTATTACTGGCTGGGGGAATTGCTCAAAGACAGCATACGGGTGGTGCGTTATGACCGTGCGGGGATTGGTTATAGTGAGGCTGGCAACGAACCCAGAGATCCGGAAACCATAGCCAGAGAACTTCACCAGTTATTGGAAATCTCGGGGGAACAACCCCCTTACGTATTGGCCGGGCATTCCTATGGCGGCCACTTCATTCGCATATTTAAGCAATTATACCCTAACGAAGTAGTAGGACTGGTTTTCTTGGATTCTGGTCATCCGGATGAAAGTGATCGGTTAAAAATGCCGCCAGGCCCAAAATATCTGGACGCCTTGTATAAAATAGGTGTGGTTGCAGGTGATTTAGGGTTGTTGAATTTATACAACGGATTTAGCAAACGACCTCTACTATGGGCCCCGGGATTACCCGAAAATGTAATTAAGGGGTATAAAGATTACGTGATAAATGGTAATTATATCCGAGGGTATTTGGAAGAGGAAAAGGGTTATGAAAAATTAGTGGAAATGTCCAGAGAAATCAGTACATACGATACCATTCCCATTAGAATTTTTGCAGGTACAAACCTGAATGAACCCTTACTTCGAAAAATGGGAATCGACCCTGAATTCATTAGGACCGAAAGGGCAAAAATGCAACGGGAAATGGCCAGTTGTTCCAGTAATGGAAAAGTGTTTTTTCTAAAGGGTGGGCATATCACCATTTTTTCCCTTGAGGAGAGTGCACAATTTATTTGTGATGAGATTTTGAAATTTGTTCACCAGTTGGAACAATAATAAAGCTAGGTTTCGCCTATGGCCCATGGTAAAAATTATAGATTCCAAGGACCAGTCATAAAAACCCTATCCCATTTTCCAGTAGGTCATGATACTTTTTTTCATTGAATGAATACAGATAGGGTGCCTTATTGGCAGCTCCGGTCATTTGTTTTTCATGGCGGTTAAGAAAGTTGAGTTTAAGGATTTTACGTTGAAAATTACTTCGCTCCAAGGGTCTCTGCAAAATGGATTCGTATAATTTTTGAAGGTCTTGCATGGTGAATTTCTTTGGTAGCAAAGAAAGCCCTATGGGTAGATAATTCAATTGAATACGCAGGTATTCAAGCGCTCTCCCTAAAATTTCATTATGATCCAGAATCAATTTAGGAATGGAATCCACGGATTTCCATTCACACGAGGCACTTAAAAAATCAGGTTGGGGCTGTGCCTTGGAAATATCTACCAATGCAAAATACCCTGTTGTAATAAAACGATTATCAAACCATTTCAATACCTCGGGATTTCTAAAACCAAGTTGGGTCATATGCTCACGAATCATTTGGCCTTCCCGTTCTGTGGGATGCGCTGCCCGTTTTTGACTGCCAAACGTATGAAATTGGTTTAAAAATAGCTGTCGCAACCCGGTTCGTTCCCGTAACACTCTATGAGCGGCACTTGTAAGGTCCTCATCCTTAAAGATAAAACCACCGGGCAGGCACCAAGCACCATTTATTTTCCATTGCAGCAACAGGACCTTTAGCTGTTGATGTTCATATCCTAGAATAACACAATCCAAGGAATGGTTGGGAAGAAAGTCAGCTACCTGGTCTTCAAAATCAGCTATTTGGGATTGGGTTAGGTCATCCATGTTTTATTGTGTCAAATAAATACAATAATAAAATTATCAGTATATTGTGTCAATTTAATAAAATATTGGATGAAACGGATACTGCGCATTACTGGGAAAATTTTGGGAGGGCTTGTTCTTCTCCTACTGCTGGTCTACCTCGGTTTTTGGATCAAATGGAAGGTTCAAGCTTCATCACATATGAGTCTGGCAGGTGTAGAAGCCCCTACCCTGAACCGTAACGGGACAACCTTTCGCGACCTGAATAAAAATGGTAAATTGGATGTCTATGAGGACAAAAATGCGGATATAGAAGCTCGTATTGATAATCTTTTGTCCCAGATGAACCTTGAGGAAAAAGCGGGTTCCCTTTTTATACATATGACCGTGATGGCCAGTGATGGAGAACTGAACAAAGTACCTTCCATTACGAACCCTTTTTCATTGCTATTGGAGACCACTCCGGAACAGGTGTTGAAAAAAAACATGCATCATTTTAACATCATGACGACCCCATCAGCAATGGAAACGGCAACATGGAACAATAATTTACAAAAGCTGGCAGAGCGTACCCGTTTGGGGATACCTGTAACCATCGCCACAGATCCTAGGCATGGGGCCGGTTTTGATGCCGGAACTGGTGTCGCATCCAGTTTTTATTCGCGCTGGCCTTCACAATTGGGCATGGGGGCTACACGAGATTCTGCTTTGGTGCGCGAATTCGGAGATATAGCCCGTCAAGAATATTTGGCCCTAGGTTTGCGACTGGCCCTCCATCCCATGGCAGATTTGGCCACTGAACCCCGTTGGGCACGGGTCAATGGTTGTTTTAGTGAAGATGCCGAATTAGCAGCAAAATTGACCGAAGCTTATGTTTTAGGGTTTCAAGGCGATAGCCTATCGGATACCAGTGTAGCATGTATGACGAAACACTTTTCTGGAGGAGGCCCCCAGGAAGATGGTTGGGACTCCCATTTTGCCTCGGGCAAGGGGCAGGCCTATCCCGGTAATAATTTTGATTACCATGTTATTCCGTTTACTGATGGGGCATTTAAGGCCAAAACCGCCCAGATAATGCCATACTATGGTATCCCAAACAGTCAGACGGGCGAAGAGGTTGGTTTTGCATACAACAAAGAAATCATTACCGGTTTATTAAGGGATTCCTTGAATTTTCAAGGCGTAGTATGCACCGATTGGGGACTGGTCACGGACATGCCCGTAAAAGCGGCTTCGGCATGGGGCGTGGAACACTTATCGGAAAAAGAACGGGTCAAGAAAATATTGGATGCTGGATGCGATATGTTTGGTGGCGAATCAAGACCAGATTTAGTACTGCAGTTATTAGAGTCAGGTGCCATTTCAAAAAAGCGGTTGGACCTTTCCCTTCGTCGAATCTTTCGGGATAAGTTTCGATTAGGGCTTTTTGATGATCCCTATGTCGATACGGACAAATTGGATGTTATTGGCAATCCCAACTTTGTTACCAAAGGACGGGAAGCACAGCGCAAGGCCTTGGTATTGTTAAAAAATCAAAATGATTTTCTTCCCCTTTCGTCAGATAAAAAAATCTATGTCGAAGGGATGACGGAAGGACTGGAAAAACAATATCCACAGATTGTTTCAGATGCTGCTGATGCCGATGTTATTATAAAAAAATTGCCCACCCCTTCGTCCCCTCCCCAGGGTGATGACCTCTTGGAACGGTTTATCCCCCAAGGACGACTGGATTTTCCCGAAGATGAAAAAACAGAAATCTTGGAATTAATCATGTCAAAACCCACGGTAACGGTTTTGGAAATGACCCGACCCTCCGTAGTTCCTGACATCAATGCAGCAAGCCAAGCTGTGATTGCGGATTTTGATTGTGAGGACGACATTATACTGGAGTTGATATTCGGTAAGTTCAATCCCACCGGAAAACTTCCCATTGAAATTCCTTCATCCGTAGAAGCAGTAGTGAACCAAAAAGAGGATGTTCCCTATGATTCCAACAATCCCCTATATCCCTATGGTCATGGGTTGTCTTATGATTAGGACCCCCATTAATCAAAGGATTCTTCCTTATCCGTAAAAGGTCGTTAAAAATGGCGGCAAGTTGCGAGTATGGTAAAATTTGGGATTCAACACCAAGAAAAATTTATTTTTTTAAGGTTTGTCCAGTGAAACGTGGCCACACGTTTTATTTTTCGACAGCATTCCTTATTTTAAAGGTGTTAAAAACACTTGGATGCAAGGGAGAGCTACTATCATATTTATCTGTTTATTGAATAGCCTTACCCTAGCAGCACAATCCAAAATTGACTCCTTAAGGACCGTATTAAAAAAACAAAAGTCGGACACTATAAAGGTGTCTACCTATTTGCAGCTCTACGAAGCCTTAAAATTCGAAGAACAGGATAAAGCCGTTCAATATTTGGAGCAATCCTTAGAGCTATCTTCAACTTTAAATTTTCAAAAAGGGCAACTTGATGGCCTTTTGGCAAAAGGGGAATACTTTGAAACCACGGGCTACCAAGATAGTGCACTAACAACCTACCGAAAAGCTCAAAAAATTGGCGAAAAACTGAATCAACGACGAGGAATTATAGAGTCGTTTATTGGCATAGGAAGTGCCTTTTCTTCACTCCAACGATTAAATGAAGCAGACTCCATCGCTTTTTTAGGGATAGAACTTGCCAAAAAGACACCCATAGATTCTATGAGCTTGACTCAATTCTATACGATTCTTTCCAATACGGCCTATTTCCGTAATAATTATGAAAAATCCATTGGATTTGATAGAAAAGCGTTGGAATACAATACTTCTGACCTCAGAAAAAGGGCAAAATCCTTCCTTAACATTGGAACCACTTACGATCTGTTGCGGGATTACGAAAAGAGTGATGCATATTATCAAAAAGCCTTACAGGCAGCGAAAGCTGGAAAGGAAAAACGTATGACTGCTTTAGTGCAGTCTGAAATGGGTGCACTAAAAATCAATTTAAAGGAATTTGCAGAGGCCAGAAGATTGTTTGGGCTGGCACTAGCGCATTTTGAAGCGGTCAATGATAAGACCATGATGGCCCATACCCTGCAATATCTGGCCAGAGTCCACGTAGAACTGGGAGAGTTCGACCAAGCCATATCAAAGTATGAAAAAGCCTTATCCATCGCAAATGAAATCAATTCGCGTTCTACTGAAGCCCATTCCACCTATCAGTTAGCGTTAGCCTACTATAAAAAGAAGGATTACCCCAATGCGGAAAAATATTTTTTAGAGGCCAAATCCAAGTTTGATGCATTGGATGAAAGCAACATGCAAACTTGGGTCCTATCAAGGCTAAGTGATTTGTACGCAGCGACCAATGATTACAAAAAGGCATTTGAGTACCTACAGATAGTAAAAACCAGGGATGACAGCCTTCTGTCTGCAACTTCCGCCAAAAACATTGCAGAAATGGAGGAGAAATACCAAAATGAACAGAAACAACAAGAAATTGAATTATTAAGTGCCGAAAACGAGGTCGCTTCCCTAAAAATTCAAAAACAAACCAATCTTCGGAATTATCTTATCCTAGCAGCCTTTCTGCTGTTGGTGCTTATAGGTGTGGTGTATAACCGATACCAGCTAAAAAATCGGGCCAATTCCAAACTTAAAGAACTCGATACGTTAAAAACCAACTTCTTTACCAACATTTCCCATGAGTTTCGGACCCCGCTGACCCTAATCTTAAGTCCATTACAAGAACTTATGGGGCAGAAAAACGATACAAAAACAGCTAATGCGCTGTCCGTTATTCACCGAAATGCCAAGGTACTTACCAATTTGACCAATCAGCTGTTAGATCTATCCAAATTAGAAGCTGGGGAATTGGCATTACAGGTACAAGAAGGGGATTTAAAGCAATTCCTTAAGGTAGTAAGTGCCTCTTTCGAGTCGCTTGCCGTAGCTCAAAAAGTCCATTTTGTTACCCAATTTGAAGAAGCTCCTGAAACGGCCTTTTTTGATGAAGATAAGGTGCAGAAAATCCTAAACAACTTGCTTTCCAATGCGTTTAAATTTACCGCTAGAGAAGGTGAAGTTCAGGTCCAAGCCTTAGTGGAAAATGGGCATGCCCTAGTTTCCGTTGAAGACAATGGCAGCGGCATTGCTGAAGAAGACCTCAGGCTTATTTTCAAACGCTTTCATCAAAGTGCAAAGAATGCTCCCAATACTGCTGGTACGGGAGTGGGCCTTACCTTATCCAAGGAATTGGCCCTTCTTCACCATGGCGATATTTCCGTGGATAGTGCGTTGGGTGAAGGCACCACCTTTACCTTGAAATTCCCTATTCAAAAGTCGGCGTATCGACCTCACCAAATTGGGAATGAAACGGAGAAAAATGTGCAACCATCCCAGGTAACAAAACCAGAGGCATTAGCTAAATCCGATAACGAAGTACACACTTCCGAAAAAGTAGTCTTGCTTGTGGAGGACAATCCCGACCTCAGCAACCACATGCGCTCCTTACTTGAACATACGTTTCAGGTAAAACAGTCGATTAATGGAAAGGTAGGCATTACAGATGCGTTACAATTTATTCCTGATATTATTATAACGGATCTTATGATGCCCGAAGCAGATGGTGTTGAAGTATGCCAAACCCTTAAGGCGGATGAAAAGACAAGCCATATCCCAATCATTATGCTCACGGCAAAAGCGGATCGAGACACCAAATTGGATGGATTGAAAACAGGGGCAGATGACTTTTTGACCAAGCCCTTTGATAATGAAGAGCTCATGGTCCGCGTACAAAACCTCATCGATCAGCGCGATAAGCTTCGGGAGAAATTTGAGCAAACCCTCCGATTGGCCCCTTCTAAAATCAGGGTAAAATCCCCAGAAGAGGCATTTATCAAAAAGGCACTTGAAGTTGTTGATAACAACCTCTCCAATTCCGCATTTACCGTGGAAGCCTTTCAGCAGGAAATAGGTATGAGTCGCATGCAACTGCATCGAAAACTCAAGGCATTGACCCATTTTTCAGCTAGTGAATTTATCCGTGACATCCGTTTACAACGCGCTGTCGATTTACTTGCTGATAAAAGCCTTACCGTTTCTGAAGTTGCCTATAGTTGTGGCTTTAACAGTGTCTCCTATTTTACCCAGTGCTTTACCCAAAAATTTGGGGCAAGTCCTTCTAAACATCCTGCCAAGACCTAGCAAACTTACAGTTCAAGCAGTTTAAACACCATTAAAAGCCTCCATTTTACGGCTTTTAAGGCCAATGTTACATATCTGATAAGTTTTGGGAGATGGGTGATAATCATCCAAGGGACTTCTGGATAGCTTCACTTCCGTAACAACCAAAATTTCAATCGTATGAAAACAGCTAAAATTTGTTGGTCCTTGGGATCACTCTTAATTAACGTCGTTATTGCGCTATATATCTATTTAATGGTGACCGGCCCAGAAGGGCTTGCCGAACGCTTTCAGTTTGTCAATGACAACTGGACCATTTACAGTGGACATTGGAGGGCTGAGTTCCTCATTATGATTCTAGTGGCCATTGGAGCGGTATATTTTGCCTTACAATACAAGAGTATTGGTTGGACCATTATTGCCATAGGTCAATTTATTATTTTATGGACCTATCCTTTGATGTTGGGTGGCTATCGTAATACCCCCTTCGAATTGGCTAGCATGGCCAACCAAATGGCCATCATCACCTTCAATTTTGGGAACCTTGTGTTCTTTTCAGGCCTCTTTTTAATGTACTTCAAAAGCGAGGTTTTACAACCATGGCTGCGTAAAGTTGCCCTTGTATGCTCCGCGATTATATCGGTTTTATTCCTCATCATTGTCATGGACATCATAGAATGGAAAGATGTCCTAATGTTGGCGCCATTGGTAAACATCATGTACCTCATCAACGCTTATTACGGTTTGAAACTCGATACAGATCCCCAATTTAAAGTGGTAACCGATTAAATAAAACGTACCATGAAAAATTACATATTACTTCTGGGTTTAAGTATTCTATCACCTATGCTTATTGCGCAAACGGATAGTATTCCTTTGGCGAAAATGGAACCTTCGTTAGAAGAAAAGAACAAGGAAATCGCCCGCAATTTTTACAGAGACCTTTGGTCCACCAATAACACCGACAGGTATGCAGATTATGTGGCTGATGAATACATGGTGCACGACATTGGGGAAAGAAAAGGGGTAACAGAGCCTGCCATAGAACAAAAAATCGTTGCCGATCGATTTTGGGAAGGAGGTGAAATGAACGTTAACCTCGACTGGCAAGTTGCTGAAGGCGATATGGTCGTCACACGCTCCATATTTGAGTATAAAGCCGAATCCTTTATGTCTAAAATCATGTTTGGTACAAGCAATATCCCCATTATTAATGTGTTTCGGATTAAAGATGGGAAGATTGTAGAAATCTGGAACCACCGCCATGATATAGATACCAATGTTCCCATTGTTTTTATTGGAGGGAAGGGATTGCTTATTGGGTTGTTGATAGCACTTATTCCTACAATCATCGCCTTTCGACTTAGAAAAAAACTGAAGAGGGTATCCGTTTAAATATGTAATAAGGGTGCAATTAAAATAACAGCAGACAAAATATACAAATGAACAGATTCCAACCCATTTATTACTCCATTGTACTTCTAGCTTTCATTTCCTGTAAGTCAAAAAATGCCCAAGGGGAAGAAACTCCAACCATGGACTCGAAAACTATTGAGTTGGTAGCTCAGGAATGGCCAGGTCAAGAACCAATGGCATTTAACATGCCGGTGTATCGGGGATTGGACAAATTGGAATTTGCCGATCCCAATAAGGTGGCCTTGAACGATGCTGACCTGGTCATGGGAATTACGCTCGAGGATACCCAAATAGCTTTGCCGCTATTGTATTTGGAAGGATTTGAAGTAGCCAACCTCATGTTAAACGATGAAAATTACATGGTGACCTGGTGCGGATTGGTGGGTTCGGCACAGCTGTTTGAAGGCACCATTTCCGGGGACACGCAAGGCTTTGATTTCGGCAGGGCGCTGATAAACAACAACCTTTTGATGGTGGATAGAAAGACAGGTTCGGTATGGAACCAATTATCGAAAAAGGCGATTCACGGTGACCTTAAGGAAACCAAGCTGAACTTACGTCCTACCCTTCAAACAACATGGGGTTATTGGAAGGAAAAATATCCTAATTCCAAAGTACTCATCAACAAAGATACCACGGGTGCGGCTTTCCCTTCATTGGTTTTTGAAAGGCCCTTTTACACCTCATGGCAACCCAAAGAAGGTAACTTCCATATGGCTGAAAAACATCAACCTAAGAACCTTGGAATGGGTATTGAATTGGGCGGTACATCAATCTATTTTCCATTGGAAGAACTCTTTAAAAAAGAATCTCCTTTGGAATATCAATTGGCGGATAAAACCATGACCATCCATTTTGACCAATCGGGCTTAACCGCTTGGGCAGAAGACAGCTTGGGTACTGCAATTCCCACCACCTTAGTGTACCAATGGGCATGGAAAAATTTCTATCCCAACACAGTAATTTTTAAAAGCCGTAGTGAAGGCATGTAATTATGATGAAACCGAAATTCCATATCAAAACAGAATCAAACCTAGCAGGTCTAATTCTAACAGCAGGTACTCTAATCATTCTTACCTCCATTGTTTTTGAATATCGCATCGGTTGGATTGGGGTAGAAAGGCCACCTGAGGAGGTTCCCATTTTTATTTTTAAAAAATGGGAGGGCTTACAAAAGATTTGGGGTTGGCAATTCCTTGGCTTTTTTCTCCAGACGATAGCCTTTGTATTGCTTTTAAAAAATTCCAGCAATCGCTTTAAAAGTCTGCTTTGGTCCATTTTGACATTGCTGGGACTGTTAATCGTCATTGCTTTTGGCATAACCTTGGGCAGCTATGGCCCCGCGCTGGAAGTTTATGAAACACAACCGGAGTTGTTTCTTTCATTGCGAGGTGCTGTCGGGTCGTTGTACAGGCCTGGTTTATTGGGGTTGGTATTCCTGACCATCATTTATCTCATCGAGACCTTTGGTGCTAACGGCCTAATCCATCGGAAATGGGGACTCATAGGATTCGCCTTCATCCTACTGGGTATTCTGCTCAGCTTTGTTCCCAGTTTGCCTGGAAAGACCATCGGTGCTGTCATTTTTTTCGTGCCCTTGTTCGTGGGATATGCCTATTGGATAAAATCTGAAAAACCATAAACCGTTTATAATGAAATATTTAATCACGTTCATTGCAATACTCGCCTTTTCGTGCACCGATAAAATTGAGAAAAAAGTAGCTGAATTCACCTACCCACCGGAGTGGGCAGCCCAGGAATCCGTTTGGATCGATTTTCCGGATGAAACCAATTGGGGTGGTGGTGCTTTACCACCAGATTATCCAGCGCGGATTGAAATCATCAAAAATCTAGCGAACTATGTCCCGGTTAACATCATTCTTCCCTCTGACGAAATCCGAATAGTACTGGACAGTATGCTTTTGGACGCCAACATTAGTAGAGAAAAGATCAACATCTTTCAGCACCCAGATGTGGTCGGAGCTTCGATACGTGATTATGGCCCGGTCCTGCTTTCCAATGGAAAAGAGTATCAAATGGCAGACTTTGGATATAATGGTTTTGGTGGAGCAATGTTTTCGGACTCCACTTTTGTTGAAAGAGCAAAAATTGATAATTATTTGGCCGATTCCTTGGGATATGCGGTAAAACCTATTGACCTTAATAGCGAAGGTGGAGGCTACATTACCTCGAGCAAAGTAATTCTACTGTTCGAGGAATATGCCAAAACAAGAAATCCTGAGTTGTCATTAGAGGAGATAGGGGCTAGATACTTGGATGCACTGGCACTGGAAAAAGTGATTTGGGTCAAAGAACCGATGTTACTCGACAAAAATTGGCATAAAATTGAAAACACCTATGGGCAGGGTGGCAATTACCATATGGATGCCTATCTACGATTTGTAAATGACAGTACCATCCTCATTCCCACGATTGACCCCGCAATCAGGGGTAAAACCCCGCTCCTAAACGCTGATTATGAGGCCTCCTTTGCAAATTTGAAACGTTTAAAGCAGGAAACCAATAGCAATGGAAAAAAATTCAACATCGTGGAAATACCCCATCCTGATGTGTCCTTGTATCAATACCAATTCCCATTTGTTCCTGGCGATGAGGAATATTTCCAACAGAGCCAGTTAGGGGACACCATCACCTATGTACCCATCATGGGGTATTCCAATTTTTTGATTACCAATGGTGCCGTACTGGTTTCCGAATATTGGCAGGAGGGCCTCCCCAAATCCGAAAAAGAGAACGATGAAAAAATGAAGGCCATACTCCAAGAGTATTTCCCCAATCGAGAAATCATAGGAATAAAAAATGTGCTCATGCTCAATTGGTTTGGCGGAGGGATTCATTGCCAGACCATGCAAGTGCCTAAATTGAATTAAATATAAAAAGATATGTTACGACTCTCATTTTTAATAATTCTCTTCCTCTCAATCGTTCCAATAAATGCCCAAGAGCATGACCAAAAAATAGTTACCAAAGAACGCTACGAGGGGCCCATCATTGACATGCACATTCATGCCTATGAAAAAAGCATGTTATTTGGTATGACCCATCCGCCGACTATGCGCGGAGAAACCTATGCTGGAGTTCAAAATCCCGAAGAATTAAAAAAACAAGTGCTTCAAAAGTTTAAAGAACATAACATAGTTAAGGCCATCGTAACCTCAGGCGATTTATGGTATAAAGACAGACCAGATGTAATTCTCATCGGCCAGTCGCGATTGGACAGTATTGACGCACAATTTGAAAATGGAAAGCTTCATGCACTTGCGGAGTTATCTCCTTTCTACACAGGAATACGAGCAGATGAGCCTTCACAATCCGCCTTTTTTTCCACTGCGGAAAGACTGGGTATCCCCGTAGGATTTCATTTGTTTCCCGGAGGACCAAACTACGGGATTCGTCTTATGCCAAGAGCTTTTGGCGCCATTCGGGCCTATAATGCCCACCCCAAACAACTGGAAGATATTCTGGCCAAACATCCAAATCTTAAGCTTTACATTATGCATGGTGCGTGGCCGTACATCGAAGAACTAAAAGCATTAATGTACATGTACCCCAACCTTTATGTGGACATCGCTGTAGTCAACTGGATTCTCCCCGTTGAAGAGTTTAATTTTTATATAAAATCTTTGATTCGAGCCGGTTTTGAAAACCGGATCATGTATGGTAGTGACCAAATGGTGTGGCCGCAACTCATTACCCTTGGTATAGAGACAGTAAATAAAGCCGACTTCTTGACCATGGAACAAAAAGAAAATATTTTTTATAATAATGCGGCCAAATTTCTTGATTTGAGCCATGAAGATT
>JBCBZA010000199.1:0-6183 GCA_039815575.1 Bacteroidota bacterium | reverse complement strand
AGCGGAAAGGGGATATCATTATACTTTTTTTTCTGAAGGCGAAAATTGTACCCAGATTTCAGGTGAGGTAAAGGAAGCGAATCCCTATACCCTAATTTATACATGGATGGTCCAAAACACAAAAGCTGTTACAACCGTAAAATGGTCACTCAAAGAACTTCAGGGCAAAACAAAATTATATTTAGAGCATTCTGGAATAGCTGGTTATGAAGGAGATAATGCGGTAACCATGTTCAATAGCTTTGATAAGGGTTGGGACAATTGCGTATCTGGGCTTAGTAGCTTTTTGAATGCTGAGGTACATGCAGGATAGCGTCACAGGAATTCTCAAAGCCATGGCAGATCCAACACGGCGACAAATTTTTCATGCCTTGATTTTGGGAACAACCGCATTGCCAATTACCCAAATTTCCAATCAATTTGATATATCAAGGCAGGGTGTGACCAAACATCTTAAAATATTGGAGGATGCCGGTCTTATTGAAATAGAAAAGAGGGGTAGGGAACGCTATTGCCAGGCCGATGCGAACCCTTTAAAGCTAATAAGTGAATGGGTTGTTTTTTACGAAAAGTTTTGGGATAACTCTTTACGGAACCTAGATGCTTATTTGGATTCAAAGTAAAAGAATGAAAGAAGGATTTTATATAAAAAAACCGCGTGGTATACCGCGCGGTTTTTCAAATCCTGATTCCTGGTGAGCTAAAATTCCAAATCCACCACCAAATCGAATTCATCGTAAATGGTCTTGTCTCCTAAGTTGTCAAAGAAACTTCCCGAACCATATTTAACGTCAAACTGAGCCCGGTCCACTTTTAAAGTGGCAGTAGCTTTACTTCCGTAAATGGAAACATCAAACGTAATAGGCTTTGTAATTCCTTTAATGGTTAAATCACCAGTTACTTTATAGGAGTTCTTACCAGAAGCTTCTACTTTGGTAAAAACCAATTTTGATGTCGTATGGGTCTCAACACCAAAGAAATCGGCAGATTTTAAATGCCCATCAAGATTGTTCTTTGATTTTCCACTTAAATCCGTGGTATTGATCGTAGTCATATCAACAGTGAATTCGCCTCCTGCTAATTTGTCTCCATCAAAATCCAATGCTCCGGATTGAAGCGCCACCGTGCCATTATGAGATCCTGTTACCTTGTATGCCTTCCAGGTTACCGTGCTTTTTTCAGTATTTACTTCTTTTCTTTCTTCATCGATAAGATTGGCAAAAGCTGAAATGCCAAAGACCAATGTCAATACGATACTTAAAATGTTCTTGTTCATGATTTTAGAATTAATTTTTGTTTTAAAAAGGGTTAATGATTTATTTATATATAAGTGAATAATTCTTTTGCAGATTTTCTAACCTTTGCATAGTGCTGGGTTTCATCTTCTTCTGAGCGATACCCAATGGCCAATACCACTGCGGCATTTTGGTTTTTCTCGCTCAATCCCAATATTTCATTATACGTTTCTGGTTCAAAACCTTCCATGGGACAGGTATCAATTTGCAATTCCGCGGCAGCTTGCATCGCATTTCCAAAGGCCAGATAAACTTGTTTGGTGGTCCAATTTCCCTTGATTTCCGAAGGGAGGCCCAGTAACTTTGATTTCATAAAATCGCCGTATCCCTTTAAACCCTGTGGAGCAATATTTCGGGTCTTGGCTACATTATCCAGGTAATCATCCACCAAATGTTCATCAAAGTCCGTTGAATTGGAGAAGACTAAAAGGTGTGAGGCATCTGTTATTTGTGATTGTCCCCAGCTGGCAGGTTTTAGCTTTTCTTTAATTTCTTGATTGGATATGATATAAATGTGGTAGGGCTGCAAACCATAAGAAGAAGCGCTTAATCTCGTGGCTTCCAAAAGCGTCTCCAGATCTTCCTTTGATACCTTCTTTGCAGCATCAAATTTTTTGGTGGCATACCGCCATTTTCTAATTTTCAGTGTATTGCTCATTTCAAAATTTATCAAGTAATTGATTTAATGTTTTAAGCTCTTCGTTATTAAAATCTTGTAACAATTCGTTTTCGGTTTCCTCCATCACCCTATCAAGTTCCGAAAGTACCTCCATTCCCCGATTCGTGATGGTTATCTCCACCTTCCGTCTGTTTTCCGCACAAACTTCCCGGTCAACATATCCTTTAAGAATCAGTTTGTCAACCAATCGGGTGGTATTGCTCATTTTTGTAACCATGCGCTCATTGATGGTAGAAAGATTGGCGGGTTTGCGCTGTTGACCTCTTAAAATTCTCAACACGTTGAATTGTTGTTCGGACATGTCATAGGGTTTTAGTGCACAGGCGAAAGCTTCCCTAATTTTATTGCTAACCAATGCAAAATGAATCATTGTCTTTACAGGAAGTGACAACTTCTTTTCTGTTTTTATGATTTCTTCTACATTCATGTTGTTACAATAATTGTACATACAAATGTACGGTTGCATTTTATTGCCACAACACAAACTCCCGATAAAGTTTTGTTAAAAAAATAAGGCGTGGAAAAGGCAATGGTTACTTTTAAAATTAAATCTTACGAATGTTGACAAATAGGTTGTTTTACTTCGCTCTATGTGCCATTCTCATTGCTTGTGCAGGGAATAGAAAGGAAAGTAATACCTCTACGGAATTTGATACTATTGATTCCATGGCTATGGATGAGTCGACCGCGCTTCCATATCCCGTTTACGATTATGAAAGTTTGGAGCCCCTATTAAATAAAAAAGACGATAAAACTTACATTGTCAATTTTTGGGCTACTTGGTGCAAACCCTGTTTGGAAGAGATGCCCTATTTTCAGAAGACCTTTGAAGAGCAAAAAAACCATGGTGTGGAGTTGATACTGGTAAGCTTGGATATGCCATCCATGTGGGAAAAAAGATTGGTTCCTTATGTAAAGGAGAAGGAGTTAAAAGGGGAAGTGGTTATTTTGAATGATACTAAAATGAATGAGTGGATTCCTAGAATAGCCGAAAATTGGGGCGGGGGAATTCCAGCGACCTTAATTTACAACAAAAATGGACGGTCCTTTTATGAAAAGGGCTTTACCTATGAAGAATTAAATACCGAACTTGAAAAATTTATACCTTAAAAATGAAAAAATTAATTTACTTGCTAGTATTTGCCATTTCTGGTTTGTTAACCTCATTCGGGCCCATGGATGGCTACGACATTGGTGATATTGCTGCCGACTTTACCTTAAAGAACATAAATGGTGAAATGGTATCTTTATCGGACTACGAAGATGCCAAGGGTTTCTTGGTCATTTTTACCTGTAACATGTGCCCTTATGCGAAAGCCTATGAGGACCGTATTATAGAACTTGATGCCAAATACAGACCTTTGGATGTGCCGGTAATTGCCATCAATCCAAACAATCCGGTCAAACAACCAGGGGACGGTTATGAGGAAATGAAAACAAGGGCCAAAGAAAAAGGATTTACTTTTCCTTACCTTTTGGATGAAGGGCAAAAGATATTTCCACAATATGGTGCCACCCGCACTCCTCACGTATATCTATTGGAAAAGACAGAAAAAGGTAACATCGTAAGGTATATTGGCGCAATCGATGACAATTATCAAGATGAGGCGCAGGTCGAAGAGAAGTATGTTGAAAACGCTGTTGATGCCATGTTGGCCGGGGAGGAAATAAAAGTCACTACTACCCGTGCCATAGGATGTTCCATAAAGGTTTAAAAAGAAAAATTTTTAGCTTAAGGTCCGGGGTATTGCTTCGGACTTTTATTTTTGATTAATATAAACTCTTAAAATATGGATTTGAGTCAAGAAGAATGGGTAGAACAGCTAACTAATGATGATAATGCCTTTATTTTGGATGTAAGAACCCAGGAAGAGGTAGAGGAGGGGTATATTCCCAACGCTAAAAATATTGATATTTATTTAGGACAAGGCTTCTTGGACGGTATCGAAAGTTTGGACAAATCCAAAAATTATTATGTGTACTGTCGTTCGGGAAATAGGAGCGGTCAGGCCTGTGCCATTATGAACAGTGTTGGTTTTGAAAACACCTATAATTTGGAAGGTGGTTTCATGAACTGGGAAGGTGAGGTTACGGAATAAATAAAATGAGGCCCGATACCATCATCCAAAAACTCAATACGAACAAATTCATCTTTAAAATCTTTTACAAAACAGGTCCTTTGAAGAATACACCTTTGCTATGAATGGCAGTTCATGGTGCATGCTTGAGGTCGCATGTCATTTATTGGATGAAGAAGTAGAGGACTTTAGGGCAAGGGTCCATCACATTTTAACAACGCCCAATCTCCCATTACAACCTATCTCACCACATAAATGGCCTGCTGAGAGGAATTATTACCAAAAGGATTTCGATGCCACCGTAAAAAGATTTCTTGCTGAACGACAAAAATCAGTGGATTGGCTTTCTTCCTTAAAAGGGGCAAATTGGCAGCAAACGGTCGATCATCCAGAAGTGGGCCCCCGAAGTGCCAAAAAGTTTTTGGTGAATTGGTTGGCACATGATTATCATCATATCCGACAAATTAATGGGATTCATCATGCCTATCTGAAGTTTTCAAGTGGTGATGATTTAACCTACGCAGGAAAATGGTAAGCAAATTACTACTTTCGTTACATGCGTGAAGATTTACTTCATTATATATGGAAAAATCAAAAGTTTTTAAAATTGACCTTACAAACCTCATCCAAAGAGGTTTTAGAGGTAATTGATGCGGGGCATTACAATACTTCCAGTGGTCCTGATTTTTTTAATGCTAGAATTCGTATTGGTGCTCAGGAATGGGCAGGTAATTTGGAGGTCCATGTAAAATCTTCAGATTGGTATGTACATGGGCATGAAAAGGATATCCATTATGATAACGTTATCCTGCATGTGGTTTGGGAAGATGATGCGGCCATTTTTAGGAAGGATGGAACGGAAATACCAACCTTACCATTGAAGCACTATGTAAGTGCCAATTTACTAACATCCTACAAAGGACTTTTACATAATAAAAAGAGAAAGTTCATTAATTGTGAGAGGGATGTTTCCAGTGTGGATGACATTATTTTGCATCAATGGCAGGAACGATTGTTTGTGGAGCGCTTGGAGCAAAAATCCCTGTTGGTTGAATCCTTGCTGCGCAAAACCAAAAATGACTGGGAGATGGTCCTCTTTAAGCTTTTGATGAAATCCTTTGGGTTGGATAAAAATGGTGGAGCCTTCTTATCCATGGCAGAACATTTGGATGGTAAGGTATTACGAAAAATCTCAAAAGATACCATGCATATGGAAAGTCTGTTCTATGGCATAGCTGGATTTTTAAATCAAGAAAATATTCTAGATGGCTACTTTCTAAGGCTTAAGGGAGAGTTCGATTTTCTCCAGAATAAATTTCAAATAAAAAAGTACATTGGTGAAAAACCTATTTTCTTTGGTTTACGGCCACCTAACTTCCCCACCATTAGATTATCACAATTGGCCAATGTTTATGGTAGGTGCCCAAATTTGTTTGGCAGATTGATGGATGCAAAAAACAGTGATGACTTTTTTACGCTTTTTGATGTGGAAGCCAGCCCATATTGGGATACGCATTATACTTTTGGTAAGGCGTCAAAAAATAATAAGAAGAAGTTGACTAAAGACTTCATCAACTTAATCTTAATCAATGCGGTCATTCCCCTTCGATTTTCTTTCAGTAGGTATCTAGGGCGCAATCAAATCAATCAATTAATGGATTTGATGAATCAGCTCAAAGCAGAGAGGAATACGATTATTACTGGTTTTCAAACCCTTGGAATTTCCTCCATGTCCGCATTTGAAAGTCAAGCTAAAATTCAGTTATATAAAAAGTACTGCCGCAAAAACAGATGTCTACAATGTCATGTAGGAGCTAATTTATTGGGTAGAAAAGGCTAATTTTAGGCATGCGATGGATTTATAATTTATTGTATTACTTTCAAAAAAGAGGTTTCGAAGTTTGTGAGCGTATTGCGGAGCGCCTAGGAATAAGGGCAAGAGTTGTACGCACCACTTTTATTTATCTCACTTTCGTAACTCTGGGGTTTGGATTTGCTCTTTATCTCTTTATCGCATTCTGGTTAAGGATCAAGGATTTGATCTACACTAAAAGAACCTCTGTTTTCGATTTATGATCAAGTTGTTTCGTTCCAAGCTTGCCCTGGCATTTTCCTTAATGATTTTTGTTTT
>JBCBZA010000287.1:0-1936 GCA_039815575.1 Bacteroidota bacterium | reverse complement strand
CCCTTGTATGATTATAGTTTCATTCTTAAAACTTCCTCCAACACCCAAAAGTGATTGTAGGGCTTTTGTTAATTTTTTGAAGTCCGAAGACGCGCCATTATAACCTTCCAAAAGGGTCACCGGTTTACCTTTGCGCTTTTCGTATTTGCAGATAATGGGCGCGTCTTGAAGCCAAAAGTCCGGTTTGCCGTCTTTTTCCTGTGGACTTTCCCCTGAAATATGGTCCGGGAATAAGTTTTTTAATTGGTCCTGTAAGTCCACTGCTATTTTTTTACTAGACCAAGTTCTATCAACCTCTCATTCAAGTACTCCCCTGCGGTAGTATCTTCAAATTGCTTCGGATGTTCATCGTTCACACAATTGCTTAGGCAATTTAGCGGCATTTCGCTAATAGGGTGCATAAAAAAGGGAATGGAGTATCTGGAAGTACTCCATAACTCGCGTGGTGGATTCACCACCTTATGAATGGTTGACTTTAATTTATTATTGGTCAAACGGGATAACATATCACCTACATTGATCATCAACTGATCAGGTTGGGCAATGGCGTCAATCCATTCACCCTCATGGTTCTGTACCTGCAGTCCTTTTCCATGGGCTCCCATTAATAGTGTAATCAGGTTAATATCCCCATGGGCGGCAGCCCGTACCGCATTTTTAGGTTCTTCGGTAATTGGCGGATAATGAATTGGGCGTAAGATGGAGTTGCCATTTTTTATGAACCCGTCAAAATATGTTTCCTCTAAATTAAGGTGCAAAGCTAAAGCCCGTAAGACATATTGGGCAGTCTTCTCCAACATTTTGTAGGTTTCTTCACCAACTGTATTGAACGCCGGGAGTTCCTTTACCTCTACATTTTGCGGATATTCGGCCTTAAGTTTTGGGTTATCCTCCACATATTGACCAAAATGCCAGAACTCCTTTAAATCCCCCTCTTTTCGTCCCTTGGCGTGTTCCTTTCCAAAAGAGGTATACCCTCTTTGTCCTCCAATGCCTTCAATTTCATAGGAATCCTTTATTTCTTGGGAAAGGGAAAAGAACCCTTTGATTTGTTCGTAAAGTTTTTCAACCAGATCATCCGATAAAAAATGCCCCCTTAAGGCTACGAATCCGATGTCCTCAAAAGCAGTACCAAGTTCTTTGACAAACTTTTCTTTTTCTTTAGCATCATTTGATAAAAACCCCTTTAAATCTACACTTGGAATAGCATTCATGGCCTACGTTTTTAGCAATCATCAAAAGTAATGAATCTTACGCTTTTTAGTACTTTTGATTACTTCAAGTACTGTTATATGCGTTACCACAGCGGGGGTATGGATACGGAACTGCTCCTACGGCTTTATGAGCGGATGCTTAAACCGCGAATGATAGAGGAAAAAATGCTTATTCTTCTTAGGCAAGGAAAGATTTCAAAATGGTTTAGTGGAATTGGTCAGGAAGCTATATCCGTTGGGGTGACTTCGGCATTGAAAGATTCGGAATATATCCTTCCCATGCACAGAAATCTTGGAGTTTTTACCACTCGTAATGTTCCCCTGTATCGGCTATTTGCCCAATGGCAGGGAAAGGCCGGTGGTTTTACCAGGGGAAGGGACAGAAGTTTTCATTTTGGTAGTCAAGAACATAAAATTATCGGAATGATTTCCCATCTGGGCCCGCAGCTCGGTGTTGCCGATGGTATCGCTTTGGCCGATGTCATTAGAAAAAAGAAAAAAGTAACTGCTGTATTTACCGGTGAGGGGGCAACCAGTGAGGGGGATTTTCATGAAGCCTTGAACGTGGCATCCGTGTGGAACTTGCCCGTATTGTTCTGCATTGAAAACAACGGTTATGGATTATCTACCCCCACGAAAGAGCAGTACAATTGCGAAAATTTGGTTGATCGTGCCAAAGGGTATGGTATTGAAGGTCGAATCATTGATGGCAATAACATTCT
>JBCBZA010000059.1:0-21895 GCA_039815575.1 Bacteroidota bacterium | reverse complement strand
TTTGACAAAAATAGAAGAAAAATCGAGTCACACATCACATCATGTACGTTCAAAATGGAAAACTTCGTGGCAAAAATGGGTAATTTACACATCTTTCATATAAAACGTGCTTATATTATAATAAATCATTGAGGATCCACCAAAGCAATAATTTCGTTTCAAAACTTTAAATTGAAATTTTTTTCATATTTTCAAACTTCAAAATTTTTTTTCGGTCGATCCTTGAATATCATAACTTCTTACAGCTCAGCTTTTAAAATTTCAAATAAAAAGAAAGTAGAATTAATTAGATGTTAATAAAACAGACCTGCTTCTTGAAACTAGCCTAGTTCAATAATTTGTAATTTTCGGCAAACTTTCATGTGAATGTCCAAGAGAAAAAAAAGGGCAAGAAGTCAGCGGAAAAACGAAATTACCAAAGGCATTTTTACGGTTTTGGAAGCTGCGCCCAATAAATCATTTAATTACAAACAAATCGCCTCGAAGCTGGGTATTACGGATACTAAGGATCGAAATGATTTAATTCAGCGCTTGGCACAATTAAAGGCAAAGGATAGAATTGTTGAAGGAGAACCGGGTAAGTACAAAAGGAAACCTTCTGATAAAGTTGTGATTAAAGGAAGAGTGGACTTGGCCAATAATGGAAACGCCTACATTATCGTTGAAAATGTAGAGCAAGATATCTTTGTGCCAAACAGTCATTTAAACAAGGCTTTTCATGGTGATATCGTTGAGGTCTTTTTGAGAAACAAAAGAAATGGAAGAAGACCCGAAGGTACGATTTCAAAGGTTTTGGAACGTAAGAAAAATGCTTATGTGGGGATAGTTGAAAAGCACAAAGCATTTGTATTTGTGAGGCCAACGGACCCTAAAATGTACACAGATATTTTTGTTCCCTTGGAACGGTCAAAAAATGTTGGGGACGGGACCAAAGTTTTGGTGGAGTTGGGCGATTGGCCAGAAGAGGCCGATTCACCGTATGGGACCATTAAGGAAATATTGGGAATGCCAGGTGAGCATCAAACAGAAATCCATTCCATTCTCGCTGAATATGGTCTTCCCTATGAGTTCCCTTATGAGGTAGAACAATTTGCAAATACTCTAGATACGTCTATCAAAGCTGAAGAAATAGCGAAACGCAGGGACATGCGTGATGTTCTTACGTTTACCATTGACCCTAAAGATGCAAAGGATTTTGATGATGCCCTTTCCTTTCAAAAATTGAAAAATGGAAACTTCGAAATAGGAATCCATATTGCTGATGTTTCCCATTATGTGACGCCCGGTTCCATTTTAGATGGTGAGGCGTTCAATCGCGCAACTTCAGTATACTTAGTGGATAGGGTCGTCCCTATGCTTCCAGAAGTATTGTCCAACAATGCTTGTTCATTAAGACCCAACGAAGAAAAATATACATTTTCTGCAGTTTTTGAGATGGATGAAAATGCATCACTCACCAACAAATGGTTTGGTAGAACGGTGATTTTGTCAGATGAGCGATTTGCTTATGAGGAAGCACAACATATTGTAGAAGCCCAGTCCAATAGAATTCCTGATGATATTTCGATCAGGGAAAATGCTTATGAAATTTCAAATGAAATTAAAGAAGCTATTTTAAAATTGAATAGGCTGGCCAAACGCATGCGTGAAAGACGTATGGATTCTGGGGCAATTTCTTTTGATAAAATAGAAGTCAAATTTAATTTGGACCGGGAAAAGAATCCGGAAAGTGTTTTCTTTAAAGAATCTAAAGATGTCAATAAACTTATTGAAGAATTTATGTTGTTGGCCAATAAAAAGGTTGCTGAATATATTGGTAAACAACGACCAAAAAAGACTTTTGTATATCGTGTACATGATGAACCTGATATTGATAAATTAATGGCGTTAAACGAGGTTATTTCCAGGTTTGGCCATAGTGTAGATTTACGTGACACAAGATCCATCAACAGCTCCTTGAACCGCTTATTAAATGAGGTTAAAGGAAAAAAAGAGCAGAATTTGGTGGATACCTTGGCCATTAGAAGTATGAGCAAGGCAGTTTATACTACGAACAATATTGGCCATTATGGACTGGCATTCGATTTTTATACCCATTTTACTTCACCAATTCGAAGATATCCAGATGTTATGGTACATCGTTTGTTGCAGCATTATTTAGATAATGGGAATACAGAAAATGAAACGGTTTATGAAGAAAAGTGTCAACATGCTTCAAGTATGGAGCTGTTGGCCGCGAATGCGGAGCGTGATTCCATTAAATATATGCAGATCAAGTTTATGCAAAATCATTCCAATAAGGAATTTGTAGGCGTCATTTCTGGGGTAACCGAATGGGGCATTTATGTTGAAATTATCGAAAATAAGTGCGAGGGAATGGTTCGTATTCGAGATATTAAAGATGATTATTATGTCTTTGATGAGCGGCAATACGCCATAATTGGAGAGCGATTTAAAGAAATGTACCAGTTGGGGGATGAGGTTATCGTAATGGTAAAAAATACTGATTTGGTGAAACGACACTTGGATTTTATTTTGTTGGGTAGAAAAGATTAATACTATTTCTTAAGGAAAGGAGTTTATGTAGTTGGAAATCAATCAAAACGAGAAACTATGAAAAATATACTTTTCTTTCTGCTTTGTGGCTTTCTGCCATCCTTAAACGCTCAAGAAGGTTCCATTACTATGAAGCTTCAGTCGTTTGATGAAGTAAAGGGTTTTGATGGAATTTCTATAGAACTAATTAAATCAAATGTAAATAAAGCAGAAATTTCTGGGGCAAATACCACCAAGGTTGCTATCGTCAATAATAAGGGTGTTCTTAAAATTAGAATGAACATCGACAAAATATTTAGTGGATACCGAACTTTTGTGAAACTCTACTATTCCAAAGATTTAAAAATTATAGATATCAATGAAGATGCTCAGATATATTCAAATGATGTCATTGTACAACGTGTTTTGGATCTTCGTGCACAAGAGAGTGGTGAACTTCAATTGAATT
Organism: Bacteroidota bacterium; assembly: GCA_039815575.1. GTDB lineage: Bacteria > Bacteroidota > Bacteroidia > Flavobacteriales > Flavobacteriaceae > Croceivirga. Next base: position 18,891 of record JBCBZA010000059.1, on the reverse strand, counting down.
GTCAAGTAGAGCAATTGTTGGCCAAAGCGGTCACTGGTGGAGATATCGTTTTAAAAGGATTTACAGAGAATCAGGATGTCATCATCAATACTGGAGGTTCTTTTCAGGGCAGTGAATTTAAAAGCAAATTCACAACGGTGAAAGTAAATGCAGGAGGGAATGCCTCAATTTATGCCACGAAATATGTCAAAGCAGACGTTAAGGCGGGAGGAACGGTAAAAGTATTTGGAGATCCAGAAAAAGTGGATCAGAAAACGGTTTTTGGCGGAAAAATAGAACGCATTGAATAGGGGATATGATTGAAGATGTACAAGCGGCCATGCCCTTGGGGTTTTTATTGAGTTTTATGGTGGGGCCCGTTTTCTTTGTGTTATTGGAAACAAGTGCGACAAAGGGGTTTCGAGCAGGGTTGTTTTTCAATATAGGCGTCATAATAGCCGATGTTCTTTTCCTATTTATTGCGTATTTCAGCAGTTTTCAATTATTGGAAAATTTAAGCAACACCCCAGGACTTTATGTTTTTGGAGGAAGTATCCTTTTAATATATGGTTTGCTCATTTTTGTGAAGAAAACCAGCAAAAAGGAAAAGATAAAAGCTTCAAAAGGAACCTATTTAGGCCTTATGGTCAAAGGTTTTTTGTTGAATTTTATCAATATTGGCGTGCTTATTTTTTGGTTGGGTGTGTTAATTGTGGTAGGGCCTAGTTTGGATAATGATCCAAATAGAATTCTGGCTTTTTTTGGAGGCGTGCTGGGAACGTATTTTATAACAGATCTATTTAAGATAATACTGGCCAAGCAATTGAAAAGAAAATTGACGAAAGAGCGAATAGGTTATATTAAAAAGGGGCTTGGAATAATTTTAATGGTCTGCGGCCTTGTATTAATTGTAAAGGGATTTTTACCAAAGGATAAGTTCAACATTAAGGAAGGCATCGAGCGGATAAACGAACAAAAAAACCCAGTTTAATTTAAACTGGGTTTCGAGGCATCGAGCGGATTCGAACCGCTGTACAAGCTTTTGCAGAGCTGTGCCTAGCCACTCGGCCACGATGCCTTGCAAGGTGCAAATGTAGCACTCTAAATGCTCCTTTCCAAAACAGGAACTACCCGTTTTTGGCTGATAATGTTACCGCAACACTTTCAACATCCCCACCAATGGGAGGATTGATTTTTGAAACTGATATTTCTGCAGTTTCCACTTTAGGAATTTCCCTAAAGATTCGGTCTAAAATCCTTTTGGCTACATGTTCCAATAATTTTGATTTTTGGGACATTTCCTCTTTGACAATGTTGTTGAGATGAACATAATCTATAGTATCGTTTAATTTGTCGGAAATGGAAGGCAAGGATAAGTCGGCGCCAATTGCGAGATCTACCCTGTAGTCACTGCCTATGATGCTTTCCTCCTTTAAACAGCCATGCCATGCATGTACGCGAATGTTATTGAGTTTAATTTTGCCCATGGTTTCGTTGAAGTAGGCAAAAGTAAACTAAAACAAGGATTTAGTAGGTACAACGGCAATTACTGATGCCTTGGAATAAATCCATTCCCACGGTCAACACATGCGTGCCCGAACTATACCCCAAGATTTCGTTAGCAATTACCTGATAAGAATAACCGAAATAAAAATTACTTTTCTTTAAACCGGCTATTGGCGCAATATACAGGGGTGTTCCAATTTGATCGTTTAAGAAACGATAGGTAAGCCCTAAATAATAATAGTCCTCAAAATCATGAAAACGGAATTTTGCATTCAAATCCGTTACAGATCGGCCATCATTCTCGAACCATTGAAAGAAAACAGAAGGCTCTATCTCTATTTTACTATTATTGTTTTTAGAAAAACTATACCCCGTATAAACGTAATAATTGCGTAAGGTATTAGGCTCAAATATTGGGTTAAAAGCCGCCAAATCTTTGTTCAGGATATTGGAGGCATTTAGACTTAAATAGAATTTATCCAGACGATAGAGGACGCCTAGGTCAAAATTATGGTTGGTGGTTGCCCTATCATCTGTTACATTGGGGTCATTATTGTCCCTAAAATTTTCGATATCGATTCGAAATTGGTTGAAATTGTAGGACAGCCCAAAGGATAGAAATTCGTCGTCATACCTGTCCAAAATTAAATGGTGGGCAAAGGAAACCCTTGAACCTCGCTGTTTGGTCTCTCCGTTACTATCATTATAAAGCAACATACCTATTCCGGAACGATTGCCAATTCTGGCATCAGCAGCCAGGGTTTGGGTGTCAGGGGCATCTTCAATACCTACCCATTGGGTCAAACCATTCAACCGAACTTTTATATGGTCACCAACACCAGCATAGGTGGGAGACATGATAAAAGGGTTGTCAGCAATGTATTGGGATAGCTGTGGGATAGTCAATTCCTGACCCATACTCCATATGGATACAAGCATGAAAAGAATTGGGACTAAGGACTTCTTCATGGCATTTTAGGTTAATTCGATTTGGGCAGCAATTCCTAGAATTGCCATTCTTAAAATCTTTTCCCATTTTCAGTCCTCGTAGCGCTTTCGTCGCACTTTTATCATAACGGTCTGAATGTGGTATTAGTGTTTTGTACAATTGAATAATCGTTGAACTGCACAACATCACTAAATAAGATTTCCGCCTGTTTTTTTATTAGCTGGTTTGATTTGGTTTTACGCGCATGATCCATATGGGCTCCTGGTACTCATTATTCAGTTTCGAATAATAGTTGGTCAGGGCGGCCGTCCATTCCTGGTGCTTTTTCAAATAAACGTAGCGGTACTTATTTTCCGGGTTAACAAAGTATCCGGCATTTAATCCTTTCGCGTTCAACTCCTTTACAAAGCGGGTAGCATTATTAGGGTTGGCAAAGACATTGGCAATAATGTAGAAACCCGAACCTATTCCGTTGAGGGTATAGGTGCGCAAAGAAGGTTTCCCGGGGCGGTCAACCCCATTGTCGACCACATTCTTTTGAAGGACAGAATCATCATACCTATTGGTATTTTGGGCGAGCCCAGAGGTGTTTTCCGTTCCGCTAACACGCATGACCCAGGTATCCCCATAATATTCTCCGCTAAGATTGGATTTATGGGCAGCAACGGCCTCGGTCTGTGATTCAAAGCTTTTAAGATATACGTAGTTCATGCCGTTTCTAGGATTGGTAAAGTAGTCCGCTTCTACCCCTTTAGCCTTCAGGTCTTCAATAAAGGCGTTCATGTATTTTGTTCCTTTGTATACGTTGGCAATTAAATAATGACCGGACTCCACATCAGGGATGGAAAAATCCCTAAACTTGGCTTTTCTAACGTACTTTTTTGGGGCAACTGTCTTGTCCACTCTGGTTTCGGCGGCGGCCACCTCAATTTTTCTTTCCTTGGCCGGAGCTTCCATGTTCTTTACCTGCTTTATCCTTTGAGTAGTTGAGGTTTTGGTAAGTTGGCGGTCAAGCCCTTTTGATTCATCGCCATTATGAACAACAGGGCTAGAATCTTCTTGTTTTTTAAGTTGTATTATCCGTTTGGAAGCGGTGGTATTTGCCAGTCCACTATTGGAAATGGGGGCCTTGGAGACATTTTGGGCAATTTCACTTTCTTGGGCTTCCTGGAAATAAAGTTGTTTTGCCTTCTCCTCAAGCTCCGGCCGATTTCCTTCTGTCTCTCTACGCACCATTTTCATTACAGTGTTGAAGCGTCGCTCTAAATCTGACTTTCTTGTTCGCTCAATGGAGTCCTGACGGAATAGCAGCTCATCAAGAATGGCGTCGTTTTCCGCTAACTTCTTTTCTAGTTCTGCAATTTTTAAGTCTTTTTCCGTAAGACTCAATTCTTCAATAGGAACATCGTCGTTCTCATTGCTAACCAAGTCTTCGTTGCCCTTTTCTAGCAGTACACGATCTTCGGTAAGATTGGGGACAAAGGAGTACGCCAGGGAAATTTCATGATTGACCCCAAAGTTTTCAAAGTTGCTTGAGAGTCCTTTCTCAACGGTATATCCTAAGGAAAGGCGTTTGTTAAGATTAAAGCCTATACCTGCGGCAGCGCCATAAAAATCATCATAGCCGGCTTGTAACCAACCCAATTTGGGAAGATCAAGAATCATGCTTCCGCTTAGTGAAATATCCTCTCCTTGCACATTTCTCACTCGCGCCAAAGGCATTAAGCGACCACTTTCCAAAATTCCGGAGGCATTTTTAAACTGATGGGTATATTGTAGGTGTCCGGTAAAGGTCTTTTCATCAAACGGGGTAATGGATTCACTGGTCTTGAGGTTATAATCAAAAAGATTATCCGCAACCACACCAAAGTCAAAGTTTCCATAGCTCAAGTTGAACCCAGGTTGAAAAGTAATCAACGCACTGTCATCCAAGCTATTTAGAAGGGGGTCGTCCTCTACTGGATTGGCCCTACCTTCATTAAAACCGCTGTTGTAATACGAGAAGTTGGCGCCGAAAGTAAAGTTGCTTTTTTGACTTAGTTTTACCCCATACGCATAGTTGGCCAACACACCAAAGTTGTTGATCAATCCCTCGCGTTGTGTGTACAAACTAAGGCCCACACCACTTCTATCCCCTATTCGGCCACTGTAACTTAAAAAGTAGGTCTGATTGTTGTCATTAAAAGAAACCGATTGGTTTCTATGAAACAGGTTGACATACGACTTGTCTTCCCTAACAGTTGAAAAGGTAGGGTTCAAAAGAAACCGATTAAATTTTAAAAGGTTCTGCGATGGAACATCATACGCAATAAAAGGGGTTTCTTCTTGTGCGTTTATGGTGCCCAAGGAGAAAAGAAACAGTAGAAGGAATAAGGAACTATACTTTTGCATGGTTTGGATTATCTAATCACGGTGATGGTACCTTGCTTTAAGGTTTGGTTGGCTCTTCTAATTTTATAATAAAACAACTGGTTTTTTTTGCTAAACCCCAGGCTTGACGGTGGCCAATTATTAGCATATCCCGTTTGATTCAATAGTTCATCACCCAGTTCATTGTATATGATTACGGTAATATCAGATTGTCTGGAGTAGGTATTTGGAATGACCCACAAGTCATTAATACCGTCCCCATTGGCCGTAATGACATTGGGTATTTGGAAGTCATCCCTATAGGTCACAGTAAAAGCTCGGCTCACTTGGCAGTTGTCTATAGTGGCGACCAGCACATAGCCGCCTTCTTGCTCAAGGGTTACGGAGCTCAATGCTGAAATCAAGTTGTTTTGGGAATCGTACCATTCATATGAGGTTCCCCCGGAGGCAGTAACGGTTTGTGATTCGCCTTCCGGAAAAATGATATTTTCTTCGGCATCTACGGTAATCACCGACTCATCAAAACGACTTAGGGTGATTTCGTTGGATAGGATGGGGCATCCATCGGTCATAACAGAGAGTTGATACACCCCTTCTTCCGTCGCTATGAGCTCTGATGAAGAGGAGTCAACGGACTGCCCGTTTCTGTTCCAGCTAAATGTTCTGCCATTTAAGTCATAGCCAGTGGAAATGGTAATTGTTACCCCATCACAGAGCTGACTTCCAGAATTGGCAACGGTAAGGGTTTCCCCAGAGTTTAGCACCACCTCAAGGGTGTTTGAAGTTGCCGAAAAGGCACCCAAAGCAGCATCGAGGACATAATTTCCATTCTCAGATGAAGATGCTAGAGAAACCGATGAGCCGGTTCCTCCTGAGACGGGAACACCCTCGCTCAACCATTGATAACTGAAATCATTGATCAATTGAGAAGTGACATCAAAGGTGTTTCCGTTTTCGGTAGCTGTAATTCTATCCACTTCCAACACTATGGAACTGTTTGCACAATTGGCATAACTGCCATTGTAGGTAATGGTTAGGTCAAAATTGTTGGGTTCTACCACCGTAGTGGTTTCTGATGTTTTGGTAGAAGAACCGCAAGACCCTCCCGTTTCAGTAACGGCCGCATAATACACTCCTGTTTCTGAAACACTTAGGGTTAAACCGGTGGCCCCGCTTATGGGATTGCCATTTCGGTGCCATTGAATAGCTGGGCTTGTGGCATCTGTGCTGACGGACAGGGTTTCATTTTGTCCGGGCAGTAATACCATGCGTTCCGCATTTAATCTCGTTACCGTGAAACTTCCTGGGCTTGATATCGTAACAGGAGCAGCTTCCTCCATACAGATTCCAGTTCCAGATATCCCTACCGTATAATTTCCCTCAAAACCAACGACACCACCATCAACAGTGTAAGATGAGCCATCTACCGTTGGTCCTGCAATGGGCGACCCATCCAAATACCACGTATAACTGTATCCCATCCCGGTGATATTTGCGGTAAGGGTAATCATATCGGTTGGGCACAGAGTGGTCTGGGATGGTGTGTTTATTGCAATGCCCTGGCTGGTTCCAACATTGATTTCGATAGAATTGGAAAGGGTATTTGCCGAACCGCTACACGCGGCACCATAATCCACCTCCACAAAATACATTCCCGCCTGATTGATGGTAATTTGATTTGAATTTTCTGATAGCTGGGTTCCACTTCTATACCAGCTATATACATAGTTTTGAGGGTCAGGAACATTGTGGCTTGCTAAAGTGACCGAACCCCCATCACAGATTTGGATAACGCCTCCTGGAGGGATGGTTCCATTGCCATCTTGGCTTATTAAAATGGGGTCGCTGTACCCAATGAAATAAATAGCGTAAGGATCGGAGGGTTCACTGGTCAGTGCTGGAGAGGTGCTCCTTACCCTAAACCGATAGTTATCGCCCTGTGCATCCTGAGGGACGGCAACCTGGAAATCAAAATCGAAGTCTGTGTTTCTGTCTCCGACCCTAGCCAGTTCCGTGGGAGTACCAAAGGATCCGTTAGCATCGGAGAGCTCGAGAATAAACTCATTGGAGCTATCAACCAAAGAAGGACTGGGGTTCCAGGTAAAATTAACAAAGTACTCATTAAAACTATCCGAAGCACAAGCTGCGGTCCAAGGGTCTGGGCTGCCCAAGTTTGGGTTGGGCGCTGCAGCCGGTTTGTTCAAGACTTGTCCGCCGACCGTTTGCATAATAAGCAAGCAGCAAGCCATCTGTAGGATTTTTTTTAGCATTTTAGGTCTCATGGTATGTTAGCTTAAGTTGATGACACTTTGGGGATGCCATCACGCATTTTTCTAGTTAGTAGGTGCCATTGGGGCTGAATATCATTAAGGTATTCATAAAACAAATATTTTAATAATTAGGCTGAAGAGGAAGTTATTGTTGTGGTTGCCCGCTTTTCTGTTGTGAAAACGCCATTTTCTTTAATGAGAAATTTGAAAACATCGTTAAAATGCCCATTTTCACTACATTTGCTCCTCAATTTATGGCATGATAAACGAAGAGAAATCACTAAATTTTATTGAGCATATTATTGAGGAAGATCTTAAAAACGAATACTCAAATGATCAACTTCGTTTTCGTTTTCCCCCCGAACCGAACGGATATTTGCATATCGGCCATGCCAGTTCCATTTGTCTGAATTTTGGGCTTGGAGAAAATTATCAGGCCCCTGTGAACCTTAGATTTGATGACACCAACCCCGAAAAAGAAGAGAAAGTATATGTCGAGGCCATTAAACGGGATGTGGAATGGTTAGGTTTTACTTGGGCTGAAGAACGATATGCATCAGATTACTTTCAACAGTTGTATGATTGGGCAATTGGTTTGATCAAAACGGGAAAAGCCTACGTAGATAGCCAGTCTTCTGAAGCCATGGCCCAACAAAAGGGAACCCCAACGGAACCTGGGACCAACAGCCCCTATCGGAATCGAAGCGTTGCCGAAAACCTTGTCCTTTTTGAAGCGATGAAAAACGGGGAATTTGACGAGGGTGTTCACGTACTACGTGCTAAAATTGATATGGCTTCCCCCAACATGCTAATGCGTGACCCTATCCTATATCGCGTTTTAAAGAAGGCACATCACAGAACAAATACCGATTGGTGTATTTATCCGATGTACGATTGGGCTCATGGCCAAGGAGACTATATTGAACAAGTTTCCCACTCGTTGTGCACTTTAGAATTTTTACCTCACAGAGAACTATATGACTGGTGTTTGGACCAGTTGGTATCTTCAGAAAAACTTCGACCAAAACAGCGTGAATTTGCAAGAAGAAACCTTAGCCATACCGTTGTGAGTAAAAGAAAATTGCTCAAACTGGTTGAAGATGGGGTGGTTTCGGGATGGGACGATCCGCGTATGCCCACAATATCGGGATTACGAAGACGCGGCTATACCCCCGAATCCATTCGAAATTTTGCGGATACCGTTGGTATTGCAAAGCGAGAGAACTTAGTTGATGTTTCCTTGTTGGAGTTCCATGTAAGGGAGCACCTAAACAAAATAACTCCTCGGGTAATGGCTGTTTTAAATCCTTTAAAAGTGGTCATTACCAATTATCCAGAAGATAAAGAGGAGTGGTTGGATGCAGAGAACAACCCAGAAGACAAATCAGCCGGAAGTAGAAAGGTTCCTTTTTCCAATACGCTTTACATAGAACAAGAAGATTTTAGGGAAGAGGCGAACAGAAAGTTTTTTCGTTTAAAATTGGGCGGTGAGGTTCGTCTTAAGAATGGCTATATCATTAAGGCGGAATCTTGTACAAAAGACCCCGAGGGCCATATTACGGAAGTACAGTGTACCTATGATTCCAATAGCAAAAGTGGTAGCGGTACAGAAGAAAGCCTTCGTAAGGTAAAGGGAACCCTACATTGGGTGTCCATTCCACATGCTATTAAAGCGGAGGTTAGAATTTATGATCGTTTGTTTACCGATGAGAACCCGGCCGGCCATAAAGACCGGGATTTCTTGGAGTTTGTAAATCGGGATGCATTGAAGACGATAAAAGGCTTTTTGGAACCAAGCCTAAAAAACGTATCTCCAGGTGATCGATTTCAATTTCAACGTTTGGGGTATTTTAATGTGGACACCGATTCTACGCCCGAACAGTTAGTTTTTAACCGTACGGTCCCACTTCGGGATACTTGGGCGAAAATAAATTCTAGCAATTAAAGCATCTTCCCTGTAGGTTTTATGGACTTGGTACGTCCTATTGAAAAAAAGTACTATGCTTAAGCACATTTGGATTTTGTTTTTGGTGTCTTTCAGTTTTCTTTCGGCTCAGGAACAAACGGTCACCGAATTGGATTTTCAGGGGCTTAAACGAACCAAGGAATCTTTTTTAAGACGCCTAATGAAGGTTCGCCCGGGAGAGGCTTATGATTCTATAAAGATTCAAAAGGACATTGAGCGATTGAACAGACTTCCGGGTATCGCAAATGCAAAGGACAGTGTGGTGAACACGTCCCTGGGCAAAAAACTGATTTATATTCTTGATGAAAACTTCACTATAATTCCAGGGCTCCGAATCAATACTGCCAATGATGGCAGTTTTGCCTATCGCCTATCTGCCTTTGAATTTAACTTTTTGGGGAACAACCAATTGCTTGGGGGCTATTTTGAACGTAATGTCTTTAATTCTTACGGGGTTTTTTGGGAGCACCCTTTTTTGTTCAGTGACAAAGTGGGAGTAGGGTTTAATTACCAAGACATCACTAGGCAAGAACCCATATTTTTTGACGAGGGAGAAAGAGACTATCGCTTTAATTCCAGACAGGTTGAGGGCAATGTGCTCTTTTCCTTTGATTTTAACAATGAGGCTGAAATTGGCGCATTGTTTGTGAAAGAGACCTATGCCTTTGAAGGTGAGGACCCTGTACTGGGGGCACCATTGAATCTAGAGGCAAACAAAATATTTTATCGTGGAGTCTATCGCTATGTCAATTTTGATATTGATTACCAATATTTTGATGGTGTGCAAAACGAATTTACGGCCCAATATATACAACAACTTAATGGCGATGTGCCCGGAGAGGAATTTTTAGGGGACTTTTTGTCCTTACGAAATGACTTGATCTACTACAAGAAATTGGGCTCCAGGGGGAATTGGGCAAATAGATTGCGTTTAGCGGCGGCCATTGGCAATGAAGATTCCCCATTTGCGCCTTTTACGTTGGATAACCAATTAAACATACGTGGCGTGGGAAATGTGGTCGATCGGGGTACGGCGGCTATTGTTTTGAATACGGAATACCGACACACCCTTTATGAAAAAGGATGGTTTGTGGTACAGAGCAATGCTTTTGTGGATGCCGGAACTTGGAGAAATCCAGGCGAGTCCTTCTCACAACTTTTTGATGGCACCTCCACCCGATTTTATACAGGATTGGGTTTTAGGCTGATCCATAAACGGATTTTTAATGCCGTGTTTCGATTGGATTATGGTCTTGGCATCGGCAATGACACCACCAATGGAATTGTTTTTGGAATTGGTCAATATTTCTAAAAAAATATAAAAACCAACGTTATAAGCAGAACCAATTAGATAAAATATATCAATCGGCATTTTCTATTGAAAACCAAGCGCTTAAAGAGGATTTAAGGGCATTTATTTTGTGGCCGCGCTGATTTGATGGGCTATGGAGGTAAGTGCTCGGAAAACGGCTTTATTCGTCTTTTTCCATTCTCCCAAACCTATTGAGATAATAGAGGTTCAATCCACCGGAGTTGGCTTCTAAAATGTCTAAATATCCATCTGCGTTAATATCTACTAGGTGAACATCATAGGTGTCCATTTTTTGATTGGCATTTAGGGCAATTTTTTCAAAAGAATTTTTGCCCAAATTGATATACGCATAGTTGATTTCGTCCCCATTGGCATTCACAATATCCAAAAGGCCATCCTTATTGAGGTCAGCAACTTTGACGCTGGCAGTTGCAAACCCTTCGGTTTCATAAACGATTTGTTTATTAAAAGCGTTTCCATTTCCTAAATAGATGTAGTTGGGCCCCATTAGATTTCCGGTGACAATATCCAAAAAACCATCACGGTTCAAATCTCCAACGGCAACCGATCTTGTCTCATCATTTCCTGTTCCGAAGGGAATCTTTTCTTCAAAATTAAAATCACCCTTTTGTAAGTACACAAAATTCTGTTGTTTATCGCGATTGGCCAAAACCAAATCGAGCGCGCCATCTTGGTCAACATCGGCCGCAACAATATCGATGGTGGAATCTTCATCAGAACCAAAGGGAATAATTTCATTGAAATTTCCTGAGCCATCGTTGATTAAGATTTCGTTGGCACTACCACGGTTGGTAAAAATCGCATCTAGGTCGCCATCGGCATCAAGGTCACTTAATGCGAGATTTCGGGTTGGGGAGGCTTTCCCCCCAACGGACCCCACTTTTTCAAAAATCCCCTTTCCATTATTTCGATACCAAATATTTGGATGTCGGTCATTTCCAGTAATAATGTCCAAATCACCATCACCATCTAAGTCGCCTAATTCCGCCGCATAGCACGAAGACCATTCCGAATCAAGAACCCGCGAGGTGCGAAAAACACCATTACCTATATTATAGAAGATAAAATTGGCCGCAGGCCAGTGACGCCCTTCGGCGGTGACCACATCCATATCGCCATCGCCATCAACATCCCCTGCGGCAACAGAAGCGGTTCGCCCCTTGTCAGCGCCCAGACTAAGAAAAGCACCTCCCGGATTGTAGAACGGACGATCTTGGCCCCAACTTAGAATTGGGACACAAACCAAAACCCACAAAAATCTACGCATCCCCGCTTTTCTTTGGGTTGGATTTTTTCATCTGCTCCCCAATCATATTGCTTGCCGTAAAGGAAGCTACCATATTGTTTAACATATCACTACCGGCCTGTGGCGAGTTGGGCAATAGAATTAAATTGGTGTTGGTCTCCTCGCCAATGGACTGCAAGGTGTCATAATGTTGGGTCACCACAATCAAAGCAGAGGCCTCTTGTGAATTAATGCCCACTTTGTTCAGCACCTCTACAGACTCTTCCAGCCCACGAGCAATCTCACGACGTTGATCAGCGATACCCTGACCTTGCAATCGTTTGCTTTCAGCCTCGGCCTTTGCCTTTTCCACAATCAAGATTCGAGCAGCGTCCCCTTCAAATTGGGCGGCTATTTTTTCGCGTTCCGAAGCATTGATGCGGTTCATGGCAGACTTCACTTGGGCATCTGGATCAATGTCCGTAACCAGGGTTTTGATGATATCATAGCCATATTCGGACATATACTCCTGAAGTTCGCGTTTAACGGCAATGGCGATATCATCTTTTTTTACAAAGACATCGTCCAATTTCATTTTTGGCACTTCGGCACGTACCACGTCAAATACAAATGAAGTGATTTGATCATGTGGATATTCCAGCTTGTAAAAGGCATCGTAAACCTTCTCGCGAATGACCACATATTGCACGGAAACTTTGAGCTTTACAAAAACATCATCCAAAGTCTTGGTTTCAATGATAACATCAAGTTGTTGGATTTTTAAACTCAATCGACCCGCAATCCGATCGACCAATGGAATTTTCATCTGAAGCCCTGAATTACGAATGCTGTGAAAGCGCCCAAAACGCTCCACGACCACTGCGGTCTGTTGTTTTACGATAAAAAAAGAGGCGAATAGAATGATCAGCCCAAAGAATAAGATTGGTATTAATAGAAAATTACCCATGTTTATAGTGTTTACAGTTGAATATAGGAAGTTACAAAACTCGGTATTAGATTGGTAGTTGAAAGCATGGTTTTGTTACAGGGTTAGGAATTTGATTTAAACTTAACTTTGGTAAACGCAACTAAAACGTGTATTTGGGCACCTTATAAATAAAGCATAATGAAAAGTTTGGCGATACGCACCGGGTGTTTTGTTCTCGCAGGTTTATTTGTGAGCTGTTCTGATTGCAACGATTGTTTGGATGTGCAACAAAAAGATATTTTGATTCAGGATTCCAATGGCAACAATCTTTTGTTTGGGACCAATGCCATTTTTGATCCTGAAAAAGTGACCTTAAGTTCGGGAGGTGAAACTGCTCAACCTTTATTTATTGATCGGGACACGCAGACACTTCAATTTTCCTTAAATGACGGGGTAACCACCTATACCCTTCGTTTGGACGATGACAATACCGAAACCATAGTTTTTGAACTAGGCGAACGAAATAGTGACCGTTGCTGTGGCAACCAAGTATTTTCAATGGCTACCCAACTCAATGGGGCGGGGATTGCTAACAATGATGTCATATCGATTATAAAATAACACTACTGAAACCCATATTATGGTTGCCCGCACAAAAAGCCCAATCCTTGGCTTGGTGATGTTGGGGCTATGGGCATCTTGCAATGAGCAACAAACAAAAAGCAATGGAACAGGTAGCGGCCCCGACGTGGACAACATTTCCCGCCCAGGAGCATCTGGGAAGCCCAAGGCAATCAACACCGAATTTAGCGAGACCGATGATGGGCCAATTATGGAAGAAATGGATTTTATGCCCCCCATAGAGGAAAATGGGTAGTATGGAATTGAAATCGGCCAAGAACTAAAAGGGCCCACCAAAGAACTTAGGCCAGGCATTCTTAGAACCGGAGAAGGAAGTTTTGACGTCCGCTATATGTTGTTTCAAGAAGATACCTTGGGTTATGTTTATGGCAGTGATAGGGTAAAATCCATTCATATTTGGGACAAAAGAGGCGCCACGACGGAAAGCATTAGTGTGGGTACTACAGTTATAGGGGCAAAAAGGCGCTTAAAAGAGATTATAGTGCAGGAATCTGAACTGGAGTCACGAGTTTACTTGGTAAACGGAAAGCACCTTTACCAACTCAACTACTATAGTGTCTAGGGAAGCATTGCCTTAAAAAAGATTCCGGACACAGCCCAAATTATAGAAATAATCATCTCGCGATAGTACGTCGCATCACCAAAAGGGGAAGACGGCTTGTGATAATGGCGCCTTTTGAACCTGCTCAGAAGCATTTTCGAAATAATCGCCTGATTATGGTATATTTAGGGAGGCGGCCCATTACAGGGCTCAGAGACATAGAACGAAACACCATCCAAAATGAAAAAGGCCCTTACCGGTGCATGCATATGCGCCCTGTTTTGCTGTATTTTCAGCGTATCTTCCCAAAAAACCGGAACATCCAATAAAAATAGTGTCATTGACACCAGCTTTTACAGCAGCCTAAAATGGCGCAATATAGGCCCTAAACGGGGAGGTCGATCCTTAGGGTGTACGGGAAGCCCGGGCCGCCCCAACGAATATTACTTTGGCGCTACCGGAGGCGGATTATGGAAAACGGTTGATGGCGGTAACGAATGGAAACCCGTGACCGATGGTCAAGTGACCAGTTCTTCAGTGGGTGCCGTTGCCGTTGCAGAAACCAATCCAGACATCGTATATATCGGAATGGGCGAGGTGCAATTGCGTGGTAGTATCACTCAAGGCGATGGTGTCTATAAATCTGAAGACGCTGGCAAAACCTGGAGGCACTTAGGACTAAAGGAAACCCAGGCTGTGTCTCGAATTCGGGTGCACCCAACAAATCCTGAGTGGGTTTATGTAGCTGCATTGGGGCATCCTTATGGCGACAATGAGGAACGGGGAGTGTTCAGAAGTAAGGATGGCGGTGAGCATTGGGAAAAAGTGTTGTACGTGGGTCCCAAGGCTGGCGCGGTAGATTTGATTATCGACAGAAACAACCCCAGTGTTCTTTACGCCAGTACGTGGCAAGTGTATCGCAAGGCATGGAAAATGTGGGGCGGTGGCGGCGAAAGTAAATTATGGAAGTCAGTTGATGGAGGTGATACTTGGACCGATCTTACCCAAAACCCAGGTATGCCGGAAGGTCCTGTTGGTAAAATAGGGGTAACGGTTTCCCCTGCCGATTCCAATCGCGTTTGGGCTATTGTAGAGGCCAATGAGGGCGGGGTTTTCCGTTCCGATGATGCCGGAAAGACATGGGAAAGAACCAATGACAAACGCAAACTAAGACAACGTGCTTTTTATTATTCGAGATTGTATGCCGACCCAAAAGACAAGGAAATCGTCTACGGATTGAACACGAGAATGTACAAATCATTCGATGGGGGGGTGACTTTTGACACTATTATACAGACCCCACATGGGGACAATCACGACCTATGGATCGATCCCAACAATCCGAGCCGTATGATCAACGCCAATGATGGAGGTGGTAATGTGACCATCAATGGGGGCAAAACATGGACCGAACAAGATTTCGTGACCACACAGTTTTATCATGTTATGACCACGAATGATGTACCCTATCATGTCGCTGGGGCGCAACAAGACAATAGCACTTTGGCCATGCCTAGCGATGGTTGGGGGCATATGCAGGCCAGAGGCCATAACAAAGGGTGGTATTATTCAGTAGGCGGAGGAGAAAGCGGATGGATTACCCAGCACCCTGAAAACCTTGATGTTTTTTATGCAGGTAGCCAAGGGGCCTTGCTAACGCGCTATGATAGAAGCAATGGACAGATTCGAGATATACAGGTATATCCCAGATTCTTTTCCGGCGAACCCGCAGAGGCCTTACCGGAACGCTGGCAATGGACCTTTCCCATCATGTTTGCGCCCCAAGATAGCAAGGTCATGTATACCTGCTCACAACACGTTTGGAAAACGACCAATGATGGACAATCATGGGAAAAGATAAGCCCTGATTTGACCTATGCGGACCCAACTACTTTAGGGAAAACAGGAGGGGTGATTACCATGGACATGAATGGCCCCGAGATTTACGCAACGGTTTTTGCCTTGGCGCCATCGTTCCATGACCTCAATACGATTTGGGCGGGCTCTGATGATGGAAAAATTCATATCACGCGCAATGGAGGAGCGACATGGGAAGATATTACCCCAACCGATTTACCAAAGTTCTCCAGGGTAAGCATTATTGACGAGTCCAAACATCGTCCTGGAACCTTATTTGTAGCGGCTAATCGCTATCAGGTAGATGATAGACAGCCCTATGTGTTCAAGACACATGACTATGGCAAGACTTGGACAAAGATTACGAATGGAATTGCAGACGGGCATTTTGCTAGGGCCATTCGTGAGGACCATGTTAGGGAAGGACTGTTGTTTTTGGCAACGGAACATGGTGTCTATTTTTCTATGGATGATGGAGCGCAATGGCAAAGTCTGCAATTGAACCTTCCTGATACGCCTATTAGGGACTTGGTGGTGAAGGACAATGATGTGGTCTTGGGCTCCCATGGCCGTGGGTTTTGGATATTGGATGACATTCAACCCTTACGTCAATACCAAACCAAAATGAGGGACCAATCTGCCATCCTTTTTGAACCCGCTGATGCGATAAGGGGAATACGTGATGCGAGTATTCAATATTATCTGAAACAAGAGACGGATACGATTACTTTTGAAATTTTGGACGCCAGCAACAACCTCATAAATACGTTCACTGGGAGCAAACCAAAATACAAGGTGGATAAAAATCTCCCTTGGTGGTTGCGAGGCGGATCTTCAAAACCCACTACGGCAAAGGGAATAAATACCTTTACCTGGGATTTGCGTTACCCAGGCGCAATGGATTTTGAAGGAATGATCATTTGGAGCGCAAGACCCACCCGAGGGCCAAAAGCACCTATTGGGAACTATCAGGTAAAAATGAAATATGGGGACTATGAAAAGACGTATCCTTTTGCGGTTCATATGAACCCCAATTTAAAGGGAATCACCAAAGAGGATTTGAACGAACAATTTGAGTTGGCGAATAAAATCATGCAAAAAACCAGTGCAGCCAATGAAGCGGTGGTTCAAATTCGTGAAATCAAAGGGAAACTGAAGGAACACGAAGACAATTTGTCCAGTAGCGCTATAAAAAAGACGATTGCCCCTTTTGTAAATACCCTTAGCGCCATAGAGGAGAACCTTTATCAGGTAAAAAACCAGTCGGGACAAGATCCTTTGAACTTTCCCATCAAACTGAACAACCGCTTGGCTTCCTTACGGCGAAGTATGGAAAATGGGGACGCCAAACCCACGGATGGAGCGTACAAGGTGTTTGAAGAGCTTTCTATAGAACTGAAACTGGAGTTGGGCAAATTAAATACCGCCTTGACCAAGGGGTTGCCCAAGGTCAACAAGGTATTGGAAAGCAATGGACTTGCCACAATCCAGCCTTGAAAAGCTTGATTGGCAGAAGATGGAACTACTTTAGGGGCACATTGCACACAATATAGGTGCCGATTACCTATGGTCCTTGGAGATAATTTAAAAAAATGGAGATAATAGATTTATCCAAACCTATTAAATACAATAAATCTGACCCTTGGTTTATGAAGGTGAAGATAAAACACAAGCCACATAAAAAAGCGAAGTGGCTGATTCGTTTTTTGGGCTTACCATTTAAATTATTTCCCAAAAATTTCGAGGGCTGGGCCGACGATACCATACAAAAAATGGGGGTACATTCAACAACACATATAGACGCACCTTGGCACTATTCGCCAACCACGGATGGAAAAATATCGAAAACAATTGATGAAATTCCTTTGGATTGGTGCTTTGGAGAAGGGTTGGTTGTAGATATGAAACATAAAGAAGATTTTGACCCCATCACCATTGATGACATAATAGGCTTTTTAACCACATTTGATTTGAAGCTAAAGCCTAATATGATAGTACTCATAAAGACAGGCAGGGATAAATTTAATGGAACGAAGGACTTTCATAAAAAGGGAACTGGAATGAGTGCAAAAGCTACAGAGTGGCTTATTGACCAAGGTATAAAAGTAATGGGAATCGATTCTTGGGGTTGGGATTTACCCTTGCCTTATATGCTTAAAAAAGCAAAGAGAACTTCAAATTCGGAATATTTTTGGGAGGCTCATCTGGTTGGCCGACGCAAGGAATACTGTCACATGGAACAATTGGTAAATTTAGATGCACTGCCCCATTCGGGGTTCAAAGTCGCTGTATTTCCATTAAAGATCGTTGGAGCATCAGCTGCTCCGGCAAGAGTGGTTGCTATATTAAATGGAACATAGAAAGCAGTAGAACTAAAAACTAAAATTAGTTATTACCATGGTCAACAAGGACTATAGGTAATTGTTTCAAAACCACATACTGTCGGGGTCGCCATTTTGTGCACCCCGACTTTATAAACAAAACAGCAACATTATGAGAAGAAGATTTTTTTTAGGGAAGGTGGGGTCGAGCGCTTGTGCCTTATGTACCATTCCTTCTGTTATTTACGGCCATAATTTATTGAATCAAAGAAGAATGGGAAGGCCAGTTGATTTAAAGTTATCATTGGCGCAATGGTCCTTGCATCGTCAATTTCGTAGTGGTGGTCTCAAAGCTGTTGATTTTGCAGCTATTGCTATGGACACCTATGGCATAAATGCCGTGGAGTACGTAAATGATTTTTATAAGGAGTCATCAGAAGATGAGCGTTTCTGGATTAACATGAAAGAACGTGCCGATTCGGCAGGGGTAAAAAGCTTATTGATAATGGTCGATGATGAAGGGGAGCTTGGTGTCGCAGATGAAAAGAAAAGAATCAAAGCAGTTGAAAATCATTATAAATGGGTCAATGCCGCAAAAATCTTGGGATGTCATTCAATTAGGGTAAATGCGTTTGGCGATAGCGATAAAAATACGTTCCTATCAGCTATGATAGACGGCATGGGGCGTTTGGCGGATTACGCTGCTAAGGAGAATATCAATATTCTTATTGAAAATCATGGCTTGTATAGCTCTGATGCCAGATTGGTAACCCAAATTATAAAGCAGGTTAACAAATCAAATGTCGGAACCTTACCGGATTTTGGCAATTGGTGTCTGAGTGCAAAATGGGGAAGTACCCAAGGTGATTGCAAGGAAGCATATGATATCTATCAAGGGGTATCCGAGTTATTGCCATTTGCGAAAGGGGTTAGTGCTAAATCATATCAATTCAATGATATGGGAGAAAATACTAAAATAGATTATTACAAGATGCTCAAAATTG
>JBCBZA010000122.1:0-12162 GCA_039815575.1 Bacteroidota bacterium | reverse complement strand
TATTTCATAAGACAAAAAAAGGGGCAACTTGTTACAACTTGCCCTTTATGGTTTTGCGTACCCATACCGATTTAATTTTTCAATCGAATAATATGTATCCAATCCAGCAATGCCGATACCATTCAATTTTTCCAAAGCGATATGGCCATCGTCCTCGACACTGTCATCCGGCAGTAACAAGTGTTCTACTTTGCCAATGACCAAGCGGGTCGCATTGCATTTTATATAATGTTCTTCCTCAAACCGCAATCCCATTTTAATAGGGCTTTCATCAACAAAAGGCGCTGGAAAATCCTCATGATAGCTTTCAGTCAATTCAACTGCGTCAAACTCCGAAACGCTTCGCTTATATTTGGCTGAGGTCTGGTGGGCCTGTGAATAGATTTGGGTAGTGATTTGATTGATCGTATAAACTCCTGTTTCCTTAATATTTTCATAAGTATGCCGCTCCACTGTTGTTGGTCTAAGGACAAATCCCAAATAAGGTGGGTTGGCGCCTATATGGACTACTGAATTAAAAACCGCCAAGTTGGTTTGTCCCTCCTTGGATTTGGTTCCAATGAGATTGGCGGGTTTGAGTCCTGATACCATATTGAGCAATGTACCTCTGTAACGACTGGGCAGTTCCATTAAATCGTCATACGAAAATCTTTGCATATTTTTTTTGAACAAAGATATTTAGATTTCTAGGGCAGTTGTTCCTTCACCAAAGTTGAAACCTTGTACAGCACTAAAATCTGTAACACTACTACCGGAAAAAACAGAAATAGGGCAATAGGACTTAAGATGACGGTTAACAAACAAAAGGCCAAAAACAATTCTGCGATTCCAGAAGCAAGGCCTGTATTTCCTAGAATGGTTCTTGACTTAAGGATGGACACGCCAAACAATACGCCCATAAAACCAAAACTGATGCCTTGGGCCAATAAAATTATCCCTATGTCCAGTCCTTTATTAAAAATGGATAGTATATCAAACAGATAAGAAGCCAACAGGGCGATGAGCATTAAAATGGAAGCAATCTTCATTAGGTGATTTTTCATAATACTTCCTGCAATCAAAAATCCGTAAAGCAACAATCCATTAAAAACTACAATTAAGAGCTTAATGACGATATGCCCCCAGATCCCAAAAATGAATGCGTTATTATCAATACGTACATAGTCGGATATGCCTTCAAAAATGGCGGTAAGGGCAAATACAATCCCTGCAATCCAGGCCATGGTCAACAGGGTATGTGCCGATTTTGCCTCCTTGGGGGCAATTTGAATTTGACTCGGTGATTGCTGCCCCGATTGTTCCGCATGAAGACTTTCATAATCGTAATCCAAAGCAGATAAAATCGTTTTTATGGTATAGCTCCTTGGACTTACCTCTCCGTTTTCAATGCGTTGCAAGGTTCGTACATTGATATTACATAGATCGACCAACTCGTCTTGGGTCAATCCTTTCTGTTTTCTTAACTCGGTAATCCGCAATCCTAACTCTGGCTGTTGCATCACTATTATTTTTTGATTCTTTCAGCAATGTTAGTTTCAAGATAAGTCTTCACCAAGAAATTCCATTGGATTTGACCCGACATTTGGACGGCATTTTATAGAACGGATAAGAAGTAAAACAAAAAAGCCCTCAAAAGAGGGCCATAACGCGTAGTAGGTTTGGTTTGGGGTTATGCCATTTTGGCCTTGTTTGCTTTTGTGGAAAACTTTAGGGCTTTTTTTACCCTAGCGTTTTTGAATTTGTACAAACGGGCAACTTCTGTGTTTTTGATTTCTTTAGTAGCAATGGTAATCTCCAAGTTCACCCCCTTGGTAATAGTGTCTACCTTTACTGCTGTAGTATTGGCCATAGCAGTTGTACTGATGAAGATGAAAAAAACGAAGGTTAAAATTGCTTTCATGACTTGGGTAATTGTTACATGGTAAAATTACCCAGTAGGCCACCTTAGGGGCGATTTTCATCGGTTATCCCAATAAAAAACTCGCTAAAAAACAAAGTGTTGGATAAAGTGTATTTTATCCTCGATGTACGTTTTTAAGTCGTAAAGCCACTCACCGATGGCAAGCGCGTTTAATCGGACTTACAATTTTTAAAAGAGGGTTGAAATGTCCTTAAAACCTCAAAACCCCTATCTTATGAACCTTCGTCTAAAATAACCGTTATGGAAGCCGAAATTATTTTGGAATACATCAGTAAGGGTCGAACCGATTTTGTATTTAAGTTATTTCAGCTTAAAAATTGGAAGGAAATATTACACAAAGGCAGAGTAAGGCCTATACAGTGGCTGGTCTATTATAATGACCTAACGGCCATTAGGGCAATTCTCAATTCCGGAGGAAGTCTTGATAGTATCGACCTTAATGCTGAACTGGGCAATGCAGCTTTCTTTGGTCATTGGAAAGTATGCGATTTTTTAATTACGCAGGGGGCCGATGTGAATGCATCCCTAGATAAAACCAACGAAACCCCATTGCACAATGCCTTGGTAAAAGCAGGTCGCCCTTATTATCTCTACACCGTAAAAGTGCTAGTGGGAAATGGGGCCGATGTGAACGCCAGAACCAAACCAGATTTGGAAACTGGGGGTTTTATGCGTGATGTTCGGACAAAAGGTGAAACTCCATTACATCGTGCAGCCGCCTATGCCGATGAGGCTACCATAAAATTTCTTTTGGACAATGGAGCGGATAAGAAAGCTAAAGATGTCCACGGAAATTCTCCGCTAAGCTGGGCAAGCGAACATCTTCGCCCTGGAAAAATTCTATACCTACTGCAATATGGTACCCATAGGATAAGTGAAAAATATACTTCATTAAATACCAGTGACCATGGCGCAGGTTGGGGCAACAGCATGGATTGGAGTTTAATGGGTGATTACCTACCCGAGAAAAAAAGGTAAGGCACTATTTCATTCCGGATTAATTATAGATACCATCCATGATTTTTATCAGATCATCTTCCTTGGACAGGCTAACTCGTTCCTTTTTAATAATCGCTTTGGCCTTGGAAGCTGTTTTTGGTCCAAAAACAGCCAGGAATTTCTTTTTACTACTCGGCAAATGGATGGGCATTTGATCTTTGGAGGCTTTTAAATAAAATTGGGGATTCCCCTTTTCAAATCTGGCTGGTTTAGCGGCCGCATATCCTTCTGCCTTGGTCTTTTTGAAAAACTTAATAATTTCCTTCTTATATAAGGTATAGGTGTCAGAACTTTGTAGGACTTCCAAAAAACCTTGGCTCACTGCCCCTTTTGGGTTTCTATATTTTCGTACCATATATACCTTCTCGGAGCCATCCAATAACGCAATTTGTTCTTCTTGTGGTGTTTCCAAAACGATTACCTGGTTCTCTTTTACCCAAACCTCAACATTCCCTTTGTATCCATTAAATCGAACCAAATGGGTCTTTTCCCGTTTTCCAATTTTTGCTGGTTTGAAGTCCAGATCCAAATAAGGCGAGCCATCTTCAACTCCATATTCCTGGGCGTATAGCGTAGGATTGTAATAGACTCCATTCCATTCGTCGCGAAGGGTATTTTGGGAAAACGTTCTTGGGACAATGAGTGCTAAGAAAATAGAAAAAACCAGGATGCGTATCATTTTAAGTGTTTTCAAGTTGGACATCTATTTTACATCAAAAATAGTACCAGAAGCTTATAGAACTAGCATTTATTCCAGAATTCAGGGAACCTCTGAACGAAAGGTTTTTTTTCTTAAATTTGACTATTATTCTATTTTAGTCAAAATGTCAAAATTAAAACAACAGCTTATTTCAGTGGCCAGTAGTACGTTCAGCAAATATGGCTACTACAAAACTGCTATGGAGGATATTGCCAAAGCTGCGCAAAAGGCCAAGGGTTCCCTCTACTATCATTTTGGCAGCAAAGAACTATTATTTGAGGCCGTAGTATTGCATGAGCTGGAAATACTAAAAGAAGAATTGACCAAAGTATTCGAAGAGGAAATCCTGGACACCCGTGAGGTATTGCGCAACTATATGCTCAAGCGCATGGAAGTTTTGCGACATGCACCCAATTATCAAGAAACCTTGCGCCCTAATTTTTACGAGCACTATGACTTTGTGAATGACATAAAAGATCAAATGGTGCAATGGGAAGTTGGGCAAATTGTGCAGTTGATCCAACGTGGAGTTAAAAAGGAAGAACTGGAGCTTCCAGGGGACCATCTGGTCTATGGTCAGGTTTTGGTAATGTTGTTACAAGGTCTGGAACCCAATTTTTATTTAAAGGGAGAGTATGACCGACTGGAATCACACTTTGACAATCTCATTAGAATTATTACTAAAGGAATTTCAAAATAGCACTTTATGAGACGTTTTAAATACCTATTTGTCTATACCATTCCAATTACCGTTTTGGTTGCTTTTAATTTTGAAGGCATATGGACCTTCTTACCATTAATCGTTTTCTTTGGCCTTGTCCCCCTACTGGAACTTTTGGTACCTCCAGACCGTGAAAACATGGATAAGAAATTAGCCGACGATGAGAAGAACCAAAAGCTGTATGATTATATTCTTTATGGTACCTTGCCCCTTCAGCTTGGATTCCTAATCTATTTTTTTTTCATCATTGGCGATACGCCTTACGGCTCGCTGGAATATATTGGAAGGATTACCGCTATGGGCTTTATGTGTGGTGTCATTGGAATCAATGTTGGACATGAACTGGGACATCGCCATACACGTTGGGAACAGCTTATGGGCGAACTATTGTTGTTGACTTCATTAGATACGCATTTTTTACCCTATCACAACGCAGGTCATCACAGAAACGTAGCTACTCCCGAAGATTCCGCCACGGCCAGAAAGAATGAGCTGTTGCTCGTATACTGGTTCCGCTCCCATTTTGGGAGCTATATTGAAGCTTGGCAATTGGAAAAGGCCAGATTGCAAAGGGAAAGCGAGTCATGGTTTACACTGCGCAATAGAATGGTGGTGTACTCCATTGCCAACATCCTACTTCTGGGATTGGTATTTTTTATTTTTGGTACCGTAGTCTTCATCGCTTTTATTGGGGCGGCAACCCTAGGTATTATTTTGCTGGAAACGGTCAATTATATTGAACATTATGGTCTGCTGCGGAAAACAAAAGAAAATGGACGCTATGAACCAGTTCGTCACCATCATTCCTGGAATTCCGATCATCCCATTGGAAGGACTTTATTGTTCAACCTTTCAAGACATTCGGATCATCATTACAATGGAAGCAAAAAATATCAAATCCTGAAATCGCATGAAAAGAGTCCGCAGATGCCCACCGGGTATCCAGGAATGATGATTTTGGCGGTGCTGCAGCCGCTATGGTTTTGGGTAATGAATAAAAAGCTGGAACAATTCCGCTAGTTAGAGGGTCTTTAAGTCCTTTATCGTTTTAAAGGCTACATCCACTTGATCATCGTTGACCAAAATGGTAAACTCATTGGTAGTGGAGATGACCTCGTACAATACAATCCCTTCCCAAGCCAACCGTTGGAAAATGAAATAATAAATCCCAGGGACAGAAACATTTTCAGCGGGCAGCTTCACGGTTACTGAAGAAAGGTTTTCCGCTTTTTGGGTACAACGTTCGTTTTGGAACAAGGCCTCAACTGTAGCATCCAACGTATTACTGACCACAATATTAATTTCATTTACCCCACGGGAGGAAGTGTAAAAAATATCTTGGTTCTCATTCACTCTTTCCAACAATCTTGCCTGTTGGGCCAAAATTGTCTCCGAAGAGAGAAAAGTATAATCGGTAAGGTTGGAGCGTACTGTTATCTCTCCAATGTTTTTAAGCACCTTCACAATTTTATGGGTCGCCCTAAACTCCAAGTCATCCGATAAACGTTTTAACGCCATAACAATAGCTCCGTTCCTAACATCCTTTCCCAGTTCATCCTCAATTTCCGGCTTTACGATTCTAGATAAAGAAGTAAGATTGATGATCCCCTGTGCCAAGGCACTTTGTAAAAAGGGTTTCTTTTTGATGTATTGCTCAACAACTGCCGAAATGGTCTTCATTTTAAAAGTGATTTGAGTCAAAAATAACTTTTTGTTACAAATAAAACAAATAGTTAAAAGTGATAGAATGCATCTTTCAAATGATTGATTTCAAAGTTCGATCCCTTTTTTAATATGGTTATGATGTCAAAACGTACGTCAACGTCCAACCCCTCTTCGGTAACATACTGATCCGCTGCGGAAACCAACAGTCCCATTTTCTTTTGATTAACAGTCTCAGCTATTTGTTGGAGATGGTCGGAACTTCTAGACTTTACTTCCACTATAGCCAGGAGACTTCCTTTTTGGGCAACTATATCGATTTCTGCTTTTTGGTACCGGTAATTTCTGCATTGAATACGATACCCATTGTTCATGAGGTATTTTGCTGCCATTTCCTCGCCCAACTTCCCAAATTCATTGTGTGTTCCCATCAGAATTTTGAAAATAATGAAAAAATAAGTGCATTTCGTCGAAAAAATTGGTGCTTCATCGTCATTCTTGCGTTAAGGTTGTACTTTGGAAGCTCGAAAGAACCACACCTACCTACAATACATAGTTGACCCAAGAACTATGATACCTATTAATGCCAAACTTTGCTATGGAATTCTTTGTAAACTGTAACACCGGTACATTAGCGCCGTATACGGTCCCTTTGGACAGACTACGGGCACAGCATTTGTATAGAAGGCTGGGCTTTAGCGCATCAGTGGAAATTATTGACCAAACTGTTGGTCAAAATCCAGCAACCCTTATAAACAACCTTGTAGACCAAGCAGTGGCTACAGCCCCAATCCCTGCACCGGAATGGTCCGAATGGACCAATGCCAATTACCCTGCAGACGATGACCTTGCCCGACAACTTCGCAGGGCACAACGGGAAGAATTAAATACTGCCTACGGTAATGGCCTTTTGGACAATAACCTGTTTGACCGTATGAGCGTGTTCTGGAGCAATCATTTTGTGACAGAGATTGATGTCTACGACTGTAATTCATTCCTATATGAATATGTCAACTGTCTACAGCGTAACGCTTTGGGCAATTTTAGGACCTTCGTCAGTGAAATTGGTTTAACCAGTGCTATGCTCCGCTATTTGGATGGTGCTTTTAACAACAGAAACCGTCCCAATGAGAACTATGCCCGAGAGCTGTACGAACTGTTCACCCTTGGTGAAGGGGTTGGCTACACCGAACAGGATATTATTGAAACGGCCAGGGCCCTAACAGGTTATGTAAACCGAGGAGAAGTGGGTTGTACTAAAATCACGTTCAATCCTGAGCAGTTTGATACCGATCCAAAGACTATTTTAGGGCAAACGGGCAACTGGAATTATGACGATGTCATTGATATCCTTTTTAACCAACGCGCCGATCAAATAGCTTTCTTTATATGTAAAAAACTCTACAATTATTTTGTGCATCCTGATGCAGAAGCTGCCGAGGCCCAACCTATTATTAATGGTATGGCCGCCACTTTTACAGCCAATAATTTTGAAATTGCCCCTGTATTGCGGCAACTTTTCCTTAGTGAACACTTTTTTGATGAGACTGCTATTGGGGTAATTATTAAAAGTCCTTTCGACCTTTATCTCAACCTCGTCAAAGAAACCAATTTTGGTTATACTGATGGTACGGTCATCAACTTATTGGATGCTTCTGCCATGATTGGCCAAGAATTATGGGATCCGGTCGATGTTGCAGGTTGGCAACGGGACAGACAATGGATAAACACCAACTTTATTATTGGTAGGTGGTTGACGGCCGAAGTGTTTATTGAACAATTTTTTCAGGAAAATCGAGAGCAGTTCAGAACCCTGGCCATTTCGGCTGCGGGCCCAAACGGTGCAACAATCAATGACCCCAATGTAATTGCAAGGGCCGTTATAGACAAATTCCTTCCAAAAGGATTGTTGACTGAAGCAGACTACAATATCGCCATTACGGTATTTAGGGAACCTTTTGAAGACACCAATATGTTCGAGACAGGTAGTTGGAACATGCTTTTAGAGGATGCCCCATCACAAGTATTTCTATTGTTATTACACCTTGTTAGAGAACCAGAATTTCAACTCAAATAAACCTACTGTTATGTGCGATACCCATCATATTCACGATAATTCCCCCCACAAAGGCCTCGAACATGAAGGCCACGATCAAGAACACAAAAACTGGAGTCGAAGATCTTTTATGCAGGCATTGGGAATAGCCGGTTCAGGATCTATGTTTTTGGGCAGTAACCTCTTATCTGCATCAGGGCCATCACCCTTAATGTCCGCTATTGGCAATGCCAATACCGATAATATTTTGATATTAATTCGATTGAGCGGCGGTAACGACGGTTTGAGCACCGTTATTCCTATTCAGCAATACGATACCTACAGGAATCAACGACCCAATATTTATATTCCTGAAAGTAAGATTTTAAGGTTGACAGACGATTTTGGAATCCCATCATACATGAATGCCTTGGAGCCCCTATGGGGAGAAGGTCAATTTAAGGCCGTCCATGGCGTAGGATACGAAAATCAAAGTTTGTCCCACTTTACCGGGTCTGATATCTACGCCAATACCGATCTCACCTCTACCGGATTTTCAGGTTTGAATACCGGTTGGATGGGAAGGTATTTTGAAGATATTTATCCAGATTACCTCATTAATCCGCCTGAAGCCCCAGCGGCCATTCAAATTGGAAACATTGCCAATTTGGTATTTCAAGGTGACGAAACCAACTATGCTTTTGTTACCAACAATATTGACCAATTGGAAGAAATTGCAGAATCAGGGTTCTTCTACGATATTGCCAATGCCCCATTTGATGACTGTATGTACGGTGACCAATTGCGATTCCTTCGCGGGGTGGCGAATACCACATACGAATATGCTGGAAAGATCAACGAAGCCTACGAAAGGGGACAAAACCAAGTAGAGTACCAAGACAATGGTTTTGCACGTCAGCTAGCCTTATTGGCGCGATTGATCAAAGGAAATTTAGGCACCAAAGTCTATATGATTTCCATGGGTGGATTTGACACCCACGGGAACCAGCCTTTAGCACATGAACGCTTAATGTCCAACTTGTCCATTGCAGTGAACAATTTCTACGAGGATTTGGCTTTTACCGAACAAGACAGTAATGTGTTGAGCATGACCTTTTCGGAATTTGGACGTAGAATATTTGAAAACGGTTCCAATGGTACCGATCACGGAAAAGCAGCACCCACCTTATTCTTTGGTTCAGGACTTGAGGGTAGCGCCTTTGTAGGGAATCACCCCTCACTGGATGAACCTAATGGTCGAGGAAACTTGGAGTATACCATGGATTTCCGTAACCTGTATGGGACGGTATTGGCGGAGTGGCTCTGCGTACCGCGAGCAGCAGTGGAACAACACCTTTTAGGGTATCAATACCAGGCTATTGACCTTGGGTTCAATTGTAGCGGGGAAACCTTTGACGATATTGTCATGGACAGCGACCCACCTACTTTGCCGGATACCCCACCAAGCGATCCTGACGGTGATATGCCCAATGAAGAAATTCCGACACAGGTTACCCATAGGCCGTACTACCCAACGGAGAACAATCCACATATTTATTTGGAGATGCCTTTTAGTGCCCATGTAGACATACAGTTGTACAATATATTAGGGCAAAATGTGGGAACGGTTTTTAATGAACTGGTCTTGGAAGGTACCGCAGAAATTAACATTAGAGATCGCGTACGTGGCAGCCTTTCCACAGGCAAATACATCTATCAAATAAATGTCGCGGACCAACGAATGAGTAAATCGGTAATGATCATGTAAGGACGAATACATTTTTTCCAGAATCCCTCGACTGCGCAGTCCCCCACCCCAATTTCGGACGCGTAACTCGGGGGTTTCCTTTTTGGCCCTACCCCTAAATCCCCTCTCCAAAGCAGAGGGGAGTTTATTAGTGATTAAAGGGAGCATTCTTTACTTTTGCCTCTTAAAATGGCAGATATGTCCCTTGACAACCCTTCCAGAATTACCATAACCGCGGCATTGCCCTATACCAATGGCCCCATACATATAGGGCATTTGGCCGGAGTATATGTGCCAGCAGATATCTATGCACGTTATCAAAGGCTCCAAGGAAAAGACGTTGCTTTTATTTGCGGTAGCGACGAGCACGGGGTGGCCATCCCCATGAAAGCCAAAACGGAGGGGGTTTCCCCAAAGGAAATTATTGATAAGTATCACAGCGTCATTAAAAAGTCTTTTCAGGATTTTGGGATTTCGTTTAATAACTATTCCAGGACGTCTGCCAAAATTCATCATAAAACGGCCTCTGATTTTTTTAAAAAGCTCCATGAGCAAAACGATTTTATTGAAGAAACCAATAAGCAGCTCTATGACGATGGAGCAAAGCAGTTTTTAGCGGACAGGTTTGTTATTGGTTCTTGCCCAAAATGTGATGAAAAAGAAGCTTATGGAGACCAATGTGAAAAGTGTGGAGCTTCATTGAATGCTACTGATTTAATCGACCCTCGGTCAGCCATTACAGGGGCGAAGCCCACCTTTAAAAAAACCAAACATTGGTTTTTGCCATTGGACAGATATGAGAATTTTTTAAGGGAATGGATTTTAGAAGGCCATAAGAACGATTGGAAGCCAAATGTCTATGGTCAATGCAAAAGTTGGATCGATGACGGATTAAAGCCTAGGGCTGTGACCAGGGATTTGGATTGGGGTATTCCCGTTCCGGTACAAGGTGCGGAAGGTAAGGTACTTTATGTATGGTTCGATGCACCCATTGGTTATATCTCTTCGACCAAGGAATGGGCAGAAAGCGAAGGAAAAGATTGGGAACCCTACTGGAAAGACCAAAATACCAAACTCTTACATTTTATTGGTAAGGACAATATCGTTTTTCACTGTATCATTTTCCCCAGCATGTTAAAGGCCCATGGCGATTATGTATTGCCAGAAAATGTACCGGCGAATGAGTTTTTGAATTTAGAGGGAAATAAATTGAGTACCTCCAAAAACTGGGCGGTATGGCTGCATGAATATTTAGAAGAATTTCCAGACATGCAGGATGTACTTCGTTATACGTTAACAGCGAACGCACCAGAGACAAAGGATAATGATTTCACCTGGAAGGATTTTCAAGCACGTAATAATAATGAGCTGGTTGCCATTCTTGGAAATTTCATCAATCGAGTTACCGTTCTGACCCACAAATATTATAATGGGCAGGTACCCGAAGCCGGGAGCTTGGCACAAATAGATGAACAAACCCTGGATGAATTGCGTGAATTTCCCAAAAGACTTTCTGATTCCTTGGAGCGATATCGCTTTAGGGAAGCCAGCCAAGAATTATTGAATGTAGCACGATTGGGTAATAAATACCTAGCCGATGAAGAACCATGGAAAGTAATCAAAACCAATGAGGGCCGTACGAAGACCATCATGTTTGTCGCCCTACAAATCGCTTCGGCATTGGCCGTTTTATCCGAACCTTTTTTGCCATTTACTTCAAAAAAACTTAAGGACATATTAGCAATGACCTCTGATGGCATAGCGACGTCATGGGCTGAAGTTGCCAAAAAACAGGTACTGCTCCCCTCAGGCCATCCTATCAATAAAAGTGAACTCCTCTTCAGAAAGATTGAAGACCAAGAAATTGAAACCCAACTGGCAAAATTGGAAGCCACAAAAAAAACGAACCAACAAATGGACAAAGCAGTAGTGCCGCAAAAGGAAACCATTACTTATGATGATTTCTCCAAAATGGATTTGCGGGTAGGCACCATTCTTGAAGCTGAAAAAATGCCCAAAGCAGATAAGCTTATCGTGATGAAGATTGATACTGGGTTGGATACCCGAACCATTGTTTCGGGCATTGCTGAACATTTTAAACCGGAAGAATTAGTGGGCAAGCAGGTAACCGTATTGGCGAATTTGGCCCCAAGAAAGCTCCGAGGCGTTGAAAGTCAGGGCATGATCCTACTAACAGAAAATACCAATGGGAAATTGGTATTTGTAAACCCTGACGAAGTGGATATCGACAACGGTTCAGAAATCAATTGAGGTTTTTTCATACCGAGGCGATTTGCCTGCCGCGCGCCGTGACACAGGAATTGATGGATCTTGCCCGCTCGCAATTGTTGGTCGAGGCCACAGGTACGCTCAACGC
>JBCBZA010000176.1:0-7756 GCA_039815575.1 Bacteroidota bacterium | reverse complement strand
TGAAGACCGTATTGGTGTTTAAAACCTCGGTGATGACTATGGAAGAGGTGGGGCGATTATCCCCTTCCTTGAATCAATTGATCAATACCTATGGCCGTTGGAATTTTGACCTGGAAGATTGCGATAACATCTTCCGGGTCGAAACAGAACGCCCCGATGTTTTAACGATTGCAAAGCTGTTCCACAATAAAGGCTTTTTGTGCGAAGAGCTTTAATAACCTTTATACATATGGGATTGTTATGAGAAATTGGATTTGGCAAAGAACGCCGCACCCTTTAGATTGGAAACAACGATTCGCCAAAAGGAAAACCATGTTTACTTTTTCCCTTAGTCGACCTTTGGAAAAACCCCTGTCAAGTACAAAGGAGTAGCAGACCCATTTTGTTCCCAAAAGCTGAATCATGGTCTTTTTCGAGCTTGAAATTAACCCGTAAAATAAAGTGATTTAAGAATTGATAATATTAACGGCATCTTTCGCAAAATAGGAAGCAATAATAGTGGCTCCAGCCCTTTTAATGGATAATAACTGTTCCATCATCACGGTATCATGGTCCAACCATCCCTTTTCTGCCGCGGCTTTGAGCATGGCATATTCACCGGAAACTTGATAAACGGCTACAGGCACTTCTACCTCGTTTTTAATTTCACGAACAATATCCAAATACGCTAAACCAGGTTTGACCATAACAATATCAGCTCCCTCATCAATATCCATTTGCGTCTCCTTTATCGCTTCAAATCGATTTGCCGAATCCATTTGGTAGGTCTTTTTATCCTTAGGGATATTTTTAAGATTGACAGGTGCCGAATCCAAGGCATCTCGAAAAGGGCCATAAAAAGCACTGGCATATTTTGCCGAATAGCTCATAATGCCCGTATCTGTATGCCCTTCATCATCCAGAGCTTCGCGAATGGTTAAAATTCGACCGTCCATCATATCGCTGGGAGCTACAAAATCAGCACCGGCATTTGCATGGGAAATGCTCATTTCGGCCAAAACCTCAGCGGTTTCGTCATTTAGGATTTTGCCATCGGAGATAATGCCATCATGACCATATTGGGAATACGGGTCTAAGGCCACATCCGTCATGACCAACATTTCAGGACAGGCATTCTTTACTGTTTTTATGGCCCGTTGCATCAACCCTTCGGAATTCAGGGCCTCCTTCCCTTCATTATCCTTTAAATTGTCTGGCACCTTTACAAAAAGTAGCACCCCACAAAGTCCCATATGCCAAATCACTTTAATTTCTTTTTCCAGCACATCAAGACTCAAGCGATAGTAGTTGGGCATGGAGGGGATTTCTTCCTTTATTCCTTTACCTTCCACCACAAACAGTGGGACCAAAAAGTCATCTGGAGTGATAATCGTTTCGCGAACCAACCTCCTAATGGCTGCTGAGTTCCGTAGTCTTCTATTTCGTATTAATGGGTACATAGTATTGAAAAGCTCCAAGTTAATAGTAATAAGCTTAAAGTGCCCTTTTGATTTTTAGGATTAAGGCTCTTAGCATCTTCTTTATTTCATCAATTTCCTTAATAAGTTAACAGCTTTCAACTAAATATTGATTTCACCAATAAGATACGGAACTGCCTTGCCGCTAATTTTAACGCGCTCCCCCAGATACTCAATCCAAAGTTTGCCACCGCGTTTTGACAACTGTTGGGCTGTCATTTTACCTTTCCCCAGCACCTTACTCCAATAGGGGGCCATGGTCGTATGGGCAGAACCCGTTACAGGATCTTCTGGAATTCCGCACTTTGGAGCGAAGAAACGGGATACAAAATCTACATGATCCCCAGGGGCAGATACAATAACCCCACGGCAATCACATTTATCCAACAAATGAAAATTGGGCTCCAAAGCTTCAATTTCGGCTTGTGAGTTATAAATTAAAAGATAATCCGTTTTGCCCTTAATGGTTTTTATGGGACTCCACCCCAATGCCTTTTCAATGGCATCATGGCCTCGAATCATGGCATTGTCGTCAGTTGGGAAATCCAGTGTAATAAAGCCGTTCTCTCCCTTTTCAACCAAAAGCGCCCCACTTTTTTGAGAATAAAACCGAATGGTATTTTCAGGATAGCCGTAATAGGTAAATAGGGCATAGGCCGCAGCCAAGGTGGCATGTCCACAAAGGGCAACCTCGGTTTCTGGCGTAAACCATCGAATCTCGAATTGGGCATTATTTTGTACGACAAAAGCGGTCTCGGCCAAATTATTTTCTTGTGCAATTTTTTGCATTAAGGCACTGTCCAACCATCTATCCAAAATACATACGGCTGCAGGGTTGCCTCCAAATACATGGTCGGTAAAGGCGTCAATTTGATAGAGTGTCAGTTTCATATCATAAATGTACCGATTATACCCATGTCTTGGGCTGTTTTAAAACCTTCAATAACCTTTCTTCCTCGCTCCCAGGTTGTGGATGATACTCGTATTTCCATTGCACATGAGGGGGAAGACTCATTAAAATACTTTCAATCCGGCCATTGGTGCGAAGCCCGAACAAGGTGCCCTTATCGTGCACCAAGTTGAATTCTACATAGCGCCCCCTTCGAATCTCCTGCCACATTCGCTGCTCTTTAGTATAGCTTGCATCCTTTCTTTTGAGGACAATAGGGGTGTATGCCTCTAGAAAACTATTGCCCACATCGGTAACAAAGGCGTACCAGTTCTCCATAGTTCTCTTTTCAGAGACTTTCAGATAATCAAAGAAAAGCCCGCCTAGCCCGCGAGCTTCATTTCTATGGGTATTCCAAAAATAGTCATCGCAGCGTTTTTTATATAGGGCATAGAATTCTGGGTCATGGGCATTGCAAGCTCTTTTGCAAACGGAATGAAAGTGTTGGGCATCCTCCTCAAAAAGGTAGTAGGGAGTAAGGTCTTGACCACCACCGAACCATTGATCCACAATATTACCTTGTTTATCGTACATTTCAAAATACCGCCAGTTGGCGTGAACCGTCGGCACAAAGGGATTTTTGGGATGAATGACCAAACTGAGGCCACAAGCAAAAAAGTCGGCATCGGTAACTCCAAAATAGGTTTGCATACTCTTGGGCAGCGCCCCATGTACCGCAGAAATATTTACGCCGCCCTTTTCGAATATCCTACCATCTTCTATAACTCGGGTGCGACCACCCCCGCCTTCAGGCCGTTCCCATAGGTCTTCTCGAAATAGGGCCTGTCCATCCATAGCTTCCAATGCAGAAGTAATACGGTCTTGTAGCCCTTGTATGTAGTTGTAAAATCTATCTTTAATGGTCATCCGTAATATATACCAAATAGTTTTTTAGTTGGTGCAAATCCGTTTCTGAGTTGATCTTTAAGGCGTTGGCAGTAAGGGTCAGTAGCTGTTGCACAAAAGTTGCCTGAGGCCATTGTGGATGTTCCTCAAATAGATTTCGGCCTGCTTCATTGTTATGATAATCCATTTTCATGGGTAGTTCTTTGCTGAAAAAAGTCTTCTCGTGCCAGTCGGTAATTTTTTTGGTCCAATGTAATGCACGGGTAATGGCTTTGGTTGATTTGGCACAATATTTTGTAATCAAAACATTCCATAACGCATGCCTAAACGCGTTGGCTTGACCATTTTGATAGTGTTTTTTCCCAAAATGCTCCGTGGATAATTCCATGCAGGTTTTGGTAGCGCGGTAGGTAGGCCATAAAAATGTAATATGCGGAACAGCTAATTTTAAAAGCTGCCAAAACTGTATCGGCTGTATTCTGGAGATGACTTTAAACGGATTCATGGTGACAGATTGACTTGCGCATTGTTGAATTCATATAATAACATGTCCACTACCTCACCATTATACCTTCTATGCTCTTTTTGCAGTATGGTAATAAATTCGAAATTTAGTTTGTTGGCAATTCGAATACTTGCTGCATTACTTTCATGAACAATGATTTGTAAGCTGTCCAGCCCTGCCGCAGTAAACGACCAATCCATAATTTTTTGTAAAGCTTTGGTCATTACCCCTTTCCCCGCATGTTGATAACTGATGCAATAGGCCAATTCTCCCTGACCTTTTCTTCTGTGGAGTTCTTTTACATAGATCAAACCAACTACGGAGCGATTTGTATTTTCTTTTATTGTGAAAAGGAATTCTTCCTTTTTTAAAAATTGTTTTTCTTTCTTGGCAACAAATAGCTCAGCCAGGGTGGGTGTTGCATTTTCTTTTAAAGTCTGTGGGAAACCATTCTTAAGGTAGGCTTCATTTGCGGTTACAAAATCACACACCCGCCAGGCATCCTTTAACTGGATTGGGGCAATACCGTAGTCGTCGAATGTGATTTCCATTTAATAGGTTTTATAGTTTTTTACGGCCTCTATGAATGCCCCAGCATTTTTCAAGGGAATGTTGGGTAAAATACCATGCCCTAAGTTAACAATGTACCTATCTTTCCCAAAGGCCTTGATCATTTCATGCACCATTTTTTTGATTTCACTTGGAGGCGAAAGTAATCTTGCAGGGTCAAAATTGCCCTGAAGGGTGATTTCACCACCGGAAAGATATCGCGCGTTCTGAGGAGAGCACGTCCAATCTACTCCCAAGGCAGAGGCACCAGAATTCGACATATCCTTCAAAGCAAACCAGCATCCTTTTCCAAATAAAATGACGGGGGCCATATCTTTTAGCGCATCAACAATTTGTTGCATATATTGCATGGAGAATTCCTGGTAGTCTTTAGGAGACAACATCCCCCCCCAAGAGTCAAAAACCTGGATGGCGTCGCAACCGGCCTTCACCTTCTCCTTAAGATAGGCAATGGTGGTATCCGTAATTTTTTGCAAGAGGGAATGCGCTGTTTCCGGATTGGAAAAACATAAACCCTTGGCCAAATCAAAACTCTTACTTCCTTGGCCTTGTACACAATAACAAAGAATGGTCCAGGGAGAACCGGCAAAACCGATCAATGGAATCTCATTATTCAATTTTTCCTTTGTCATTTTGATGGCATCCATTACATAGCCCAAGCTATCTTGAATATCAGGGACGATAACACGTTCCAGATCTGAGGCCGCACGAATGGGGTTGGGAAGAAAAGGACCAAAATCAGGTTTCATCTCCACATCAATATTCATTGCTTGGGGGATGACCAAGATATCACTGAACAATATGGCGGCATCCATTCCATACCTTCGAATGGGTTGTACTGTAATTTCCGAGGCAAGTTCTGGAGTTTGGCAACGGGTAAAGAAATCATGCTTCGCCTTGATTTCCATAAACTCTGGAAGATAACGCCCAGCTTGTCGCATCATCCAAACAGGGGGCCGTTCTAACGTTTCCCCTTTCAGTGCCCTAAGAAACAAATCGTTTTTAATCATTGCTATTCAATCTTTTTACTGCTTGAACCAATACGTTCTCTATCGTTGGTTTATTTGCGATAATATAATTTTCGGTATATTTTTTAACGCTATCTGCGGTGGTCGTACCAATACAAAAAGCGGTTCCTGAAATTGTGTTGTTTTTGGCAAAGCTTAGAACCGCACTTGGGCTAAAAAACAAAATACCATCAAAATCGGTATTGATTTTTTTGGGATTCGATACGGTTTCATACACGTTTACTTCCGTAAAACTGATTTTTTTCTTGTTGAGTATTTCCGGTAATTCGTTCCTTCTTTGATTTCCGGTAAGCCATAGAATGGTATGGCTACTGTAATTTTCCGAGATGATTTTTCCTAATGCTTTAGCATCTTGACCAGAAGCCATAACATGAAAACCATGATCTTCCAAAAGTATCTTGGTTTTTTCGCCGACACAGAAAACCTTCCTTATTCCTTCCAATCCTTTTCCCCGGTTGGAGGAAAGTGCATGCAGGTATTCAAGATAAGCCTTTACTCCGTTTTGACTGGTAAATAGCAAAGTATCGTAATGTCCTTTTGGTAATTTGAAATCCAAAGGTTTTACGGTGATCGCATTATACTCTACCAATCGCAAGCCGGCATTTAGGGCGAGTGACTTTTGTGAAGCGCTCAGCACTTTAGTGGATAGGATTGTTGAGCTCATCTTTGATTATTTTCATCAATTCACTACCTCCGCTTTCCAAAACCTCATAAGCGCAGCTCTTTCCAAAACCAATGTACTTATCCGAGGAACGCTCTTTTTCAACTTCAACTTTGGTACTGCCATCCAAAGCATGCAAACATCCTTTAAAATAGATTTTTTGTTTTTCTATTTTCACCTCTGCGCCGATAGGTGCCGTGCACCCTCCTTCCAGGGTTTTGAGAAATTCACGTTCTACTTGAGTACATATTTCGCTTTCTTGATGATTCAGTTGTGATGAGGCCGCCACAGCTTCCCCGTTTTTTTCCAGAGCCGCCACCACCATGGCCCCTTGCGCCGGCGCAGGTACCATCCAATCCAATTCAATAGCATCTTTAGGCAGTAATTTAATACGTTTCAAACCTACCTTGGCGAAAATGGCTCCGTGCCAATCGTTTTCAATAAGTTTTATTAGTCTCGTATTGATACTGCCCCGTAAATTGACGACATTGTGATTTGGATATTGATACAACCACTGTGCTTTTCTGCGTAAACTTCCAGTAGCAATGGTTCCCTTTCCATTGAGAAAATCAGTTCCCTTATGAACTAGAATATCTTTGGTGCAATCGCGCTCCAGAACTGCCGTTTGCACGATTCCCTTAGGAAGGAGTGTAGGCACGTCTTTCATGGAATGAACGGCAATATCAATGTCATCCTTTAGCAGTGCAACATCCAAGGTCTTGGTAAAAATCCCAGTAATTCCAAGTTCGTATAAGGGTTTGTCCAAAACCAAGTCGCCCGTAGATTTCACTGGACATAAAACAGTGTCCATACCCAATTTTTCCAATTGATTTTGAACGGTTTGCGCCTGCCATAATGCCAATTCACTATCGCGGGTACCAATACGAATGGGTTTTTTCATTCCGATTCTATTTCAAGTTGAAATATTTGCTGGATAATCTGAAGACTTTCTTCGGTATCCACATCGGATTGTTTTAAGTGATTGGCAAATTGTTTGGTGATTTTTTGAATGATCCGTTCCGAAACCATGTCTGCCTGCTTTTCATCAAAATCGATGAGCTTTTTAGAATGGAAATCCAATTCTTCGTCTTTAAGTGTCTTTAATTTGGTCTTAAGTGCTCGAATGACCGGGGCAAATTTTCTTGTTTCAAGCCATTTGACAAACTCTTGCTGAACCTCCTTGATTATTTTCTCGGCTTGCGGAACATATTCTTTCCTTTTTTTCAAGGTCTCATCAGTAACTTGGGAAAGTTCATCCAAATGGACTAAGGTCACGTTGTCCAATTCTTTTACGTCATCTGCAACATTCTTGGGAATGGACAAATCTAAGATCCAAAGCGGTTTTTTATTGTAGACAATGGCTTTGGAAACTGTTGGGAGTTGTGCGCCAGTGGCCACGATCAAAACATCACTTTTTCGTATTTCCGTCTGTAAGTCCCCGTAGCTTTTCACGGAAAGTTGCAGTTTTCCTCCGAAGGCCTCTGCTTTCTCCTTGGTTCTATTAACAAGGGTAATGTGATCGTTCCCTGTATGCTTTATGAGATTGGCACAGGTATTTCTGCCAATTTTTCCCGTCCCGAACAACAATATATTCTTGTTTTTAATATCGGGAATGGTATCTAAAATGTATTTTACGGAAGCAAAAGCTACGGAAGTTACACCGGAAGAAAGTTCTGTTTCCGTTTTAATACGTTTGCTTGCTTGCAAAACGGAATTGCAGAGGCGTTCCAAAAAGGGATT
>JBCBZA010000163.1:0-8460 GCA_039815575.1 Bacteroidota bacterium | reverse complement strand
GTTGCTCGCATATACCCATAGATGCCCACTGATTAGGGTTTTCTTTTCCTTTGCGAATAGGGATGGCTTTAATATTGGATGGGGATATACTACCATGGCCCCGGAAGCTAAAGAAATTCCTTTTACAAAATCCCTACGTTTTAAATGACCCATGAGATAAATTTTTAATGAATGCGGCAAATACTATTTTCCCTTTACCCTTAAAAATAGGCCTTTTAAAATATTTATATTAATGCATTATCGTATAAATTATAATTCAGTTTCCAACCAACTATATTAGCATTTACAGAGTATGCCCATTCCAAGTCTCACAATATGTCCTTTCTCGATAAACAAAATAAAAGTCCTATAGTATGTCTTATTTAAAGGCAATTAATTTGTTGTGGAATCCAACGTTTGCAATTCTTCATTGGTGAAAATCCTTGATTTTATAATAAATCGTAATCCAAGGGGAATTTCCAACGAAAAACTAGAACCACGCCCTTGTACAACATCCACGGTCAATTGGGTATGCTTCCAATATTCAAACTGGTCCTTGGACATGTGGAAATCACAACCGTTGATCGTACCTAAGTAAACATCGGTATCATTGAGCATAAGTTCACCTTCAGGAAAACACATGGGCGAAGAACCATCACAACAACCTCCACTTTGGTGGAACATGAGCGGGCCATGTTGCTCCCTTAGGGAATCAATGACCCGCTTTGCTTCATCACTAACTAGAACACGTGCTACCATTCTAAAAGAAGCCCAGGGCATTTTTATCATGGGAAATCAACATGTTCTTGGTCTGGCGGTAATGATTGAGCATCATTTTGTGCGTCTCACGACCTATACCTGATTTTTTATAGCCACCAAATGGGGCGTGCGCAGGGTAAAGGTGATAGCAGTTGACCCAAACGCGACCTGCCTGTACTTGTCTGGATATTTGATAAGCTTGATGGGTATCACGCGTCCAAACTCCGGCACCTAGTCCATAAAGGGTATCATTGGCAATTTCAAGTGCCTCGGCTTCATCCTTAAACGTGGTTACACAAGCCACTGGGCCAAAAATCTCTTCTTGGAATACCCGCATTTTGTTGTTTCCTT
The DNA here is from genome assembly GCA_039815575.1 of Bacteroidota bacterium. Taxonomy (GTDB): domain Bacteria; phylum Bacteroidota; class Bacteroidia; order Flavobacteriales; family Flavobacteriaceae; genus Croceivirga. The sequence continues at coordinate 7,371 of JBCBZA010000163.1, read as the reverse complement.
TCAGCAAGGTGGGTTGAACGTAGTAGCCCCCTTCAAGTCCTTCATTATAGGCCGCTTCACCGCCAGTTAGTACTTCGCAACCTTCGTCCTTTCCAATCGCGATATAGTTGAGTATTTTTTCATATTGATCGTTTGAGGCTTGAGCGCCCATCATGGTCGTTGCATCTAAAGGATGTCCTAATTTGATAGCCTCTACCCGTTCAATGACCCGTTCAATGAATTTGTCATAAATACTTTCTTGTATTAATATTCGTGAAGGACAAGTGCAGACCTCACCTTGATTCAATGCAAACATGGCCGCGCCCTCCAAACACTTATCAAAGAAGGCATCATCTGCATCCATAATACTCTCGAAGAAGATGTTCGGACTTTTTCCACCCAACTCCAGCGTAACGGGAATAATATTTTTAGAAGCATATTGCATGATGAGCTGGCCGGTAGTGGTTTCTCCAGTAAAAGCAATTTTGTTTATTCTGGGGCTGGCCGCTAAAGGCTTACCTGCCTCAATACCAAAGCCATTGACCACATTTAGTACTCCTGCTGGTAGTATTCCGCTTATTAATTCCATCAAAATCATGATTCCAACAGGGGTTTGTTCCGCCGGTTTCAGGACCACGCAGTTCCCAGCGGCTAGGGCAGGGGCTACCTTCCATGCGGCCATTAGTAAAGGAAAGTTCCAAGGAATTATCTGGCCAACAACGCCTAAAGGTTCTTTTACGTTCATTGAAATGGTATGGGCATCCAATTCACTTACCGTACCTTCTTCCGCGCGAATAACCCCAGCAAAGTATCTAAAATGGTCTATGGCCAAAGGAAGGTCGGCAGCCATGGTCTCCCGAAGTGCCTTACCATTATCCCAGGTCTCGGCACGCGCAAGAGCCTCTAAATTTTGCTCCATGACATCGGCTATCTTTAGAAGCATATTACTTCGTTCCGTAGCCGAACTATTGTTCCAGGCAGGAGCAGCCTGCCAGGCGGCATCGATAGCTAAGTCGATATCCTCAGCTGTGGAACGGGCCACCTTGGTAAAACTGTTGCCATCCACAGGCGAGATATTATCAAAGTACTCGCCTTTTACAGGAGCGGTCCATTTGCCCCCAATATAATTGTCGTATTGATTTTTGAATTGTGGCTTTACCAAGGCCGTTTTTTCGGTAGTGCTTACATCGCTCATAGTTTTATAATTTATCAATTATTCTAAAGAATTGACTTACAAGTTACTATGAAGCAGGAAGCACCTTCTGAACAATTCTATCAATCCTATGAACAATTCTATCAAATTTTATATAATCCCTAAAAATGACGTATCTTAAATGAATTAAAGATGATTTTTATTTCGCTTCTTTATTAAATCAATAAACGGCATGCATTTACCTAAGGCATTTTATACCTCTAGAAAGCTGGTGGATTTGGTTGAAAATCAAACGTCTTATGAATTGGAGGACTCTGCCATGCATATTTTTGAGACCCATTTAAAGGCGGAACGTGTGCAACTGCAATTTGGAACTCCTGTGCTTGCCAGTATGTTTGAAGGTAAAAAAGTAATGCATCTTCGTGATAAACCCGCTTTTGAATTCTTACCAGGTGAATCTTTGATATTACCAGCTAATGAAATGATGTGTATTGACTTTCCAGAAGCCAGGGAAGATAATCCCACCCGTTGTTTGGCTATGGAAATAGGGGAGGACCGCCTAAAACGCGTTATTTCATTTATGAATGACCGGATGGGTAGGTGTGACGGTCAGGAGTGGAATTTAATGGATTATAATTTTCATTTCACAAATGATACTAGCATTTATCAAATTTTGCAGCGTTTAGTCTATCTGTATACTGAAAACCATCCTTCCAAAGACTTTTTTGTGTCGAATATGGTGCAAGAATTGATTGTTCGGATCTTACAGGCCAATGTTAGAAAAACATTCGAAACGCAAACCCGTGAGTTATCGGGAACCAAACGTTTGGCCTATATCGTGCAGTACGTGCGAAAGAACATTCGAAACCCATTGTCAATAAAGGAATTGAGTGAAAAAGCCTGCATGAGCGAAAGTCATTTTTATAAGGTCTTCAAACAAGAGATGGGCATATCACCAATTGATTTCATAAATACGGAACGTATTCAGAAAGCCATGGAATTACTTCAGGATCCCTCCATAAATTTAACCGAGGTCTTTCTAGAAAGTGGATTTACAAACCGTTCCTACTTTAACCGCATGTTTAAACGTCAAAAAGGCATTAGTCCTAGTAATTACCGGAATCGGTTTATCTAAAGCATAGGACGGTTTTTGTTTTGCGCTATTGGAAATGCTCTTTCCTTTACTTCGCGGTAAGAAAGTATCCCTTCAGAAATGAAATAGTGGTTTGGTTTACTAAGACATAACCCAGACCTCATCTTGAAATAAGCGGACTTGAAAATAACGACCTCTTGTCAAGACAATCCATTCCAATGACGGTTCGTACATAAAAAAACACATTTGGGTCAATCAATTTTCACAGGCCGCTATGCATAATGCAACTTGCCTATCGGGAAATGGGTAATCAAAAACTAAGACCATGAAAAAGATTCAAGTAGTACTGGCACTTCTGTTGTGTTCCCTTGTGTATGCACAAGAGGCAATTACCGTTGATGCTTGGCAGAAAGATGTTCGATTTTTACAAGAAGAGGTGAATGGAACGTATTCCTTTTTGTTTAAAAAAATAAGCCAATCCTCCTTCAACAAAGCGATTGATGAATTTTACCATGCCATTCCTAAAATGGAACAGCATGAAATTGTTGTAGGCTTTTCCAGAATCATTGCATTGTTCAAATATGGCCACACCCGAATGTCGTATAGCGATGCCCCTGTACCATTTCATAGCATACCCGTTGAGTTGTATCGCTTCAAGGACGGTATACGAATTAAGTCTGCTAACAAAAAATATAAAGATATTATTGGTGCGCATGTTTTGGCCATTGAGGGAATGGCCCTGGAAGAGGTGATTAAGGCCGTATTTCCAACAGTTCCTGTTGAAAACAAGATGTTTTTCGATGCCTACGGCTTGGATCACCTTACCATTCCTGAGGTTCTTCATGCGCAAGGTGTTACCTCTACCTTACAGGATACTATTACTTTAACCCTTAAAAAAGAAGGAAAGCAGTTTAAAAAAACCCTAAAAGCAACAAATAATTTATGGCCGCCCATGCGCTATGGTGAGATACAACCAGATTCAGATTGGACCAATGCCCGAGATTCCAAAAACACTCCACTCTACTTAAAACACTTTGATAAAGTGTATTATGTTGAATATTTAAAAGATGAAAAAACGGTTTATGTGCGCCATAGTCGTATTCAGGACGATGAGAAAGAATCCGTTGCTGATTTCTACAATAGGGTATTTGCGATTATTGATACCAACCAAGTTGAAAAATTCATTTTGGATGTTCGTTTAAATGGCGGCGGAAACAGCTTTTTGAATAAACCGGTAATTACGGGCATTATTGCCAATAAAAAAATTAACCGTCCAGGGCGCTTTTTTGTAATTACAGGGCGTAGGACGTTTTCGGCCGCACAGCGTTTGATAAATGAATTGGACAATTATTCCAATGTACTTTTCGTAGGTGAACCGTCAAGTGAGAATATTAATTTTTATGGAGATAATAAAAAGGTGGTACTACCCAATTCAAAACTTCCCGTGTATCTTTCCTTTGTTTGGTGGCAGGACAAGCCGCAATGGCAAAATGCTGATTACATCCAACCCCATTATCCCTTTGAAATGACATATAAAGAATATATAACCAACCATGATCCAGCTTTGGAGGCCATTTTTAGTTTCGACCCTCAAAATTTTACATTGGAACCCATTGAATATCTAATGAAATTATTTGATGAAAGTGAGTTGAAAAAGGCGCAAACGGAAATACAACGTATGGTGAATGAACCCGCATATGGTTTCTTTGATTTTGAAAGGGAGCTGACCAACAAGGCTTTTATTATGTTGGGTAATGATAATGGTAAGGCACTTTTTTTATTTGAATTAGCGACCCTTGCCTTTCCTGAATCCCAAAATTCCTGGGTGAATTTAGCCCAAGCACAATTGGAAACTGGAAACTATAAGGGTGCCAAAGATTCTTGCGAAAGGGTATTGCTTATTTCCAAAGAAGGTGGTCCCGCAAACACCGCAAAACAAATACTAACGAAGATCAATCAAAAAATGTAGTCCATTTGAATGCGTATTTTAGTGACAAATACTTTCATTGGATTCATTGACCCAAATCGTACTAGGAGCCGCAGTAGGGGAGGCCACCCTTGGTAAAAAAATCGGAAATAAGGCTTTGTTGTACGGGGCTATTGCCGGAACCATACCGGATTTGGACGTCATTGCCAATTTTTTCACGGATACCATAACCGCTATTGAAATCCATCGCGGATTTAGCCATTCCATCCTGTTTAGTGTGCTTATTGCTCCAATCCTGGGATGGCTGGTCAATAAAATCGAACGAAAAATGGATTTGGGCTGGAAACCATGGGCAAAACTCTTTTTTTGGGGATTGTTTACCCACCCCCTGTTGGATGCATTTACAACATGGGGTACGCGATTGTTTTGGCCTTTTGATTTGCGTCTGGCTTTCAACTCCATTTTTGTTATTGATCCATTGTACACCTTTCCATTTCTGCTATGTACCCTCATCGTACTGTTCCTTAAAAGGGATTCTGCAATCAGGCGAAGGCTAAATTGGGTAGGGTTGGCCATTTCCACAACCTATCTTTTGCTCACGCTGGTTATCAAGGAAATCGTTCATCAAAAATTTGAAGAAGCCCTTAAAGAACAAGGAATTGCCTATACAAAAATTAGTACCCGACCTGCACCTCTGAATACCATATTATGGAACGCAAATGTTGAAACGGAGGATACCTATCGTATTGGCGACTATTCATTTTTTGATACTCATCCCATACGGTTTACCATCTATCCAAAAAACAGGGAAACATCCAAGGTGATGTTGCGCTATCCAAATGTACAGCGATTAATTGCCATTTCAGAAGGTTGGTTTATTATGGAGCAAAAGCAAAACAAATGGTATTTTTATGATTTGAGGTTTGGTTTGATTCCACAGAGGGATGGTCCCCCATTCTTTGCCTTTACCTATGTACTGGAAGACAAAAATGGAGTGATTACCGCAACGGAAAATGAAAAAACAGGTAGGGATGCCAATTATTTATTACAAGTGCTGTGGAAACGTATTCTTGGGGAGCAACCTTAGTTTTTGAAATAAAAACCAATAAATCCTCCTCCATTAAATGATTTAAAATGGCAAACAACACATTTGACAATAGAAAGTTTATGGACTACGCAATCAACCATGTCAATGATGACCATTGGAAGGAAATGGTCCAAATTGTTCAGGCAAATACTACTATTAGAGACGTTTCTGATGTTACCTTATTGGATTATAACCCCAAAGGAATGGAAGTCATAGTAGCAAGAAACAATAGGGATGAACAGAAAATACAGATAAATTTTCCATGTGTCTTGAACAGTCCCATGACTTTAGATCAGTACTTGTAGCTATGGTAAAGATGGCTAGGGAAAAGCTGGAAGAGTGATTGTAGATATGGAATAAGCCCAGTGTGATGCAGACTATAAGCGAAATTTATGTCTATCCAATAAAGTCAATGGGTGCCATAGCCTTGAAAAGTGCTGTAGTAACTGAAACAGGGTTTGCCTTTGATCGTTATTGGATGTTGGTCGATGCCCATGGAAATTGCCTCACGCAACGGCAATTCCCTATGATGGCCCTTTTTCAACTTGCATTTGCTGACGGCGGTATACAAGTTTCCTTTCAGGGGGAGTCCATAATTATTTCAAATTCATCTCCTACTTCGGACATTGTAGAATGCCATATTTGGGAAGATATCGTAGGTGGTATCAAGGAACCCAATGAAATCTCGGATTGGTTCTCCGGACATTTAAAACACCAGGTTTTTTTGGTACGAATGGCTCCCAATTCTATTAGACATGTAAAAAGGCATACCCCTTCCAGGGTGCATTTTCCAGATAGTAGCCCATACCTTGTCATTGGGAAAGCGTCTTTGGAACTTTTGAATGAAAAACTCGATAGCCAAATCCCAATTGATAGGTTTCGCCCTAACCTGGTATTCTCTGGTGGCACTCCCCATGATGAGGACGACTGGCAACGTATTTCAATAGGTACATCGGATTTCGAGGGCACCAAGCTGTGCGCAAGATGTACGGTAACAACTATTGATCAAAAAACGGGGCAAATGGGGGAAGAACCCTTGATTGGCCTATCCAAATACCGACGTATAAATCGTAAAATTATGTTCGGACATTATTTTAAATCCGTGGCTGATTTAGGTGGCACTATTGCTATTGGAGATAAAATTGATATCCTTCAAAGAAAAAGCGCGATTTAAGGCTTTGGGTTGTCATTGACCAGTTCATCCATAATCTTTTTGATGTACTTATCCCGTTCTTGAACGCGCAGCAAGTGGAGTGCCAATAAACGAATGGGCACAATCAACAGGGCAATCCCTGCACATAGCAGCCAAGCATTACCATGGAACCATTCCCTCAAGTTTAGGAGAAAGTAGAGCAATACCATAATCCATACGGCCACGAAATAATGCACAACAACATCAATTATGGTGTGCAGACTTGGTTTGGCCATTCGAATTTGTAGAGCCATGGGGAGCAAAGTTTAATAATCCATCTATAACCACGTTAAAAATACAACTAAATAGGCTTTGACGGTTCAAAACTAAATGCCAAAACATGATTAATATCATAAAATAAGCATTTGAAGCCCAGTAGTTTTGAATAGAAATTTAAAACGAATAGTATGGCAACCTTATCACATATAAAAAACGATTTTGTTAGCAACATAACTGGGTACTCTTCCTTAGGGATGATACTATCTACTTGTCTCGGAGGAGTGGCCATATTATATACCCTAAGTATTAGCAATGGACTGTTGCCCATGGCATTGGTTTTATTGACGGTTATGGTCTGCAGTGCCCATAATGCTGCTATTCTAACCGTTCAGAAACCCATCGTTATCTATCGGCTCTTAGTTTTAAGTACCGTCGTAAATCTATTGGTCATTACAGGCTGTATGGGATATTCCCTTTTGTAATTTACTTTTCAGTAGATAATAGATCCACCCTAAAGGTGGATTTTTTTATGTCAGTACTTATGGATTTTTATGCTATCCACAATTCTAGACGGCAAACACGCTAGGTGTTAGAGGTTGAAAGGAGAAAACTAATCTAAAAGAATAGATAATACTTCTGTCGTTTTTTGAGATAAAAATGGCATTTGCCATTATTATCATATTGACGATTGATATGCTGTTTTATTGATAAATAAAAAACG
>JBCBZA010000196.1:0-6294 GCA_039815575.1 Bacteroidota bacterium | reverse complement strand
GCGTGTCATTTTCAGGTTTTTTCTCAAGGAGCTTCTCCCATTTTTCAATGGAAATACTGTAATTTCCTTGTTTATAATCCACCATGGCATCATAAAATTCAAAGTTGTCGTCAGAGCCCATTACGGTAGGCAAACCCGGATCAGGGGTGAAGTATTCTTGAAATAAGCGTTCATTTTCACTAGGACGATTAAAAAACCAAATTCCGGCCGAGATGAGGATGGTCACTCCGGCAGCAATCCGATATTTGGAGAAGTTTGATTTCTTAGCCATTCCTTTTTCCTCCACCCCTTCGTGAAATTTGTTCATTTGCTTGCGCAAGGCTTCCTCCTCAATGACTTGGAATAAAGTTTTGAATTGTTCGAATTGCTTTTTTAAGCTTGCACTGTTTTCCAGTTTTTTGGTGAAGGCAGTCTCTTCCTCCAGCTCCATCTGATTTAAGAGAAATCGTTCAAATTCTTCTTGTTGTTCTTGGGATAGATGTTTTGGGGCTTTATCCATTGTTCTTGATTTGCAGGCTTAAGGCTCGTAGTTTTTCCATACAACGGTACTTTTGATTACGTGCTGAGGCGGGAGCCAAGTTCATCACTTTTGAGATTTCCTCCATGGACTTTCGCTCAAAATAGAATAGTTGAAGTAACGATTTACAATTGCCCTTTAATTCACCAAGGGCGGTCTGAATGACCTTGAGTCGTGATTCTTTTTCATCTTTTTTTTCCGTTTCTTCTGAAACTATGGAGAGGTGGGAAAAACTATCCATGGCTACTGTCTTTTTAAAATTTGAAGAACGCAAAAAGTCAATCCATTTATTCTTGGCTATGGAAAAGAGATAGGCCTCCACATTACTGTTTTCCTTTAGTTTATTTTCCTTGACATTTCGCCAGCAAGAGATAAAGGCCTCTTGAAACACATCTTTGGCCTGGGCTTCATTACCACTGTTTTTCAACACATGGGCCCGAAATTTGGGGAATGTATGTTGATATACCTTTTGCATCACTTTTTGATCGTTCTTCTTAAAAGCGGCAGTTAGTTGGTCAGCGTTTTGTAAGGTTTTCCCCATACTTTACAAGAAAGTACGGGGAATTTACAGATTTTCAGTTTTTTACAAAACAACACAAGTTTAAATGCAACCTTTTCAGGCATATCGCATTTTTATTTGTCGAGGGTGATGGTGATTTTCGCTCTTCCGAAGACGCCATCATATGCAGCTTTAATAGCATCAAATCCTGGAAATTCGGTATTGACAGATGCGGAATTAAAAACGATTCCGAAAGTGTTATTTATATTATCGGTCTCAAATACGGGCTCGGCCTGTGCTTCGTTTGTCCACGTAAAGATTCGTCCGCTCAAGCCCTCACGTAATTCACCATCAAAATAGTATTCGATGATTTCGGCTTCATAGCGGATGGCCCTTTCATCGCGAGGTATCAGAAATCCACCTCCAAGAACGAGTCGGGTGCCAGGAGGATCTGGAGCACTGAAAGCTATGAAACCTTCAGGCCCTATTTCAAATTCTATCGTGTTATTATTGCTAATGAAAACATCGGCAAAAGCAAAACCGGCCTCCCTAAAGGGAATGTCATCCAGGTTATCCTTGGGTCTCAACCAAATACCTACTCGCACGGTCTGGGTGGCGTTCTGCACTTCATCATCAAGATTGCGCAATAAGATACCATTTTCGTTCACTATGGTCTCTGAGGTACTATTGCCGTTGAAAAGGGCGTGGGCACCACTTGTGGTCCAGACCAATCTAAAGTCAAAATCGTCATTGACCGCCAAGGGGGTCTTATCCTCCTCATTGAGAACGCGAAAATTTGCCTGCTCAATGCCACATAGTACAACATCTATGGGGTCTATTACAAACTTTCGCTCTTGCACATTAACGGTCATTTCGGCCGCTCCGATTAATACCGAACTTCCATTAGTGTTGCTGAACGCCCTAACCGTAACGGTCTCTAGATTTTCAAAACCCACTAAATCAACTCCAGCAGCCCTACTTTGAAAAATAACGGTATTGGTCGTATTGGTGAACGTTATTCCACGATTGCCCTGGCCGTCTCGCAATACACTCTTGAAGTTTTCGGATACCGTCCATTCATAGGTGATACTACCGTCACTCAACTCCTCTTCTTCAAAGCCCTCAACAACGGCAGTAATCTCTAAATTTTCCAAGGTTTGTACGCCTCCTCGTAAAGGCTCTAGGGTAACATCGCCGCGATCTGCTGTTACCTCCCAAGATTCCAAGGTGCTAATATCATCGAACTGATCATCAGTACAGAAAAAACTAAACCTACTGGTAACCGCGATAATAATCTCGGTCATACTCGCCAAATTGTCCGATAATGTATCCGTAAAAACCACGGAACCAGACAAATCACTATTGTTGAAAGCAATTTCATAAGCTTGTTCCAGCAGTTGGAATACCTCGCCATTCATTCGGATATTTTCAAAAAATAATTGGAGTCCAGCATTAAACTCACCTTCAAAAACTAATTCGCGTACATTGGAGTTGTTGTTAAAATATGTGGTGATTAGTGGTAATAGTTCCTCTTCCTGTATTTCTTTCCCAACCTCGTCATATATGTCTTTTCTGCCTGCTATCTCAAATAAGGTTGGCAGGGCATAATCCAGTAAAAAGGTTTCAGAGGCCATTCTTTCAAGAGCCTGTCTCTCGGCAGTAGTCATATTACGTCCATTTTCATCTTGGCCGGGCCCAATAACCGTAACCTCAAATTCAGCCGATGATTCGTTATCATCCAAACCTAATTCTTGCGGTGAGGTGGTTGTCTCTGCAAAGACAGTTCCACAAACAACTACGGTGTGTATGCGGTTACCACTGTTCACCGGAGTTGATTCCGGAAAATTCTTTGACGTGTACCGACCTTGTGAAATAGTATCCCTGAATTCGGCTAGTTGAGATTGTGCAACTTCATCAATAAGAACGGTACGATTACCATCCATATCGGTAAAGGCCTTTTTGTAAACAAAGAGTTCCGCCCTTCGCGCCCCTCTATTCGAAATCGTAAAGCTATTTTTTCCCCCTTCCGCTTTTTCTAACTGCATTTTACTCCTGATATCATTGCTTTCCAAAAAAATGGCATTGTTCACGATATCAACCGACTTAAAACCTGAAATACTTGTTTCTAAAGCATCAATGAAGCCCAAGTTTTTTAAAACTAGATTATCCGTTAGGAAGAGCGTTTCCAATTCATTGACCAATACATTGTATTCTTCGCTTTCTTCAATGCCCGTCAGTATTTCATTTTTAAATTCCTCTGCCTGTAAGTATCCCGTAGTGGCAAAATAAAATAGCACCGTTGCCGTTGACGCAAGAGAGAGTTGATTTCTATTTTCATCAATAAATCCAGCGAGGAGAATATCACCCTCAGCATTGGTCAAAAAGGCCAATTCCGATGCACCCTCAAAGGTTGGTAGTTCCATAGTTTCTGTATCTGCAACTGGAATAATTTCTCCAGCAATAGTCACCGTGGCCCCTGTTAAGTCAATGTCAGTTCCTTCAGGAAATATGATCTGTCCGTCGGAAGCACCCTGCATTCCCCCTCCGTCATCATCGGTGGGATTGTCGTCTGTAGGGTCTACATCATCGGATATCGAAACATCATCATCAACCATTTGGGCAGTATCATCGTTAGAACTACAGGCCCATATAAATGCAATGCACATACCGGTCAATATCAAAAATTTTAGTGAGGTTTTCATAATCGTTATTTCAAATTAGTATCTGGTTTTATAGGATATCGTACCATTCAAAAAATGTCATCAAAGACTTATTGTTGCACCTGAAATTGGGTCCACTCCATATGGTTTAGTCTTGAATCAACCCTAGGATCGAAGTTTGGATCGTCCACCCCTATAAATTTTGCATTGTTGTTGACCCAGTAATTATTGCTTCCTGCAGGGACCACATAGCTTTCATTGGTTGCCGGATTGCTGATAATGTTTTGCTCGTGAATCATATTTACAGTGCTGGTTCGCCCCGCATCATTGATATTACTCCTGTTCAAGTAGCCTTGATGCGAAATATCGCTGATTTCATCATAAATTTTTGAGGTCGATGAATAGCCAGAGTTTGAGCTTCGTAATTTGATTGAGGCCATTCTTGATTGCCATGCTTGGTGTATGGCTTTTGACTGTTGGGCCATTTCCCGGTTTTTAAGATGTAGCCATTGTGTGTTGTGTTCCTCTGTTTCAACCAAGTGCATTAAAATTTTCTTTGCTTCATTGAACTTTGACGATGGCGATTCTATGAATTGATTCATAAAACTCCATGAGGAAAAGTTTTGTCCCCTATTGATTTTGATCAATAGAATGGTCATATAGCTTTTTCCTTGGTTATCCCTCCATTCCAAAGCATAGCTCTGTGTGCTAAGTTGAATGGGCTGCGTTTTTAGAATCAGGTTGGCGTACTCCATATACTTTTTTTGAACCTTGGGCAAAGCATAGCTATTAATGAGAACCCTACCGGTCCTATTGGCTTCGGACATATAGTACTTTTGAATGAGGTCGTTTAAATCAGCTGGTGGCGGGGTATGCTGTTGTCCAGTCATTATTAAGCTTTGATAACTATAATCGTTCTCCGCATAGGTAAATAAGGATGAGCTGAACATGCTGGACATTTTCATTCCATTTGGGCCATGGTAATAGTAATCCCCTTCATTATACACCTGCCAATCTTCCGGGATCTGTAGCCTAATCTTAGGAATGCCCAAGTTCTGGTCCATGAGTTCGTGATATTTATATCCGCTTTTTGCTTGGGCACTACCATTGCTTTGCGAAGTTCCTATGCTATGATTACAGGCACATAATAAAAGAATAGGGATAAAAGTTCTATACAACGTCTTCATGGTTTCATTTTTTTGGTTCTTTTATCCCATATCGAACAAAAATGAAAATGTCATCACTGATTAAGGTGATGACATTTCGAAAACGGACTAACCGTATTTTAAAATTGATCCAAATCCGTTTGCCAAGGAATACTATTGTTGTTGACAATAAAAAGCATAACATCCTGAAAATCAAAGGAGAATTGTTGAATATTACGTTGGTTAAAATTCAAAAGGATTACAGCATTTACTTGGTTATCGCCCACCATGACCCAAGATCGGTTTCCTGGTAAACTACCGCTCATCCATAAAAGATTTTGGGCGGGCCAAGGGGCAAGTCCTGCTCCCCAAAACTCATTAAACCTTGAGGGGCTGGTCAAAATCTCATGGGAGTTCTGACTAATGATGTCGGCTCTGGAAGAATAACCGTCAATGGCATTTAAAAAACGGAGCACATCCGGTGCACTCATCACCCCACCGCCATCACCATCTCTTCTTGAGTTAATTGTGTAGATAAATTGCATTTCCTGCCCGTCGTAGTATTCAACTTCATTGGGTGCGCGATCATCCCTTCTAAAGGTAGTCGTCTTAAAACTGGTAATACCTGCTGGAGATAAAATACTGTTGGTGTAGTCTTGGAAAGACTGTCCTGTGGCCTCTTCAACAATTCTCGCGCACAACCACTGGGCCATATTGGTATAGGCATGGGCTTCCCCTGGACCGGCGGATAGTGGTCTTTGGTTGAAAACAAATTCCATAAATTCCCTAAATTCAACGTCGGGAAGGGCATCAATTGGATCTTGTCCGTCAAAAGTACCCCAGCCTCCCAGTTCGAACTGTAGTAGATTTATTACACTGATATTGCGATGGTCCTCCGTCAAGGTCGCCGTTCCAAAATCACTGCCCAAAATACTGTCGGGACCAAACACTTTATCCTCCAATGAAATCACACCTTGATCTACTAAAGAAAGAAAAAATGGCCGCAGAGGTAATGACTTTGGTTACACTGGCCAACCTAAAAACATTATCTGCTTCCATTGGGATATTTTCCTCCACATTAGACAGCCCATAACCTTTGCTATAGACCATATTGCCATTCACACTCACGGCAAGTGCAGCACCAGGCACCTCATATTGTTGCATAAAGGCCTGAACGGAATTGTCAACCATAGGAATGTCTACCTGTGATACAGGATCGGGATCGGGATCAGGATCGGGCATGGGGTCGGGATCTGGATCTGGGTTAGGGTCAGGATCTGGATTCGTCCCAATTTGCTCCATTTCGTCGTCTGTTCCTTCTGTGCTACATGATGTTCCCAAACACATGGTTAGAACAAACAAACATTTAAATACGTTTAGTAGTAAGCTTTTCATAGCAGCTATATATATTGCTCCACTACAAAACAAAAAGTTAATTCATGACTTTGCTTATCCTATAGTTTTAATCTTGAG
>JBCBZA010000145.1:0-9857 GCA_039815575.1 Bacteroidota bacterium | reverse complement strand
CTCGATATTGCTGATTTTACCCCTGGAAAACCGTTGACCATAGAAGTAGTACATGCCAATGGAAGTACGGATACCATCATTGCCAACCATAGTTACAATGAGGCACAGATCAACTGGTTCAAAGAGGGTTCTGCCCTAAATGTCATCAAAAAGGAAAATGCCTAACTTTGATGAATTGTAAAACGTGAAAACTCCTGACAAATCAGGAGTTTTTGCTTTAGCAAAAAGCTCACAATGACCAAGAAAAAGACTGTTCTCAACGTTTTATTGATTATTGTTGTAATTTCTTTTTTTGTTACCCCTATGGGGCATTATGGCAAGATTTTCCTAAATCGGATTTTTTCCTTTGCACCAAAACTTATTGAAGTTGATAGGCGACAACAGTTGTCCGATTATAATTGGAAATTAAAAGATGCGCAATGGAATTTTTTCAGTTTTAAAAAATCTGAAGGCAAGGTTGTTTTTATAAATTTCTGGGCATCATGGCGATTGCCTTCGGAAGCGGAATTGGCTAGTGTACAGGCCTTGTATGATCGATATCAAGGCAAGGTTGATTTCTATATTATTACGGATGAAGAAAGGGAACCCGTAGAGGTTTTTATGAAAAAACATGGTTTTTCCTTTCCCTTGACCTACCTAATTATTGGGGAGGCCGCACCTATTATCATTCCCGAACCACCCCATTCTTTTTTAATCGATCAGGAAGGTTTTATCCTTATGGAGAACGATGGTATTGCTGATTGGAACGCTAATAAGGTCCATAGCGTGATTAATGGCTTGTTATCCAACTAATTTGCAATACTTTGGGACAGATAACTACCATTAGCTTTTTTCAATTTGATTCTTTATGGGCAAAGATTTGGGCTTTTGGGATGATGCAATTTGCCCATAAGCGCATACAAAAGGTACAGGGTTTAGAATTTTATAAGTTGATGGGCACGGGAAAGGCGCGGTTCAATCCCATGCCGGATTGGTCCGTTTATACCATTTTACAGATATGGAAGGATGACGGAACAGCAGAGGCATACTTTTCTTCGGCCAGTATTTTTAAAAAATATCAGAACACCGCTAGTAAGCATTGGGTAGTATATTTAAAAAATCGTATCGCCAGGGGCGAATGGAATGGTACCAATCCCTTTGAACGGTCTAAGGAAATTGATGAAAGAATACCTTTTGTGGTCGCTTTAACCCGTGCGACCATAAAGACGAAGTTGCTACTAACGTTTTGGAGGTTCGTACCAAAATCACAAAATCATTTATGGAATAATGAAGGACTCTTGTTTACCAAAGGGATAGGCGAAGTTCCCTTTAGGCAGATGGCCACTTTTAGTCTTTGGAAGGATGAAAAATCATTGGATGCTTTTGCCTACCAAACACGAGGACATGTAAGTGCTATTGGAAAAACCAGGGATTTGAATTGGTACAAGGAAGAGCTTTTTGCCCGTTTTCAACCTTATAAATCCGTTGGAGATTGGGCGGAACTGAGCCAACTGCTGCCCTTTAATCAATAAGGGAACAAGAGGAAAAAACCAAAGAAAATGACCTGGGCAAGAAAGAGATGTACACTTATCCTGTGATTTCCGCTGATTTTTGCCTTTTGGAAAATAAGATGAAATCCAAACGCAATAATGAACCAGGTGATATAATTTTTAAAGGGCACTTTGTCTCCAAAACTCCAAAAATCAAAACTTGGTGCACTTTGTTCCATGAGAAAATCAAGGAACACCATCAGACTTGCCCCAATGGTTGATTTTAACCAAATATTTTGACGGGATCCTGAAGCGATTTCCGCGGTGATGAAGGTCAATAAAGCCCAGTTGATTCCGATAAAGAAAGGAACCCCATCTATCTTAATTCCAAGATTGTTTCCGTAATCATAGCTCCCGAAGAGAAGGGAATAATTAGCACCGAGCCATTCCACAAACATTCCAATTAGAAAAAAGAATCCAAAAATTAGCCATTTCTTTTTAGAGCTAAGCGGATAGATCCAAATAAATATTACCGTACCGGCCAGAAGATTCAAAGGAGTTTTTTCAATAAACCACTCTTTGTTTCCCAATATGATTCCTAGGATACCACTAAGATGAAAAAGCCAAATAAGGAATATTGCCAAATTCAGTTTTTTTTGATGGTGTAAACTCATTGGGGCTGAGTATTTATTAGTTCGGACACTATTTTGGCGGACAATAGGCAAAGGGGAATACCACCTCCGGGGTGGACGGAGCCTCCACAGAAGTAAAGGTTTTTTATTTTACCACTAAAATTGGGATGCCTTAGGAAAGCAGCAAACTTGGAATTACTGGCTGCACCATAAAGCGCACCCCTATGGCTACTGGTATTGGCTTCAATGCTCAAGGGTTCTAAAACCATTTCCTCAGTTATTAACCCTTCAATATCATGTTTAAGAATTCGACGAAGTTTATCCAGAATATTTCTTCTGGCTTGTTTTTTCAGTTCCTCCCAATTTTGTCCATAATTTCCTGGAGCATTGATCATAACAAACCAATTTTCGGAATCCCCAGGGGCATCTTGGACCTCTTCTTTGGAAGAGATATTTATATAAATGGTAGGATCGTTGTAGAGTGATCTTTTGTCAAAAAGATATCCAAATTCAGATTTATAATCATCGCTAAAAAAGATATTGTGTAGATCCAATTGGGGAAATTTCCTTTTTATTCCCCAGTAAAATATAAGGGCCGAACTGGAACGCTCTTGGTTTAAAATCTTTTCAGGGGCCACCTGTTCCTTAAGCAGTCTTTTGTACGTAGGATAAATATCCATGTTACTAACCACTACCGAGGCGTTTTCTGTTCCCAATTTGGATACTATCCCTCTAGCCCTTTTATGTTCGACAATGATTTTGTGCACCGGATTGTTAAAGCTGAATTCAACGCCAATCTCCTTAGCCAAAGTGTATAGGGACATGGTAATTTGATGCATGCCACCTTGTGGGAAATAAGTCCCCAAACCCATTTCTAGGTGTGGGATCATGGACATGATTCCTGGTGTTTTATAAGGTGAAGAACCGTTATAGGTAGCAAAACGGTTAAAGAGTTGTATTAACTTTGGATTTTTAAAAAAGTCGGAATTCCAGCGGTCCAAGGTTTTATTAATTCCCATACCACCAATTTTTAGTAGGGCCTTTAGGGTCTGGGGGGATAAATACGTTTTTCGTTTATGTAGTGATTTCTCCAAAAAGACACTTTTGGTCAGCTCATATTTATTTTTATTGGTATCTAAATAGTCATGTAGGTTTTCTGGAGATTCGTTGAACTTTCTTGAGGCTTCATAGATAAATTTTTTTGTGTCCGAATCCGCTGAAAATGTGGTTCCATCTTCCCAAAAATAATTACAAATGGTATCCTTCTTTTTATACTTGAAATAATTTTTTGGGTCGCGATGACATAATTGGAAAAGTTCATCTACCAACCAAGGCATCGTAAACAACGAGGGGCCCATATCAAAACGGAAACCATTGATATTTACTTGATGTAGCTTGCCCCCGGGGTAATTGTTTGATTCGAACACTTTTACATCATACCCATCTATTTTAAGCCGTATGGATGTTGCCAATCCTGCAATTCCGGAGCCTATAACAATGGCTTTTCGATGCATTATTTTTTGAAGTACTTGAAGGGAACTACTAACATGCCAAAGTTTTCACTGTCTTCTTTATCAAGATGGGTGTGGTGAATTTTATGGGCGTGCCTAACACCACGGGCATACCTATTATCGGCATTTCTGAAGAGTTTGAATCTCTGATGGATAAAGATGTCATGTACCATAAAATAAGCAATGCCATAGGCCAAAATACCAAAGCCGAGCGGCCAACCGTACCAAAACCAAGTATTGTCTGCAATCATTAGAAAAGACATGCTGACCACAGCATAAAAAAGGAAAAAAGTATCATTTCGTTCAAACCAGGAGTCGTGGTCTTTTTGATGGTGGTCTTTATGTAACACCCATAGGAAACCGTGCATCACGTATTTATGGGTAAACCATGCCATGAATTCCATGAAACTAAAGGTTCCAAGAAAAATTAAAATTCCAAGAAATAACTTCATATTAGACCAAATGTAATTTGTAGTTTACATATGACCGCGCCAAAAGCCCAATTTTTTCATAATTAGGGACTCTAATTCTAGTGTTCTTTATTTCAAGAGGAGGGGTCTTCTTCAATTTGTCCAAAAGCCTTTTATAATATTTGAAGGCCGTATAAACCCCGAACTTGGCATCTGCTGGTAATTTTTCAATACCATAGAAACCTTGGGCAAAGTCGGCCTCTATTTCGGCAACAATTCTTCTTTTTGATGCTTCATCCAATTCCAATAAGTTGGTATTTGGAAAATAGGAACGCTCCAATAATTCATAATCTGCCTTAAGGTCCCGTAGAAAGTTCACTTTTTGAAATGCCGAACCGAGCGCCATAGCTGATTCTTTTAATTCACTATATTTTTCTTGGTCACCGTTAACAAAGACACGGAGGCACATTAATCCTACTACATCTGCAGAACCATAGATGTATTCTTTATATTCGGCATTGGTGGCGTATTCTTTTTTTACCAAGTCCATGCGCATACTTTTCATAAATGCTTCTACCAAGTGAAGGGGAATATCATATTTGTGAAAGGTATATTGAAATGAATTCAAAATGGGGTTAAGGCTAATTCTATTTTCAATTGCGTTATAAAGTTCAATTTCAAATTTATTGAACAAAGTTTCCTTATCATAATCATGAAAGGTATCCACAATCTCATCGGCAAAGCGCACAAAGCCATAAATATTGTAGATATCATTCCTAATGGATGTGCCTAGCATTTTGGTGGCTAGGGAAAAGGAGGTGCTGTAGGATTCTGTTACCAGCTTACTACATTCATATGAAACTTGGTCAAATAGGGATTTCATTTTTTAAGTGTTTTTTGATTGCCAAACCTGAAACCAACTTTCCTGAAATCAGGGATGGGGGAACGCCAGGACCGGGAACGGTCAATTGTCCTGTAAAATAGAGATTTTGTACTTTACTGCTTTTCAAGTTTGGTCTTAAAAAAGCCGTTTGCGAAAGGGTATTGGCCATGCCATATGCGTTACCTTTAAATGAATTGTATTGTTCTACAAAATCATTTACGCAAAAACTTTCCCTAAAAAGGATGTCTTTCCGCACTCGTTGCTGGGTACGTTTTTCAAAACGATCGATTATAATATCAAAATATTGATCACGGAGTGATTGGGTATCTTCTAAACCCGGTGCTATAGGAATTAGAAAAAATCCTGCTTCATTGCCCTTTGGAGCCATTTCACAATCCGTTTTTGAGGGAAAGTTGGCATAGAACAAAGGTTGGGAAGGCCATTTAGGATGGTCATAAATTTCTTCTGCATGTAAATCAAAGTCCGTATCAAAGAACAAATTATGGTGTTCGATGTTCTTAAGTTTTTTATCGAACCCAACATAGAACAGAAGTGAGGATGGGGCATAAGTTTTTTTATGCCAGTAATTTTCGGTGTATTGTCGGTACTTTTTGTCCAATAAAGTTTCGGAATGGTGGTAATCAGCGCCACTGATGACGATATCCGCATGACGTCTTTCACCTTTGGAAATAATACCGGTAACCCTATCCTTTGAGACCTCAATTTTATCAACAGGACTACTCGTGTAAAAATGAACCCCCAATTCCCTGGCCAGACTTTCCATAGCCAAGATGATTTGGTACATGCCCCCTTTAGGATGCCATGTGCCCAATCCAAAATCGGCGAAGTTCATAAAACTATAAAATGAAGGTGTCTTGTTGGGTTTTGCCCCTAGAAAAAGAACTGGAAATTCAAGAGTGGAAACCAACTTGGGATTTTTGAACTTCCGTCTAACTTCTTGACTGATGGTTTTAAAAAACTGGTCAACCCTCAAAATAGTATCCTTAGTTACCAGTTCCAAAGGGGAAATTCCAGGCTTTAAAACAATCTTGTTTATGGCAATATTGTAGTTTTCTTGAGCTTTACTAATAAAGGCCCTTAGGTCCTTACTGCTTCCTGCTTCGATGCGCTCAAACTCCTCACATATCTTGTCCATGCAATCACCAATGGTAATTACATCATCTGAGAAGAAAATCTTGTAGGCCGGATCCAATTTATCCAATTGATAGTAATCTGATGTTGACTTACCAAAATCCGAGAAAAAATTTTCAAAAATATCGGGCATCCAGTACCAACTAGGCCCTATATCGAACGTAAAACCATTTTTAACCAACTGTCTTGCCCTCCCTCCAAGCGTATCGTTTTTTTCAAATACGGATACACTGAATCCAGCTTTGGCCAAGTAACAAGCCGAAGAGAGTGAGGAAAAACCAGAACCTATGATTATTACTTTTTTCATTTCCTTGAAAAACTAAAGCTGACCTACTAACCTTTCTATAGAGTTGAAAGTTCGGATGGAATAAGGAAGTTCTTCAGATGCCATATGTTGCACCTGGTGGCCTAAAACCCAAAGTTTGGAGTTTCCTATGGCATTTACCTCCTTTACAAAGCTTGCAATATACTTTTTAAGTTCATCCTTGGTTGGGGAAACCGTAAAGTAAGAGACAAAATGCACATTGTCATAATACTTAATAATATCGACAAGATTTTCTATCGGCATGGTCTGTCCCAAATAAATGGCCTTATAGCCCTTGAGATTGATTTCGTAGTTCAGAAAAAGAAGCCCTAGTTCATGAATTTCGTTTTCCGGCAGAAATAAAACAAAGACCTTGTCTTTACGTGTAGGTTCAATAATTTGAAGCTTTTCCGTATTGATGTAAATTTTTTGTTTTATCAAATTGGTGATGAAATGCTCATGTGACGGGCTTATGGTATCTGTTTGCCATAAAAGACCTAATTCATTCAATAGTGGTATAAGGACTTCGATAAAAATTTCGCGAAAAGAACGTTCTGCAAGCAGGCTATTGTATGTATTAAAAAAAAGTGCCTGATCAAAGTTGATCATGGATAATTTAAAGGCATTGATAGCATGGCTCTTTTCACTGTTTTTGGCTACAATTCCACGGACAAGTACCGGTATTTCAGATTCCGATATTTTGGCAATTTTAGAGATTTTATATCCATTGTGATATAAGAGCACTATGTTTAAGAGTTTTTGTAAACTCTTCAAACTATAGGTCCGTATATTGGTGGCCGTCCTTTCTGGCGAAAAAAGATTGTAACGTTTTTCCCAGATACGTATCGTGTGAGCCTTTATACCGGAAAGGTTTTCCATGTCACGAATACTAAAGGATTTTTTAACGTTGTTCATTTTTTATGTAGAATCGTTAAACAAATCTACAATATAATTCATTCCAAGTTGATAAACAACCGTTAAAATTTAACCTTAAGCCTATTATCCAGAGTGTAGCGCAAAAAAAATCCCTTGGGTAACCAAAGGATTTGAGGTGCCCACGACTGGAGTCGAACCAGCACGTTCATAGGAACACTACCCCCTCAAGGTAGCGCGTCTACCAATTCCGCCACGTGGGCTAATTTTAGAAGGGCAAAAGTAATTAAAATTCCCTTGTAGTCGCCTAATAAAAATAGCGCTTTACGATAGGAAAAACTGGAAACCAACAGCGCCAAAAACTACCCAATTAGATTTTATTCTGTTTGGTAATTCATATAAATTGAACGTCTTTGGATATCTTCCCTATAACGGCTCTTCCCAATCTTGTTCGTAGGCATGGTTTTATTCTAATGAACAGATGTAGCAATTAATCCTCTACAATTGTCAACTTAGATTGCACAATGTTCCCCCAATACCGCCCTTTCTTTTCTTTGTGGTGACGGTGGCAATTTTAAGTTATCCGATAGAAAATATTAGCCTGGTCGCGGCTTACAACAGTAGGGATAAATGTTTAGGGCACCAGTAAATTAGCAATGGTATAAATGTCCCACTAAAAATAAAAAAGGTTATGGATTTGTAACGATTTTTTTCGTTTTGATTTAAATTAAGGGCAAGGTAATGGTGTTAAAGGAATTTCCATTCAACTCCAGTTGGAATACTTTTTCGCCAAGTTTGAATTTTTGAATTACTTTTCTTTCCTCAGGATTATAATAAATGATGACAATAGCATCCCTGTCCTTAAATGCCAATACATCTTGATTTGACGTTTTTACTTTCCTGGCACCAGGTTTAATATGGTTGCTAAAGTGTTTCATAAGGTAAAACTCAGGATTAAATGTCACTTCCTTTGTTTTCGAATCAATGGAAATCATAGAATTTTGTTTCCAGCCCCATTGGCTTTTCCCTGTTTCGTTTAATACCATATTCCAATACAGATAGGTATTGGCCCCATTATTAAAATAATGTTTCATTAGTCCATAGGTATGTACGGCCGCGGCCCAATCATTGGATCCATCGCCACATTCGGTTTCGGTCTGCATGAGGCCGATATTTGGATATTTTTTATGAACTTGCGGAATAGCACCTTTACCTCCCCATTGAAAACCAACGCCCTTAATGTATTTTGAAGCTTTTTCATCGCCCAAAATGGCGTCTACCCGCTCTATTTGCGGCCGTTCTATGGTACCTAACCAAATTTCGGTGTCAGGGAGTTCCTGGTTAAAATGTGGTCCAAGGTAATCTCCTATAAATAGCGCCATATCACTGGGATTCCATACACAAGAAGGAAAGCTTTGACAAGAATTGGGTTCATTCTGTATGTGAATGGAATAAACGTCAATACCTTCATTGGCATAGGCCTGCACAAATTTTAAAAGGTATTTGCTGTACGCATTTAAATAATCCGCTTCCATGATAAATTGGGTCTCCATTTCCTGTCCCTTTCCTTCTTCGGGCAAATCATTTACTGGAGCCGGATTACAGGCATAATGTTTATTGTGTTTCATCCATGAAGGTGGGCACCATGGCGATCCCCAGATGCGGAAGTCGGTATTATAGGATTTTGCCTTGTTGATATAGGGGATGATTCTCTGTTTGTCCCTTGCTATGGAAAAGTTCTTCATTTCAAAGTCTTCCGGTGTCTCATTATGGCTGTACCAGTCCAACGCATAATCATTGGCGCCTATTGGTATTCTATAGGTATTAAAATCACACCCTTTGGTTTTATCAAAAAGGAATTCAAATACCAGTTCCTGTTTTTCATGGGGAAGCTGATTTATGGCTTCCCATCCCAATTCATTGAAGCAGGCACCAAAACCCTCAACAGTTTGTTGCTCGTTTTCAACATCAATTTCAATGGCATTATCAGCATTATCCATAGGGGATATCGAAAGTTCACTTTTGGTCCAGAGACTATTGGGTGAGCTACTGGTCAACTGGACCGTTAGGTTTTGTTCGGTACAGCTTGATAGAAGTACCAGTAAAATAAACGCTTTGGTGATTTTTTTTATGAATTGTCTTCCCTTAATTTGGTTCATCCTTACTATGGCTTAGGTTGTTTATTTCGGTTGTTTTATGGTATCATTATGGGTGATACCATTTTCATTGAAAGCTTCAATGGTAAAGAAATACTCCTGATTTGCATTCAAACCATTTATGGTTAAATGAGCGTCCTTATACACCATGTAACTGTGGTACAATTTATTTGTATCGCTACCATAATTGATGACGTATCCAGTAGTATTTGCTAGAGGAGTCCAACGTAAATATGCTGTTCTTCTGTCCAAACTGTCCCTCTTAATACTCATAAAAACAGGTTTTTGCGGTGGGAGTCCTTGACCTTTACCAAATATCCTAAAACCACTTATTGCAAATTTTCCATCGGGAACTTCCAAATTACGCACTTTTAGATATCTACAAGTAATTTTTTCATTTAGCTGCCAGTAAAAGTGCGAATTGTCAGTTTTGGCATTATCCATATTTTTCAAAAGGACCCAGTCCG
>JBCBZA010000088.1:0-16118 GCA_039815575.1 Bacteroidota bacterium | reverse complement strand
GTGCTTTGCGCAGAAAGCAATACGGCAATTAACAAGGTATACGGATCTTTATGATCTAGGGGAACAGGTATTTCAGGATATAATTTCTCTAAGGTCGAAATAGCAAAATTTACCTTCTCTGATTTCGTCATTATTGTTTAACTTTGGTTTGATAATATTAAACAAAAACACATATTCAATGAATACACTGAAAGTTGGCAATAAAGTACCTGAATTTACTTCAAAAGACCAAGATGGAAATGAAGTTTCGTTATCGGATTACAAGGGTAAAAAATTAATTATTTTCTTTTACCCTAGGGCAAATACTCCGGGATGTACGGCTGAGGCGTGTAACTTAAGGGATAATTATGTGGCATTACAAGCCCAGGGCTACGAACTTTTGGGGGTTAGTGAAGATTCTGAAAAAAAACAGGCCAATTTTAGGAACAAGTACGAGTTTCCTTTTCCTCTTTTGGCAGATGAAGATCATACCGTTATTGAAGCTTTTGGGGTATGGGGTCCTAAAAAGTTTATGGGTAGGGAGTATGACGGATTGCATCGTATGACCTTTTTAATTAATGAAGAAGGGGTCATAGATCGGGTGATAGAAAAAGTAAAAACAAAAGATCATGCCGCGCAAATCTTAAACTAAAAAAGGCCCTGTAAATCAGGGCTTTTTTTAATCTTCCTCCACTTCCTCTTTTTCAGGTACTTCCTTTCTTACAAAAAGATTCTTTTCTTCAATGATTTCAGCAATGCCCTCGGGTAGCATTTCTTGCCAACCCCCTTCTCCAGTAGTAATTCGTTTTAAAACCTCTCTGGAGAATATATGCATGATATCTGGATCATAGTCAATGATATCCATTACTTTACCATTGTACTTGAAGAACTTGTAAAGTTCCTTCATTCGCGGGTGTACCTTGACGTTGTTACTGGTCATGATCTGACCGGTTTCTGGGTGTTTCATGGGGTAGAGGTATACCTTTAAGTCTTTGAAGAACAGTTTTCCAAAGGCTTCAAGAATACCACCACTTAGGTGGCGGTAGTATTTTTCATCAAATACGTCAACCAAGTTGTTGATACCCATGGTAATTCCAATCTTGGATTTTGTATAATTATTGAAATATTCCACCAACTTATAGTATTCCTGGAATTTGGAAATCATAACCATATGGCCCAAGGAACTTAATAATTCCGCCCGATCCATGAAGTCCTGCTCATCAATTTCGCCTGAAGCCTTTAGATTGGATAAGGTGATTTCAAAAATGACTATTGTGTTATCGTAATCAACGGTCTGTTCTCGAATAAAAATATCGTATGACTTTTGGAACATGTCCATATTGACCTTGGTAACGGGTCTAAAACTCCCTCTTAGGGCTAAAATATTCTTCTTGTAAAGTACTGCAGCGGGCAATAGATTATGTCCATCAGGCCCAAACATCACCGCATCGGTCATATCATTGCGAATCAACTGTAAACTCATCAATCGATTATCAACCCCCTTAAAGCCTGGTCCATGAAAATTGATCATATCGATTTCCAAAGTATCTTTATCAATGTGATCATAGAGATATTTGAGAAGCTTTTTGGGTTTATCATGTTTGAAAAAAGCACCATAAATTAAATTGACCCCTAAAATGCCCAGGGTTTCTTGTTGTAAACGTGCTTCGTTTTGTTTGAAGCGGACGTGTAAAATAATCTCGTTGGGCTCTTTCTGATTAGGCTCCAATTGAAACCGCAACCCAACCCAACCATGTCCTTTGTAACGCTTTGAAAAATCGATAGTTGCTACTGTATTGGCGTAGGAAAAGAAGCGATATTCCGGATTTTGCTTTCGGTCAATCCGTTCCTCTACCAATTGCATTTCATGGCGTAGCATCCGTCGTAGCCTGGCTTGGCTTACATACCTGCTATCATCTTCAACCCCATAAATTGCATCACTAAATGCCTTATCGTAGGCGCTCATGGCCTTTGCAATGGTACCAGATGCACCACCAGCCCTAAAAAAATGCCTTGCAGTCTCTTGACCAGCCCCAATCTCGGCAAAGGTGCCATAGATGTCAGGATTTAAATTGATTCTTAGGGTTTTGGCCTTGATGGAAGGGATATTTTCAAAACCATTGTCCATACTCTTTGTATTGGGCATATCCAGAAGTTTAATATTATCAAAGTTAAGAAGATACCCCAATCTATTAAACAATTATGTTATAATTTTGGGTACGGATGGAGGAACACTTACAGGTCACTTTTTTGGGTACGGGAACATCGCAGGGAATTCCTATTATTGGTAGCAAACACCCTGTTTGTCTAAGCTCTAATCCAAAGGATAAACGCCTTCGAGTTTCCGTTCTGATTTCCCACAAGGCCCATAACTATATTATTGATTGTGGCCCTGATTTTAGGCAACAAATGCTAGCCAATCCTATTGAACGTTTGGATGCCATTTTGTTTACCCATGAACATTCCGATCACACGGCAGGCATTGATGATATACGCCCTTTTTTCTTTCGTCAAGGGGATATTCCTATTTATGCCCATGAAAGGGTTGTTCAATCCTTAAAAAGAAGGTTTGATTATATTTTTGCTGATGAAGATCGTTATCCCGGAGCACCCGCAGTTACGGTAAATTTAATGGATAAAGAAACCCCATTTCAGCTTGGTGACCTAGAGGTTCTTCCCGTGGAGGTTTTCCATAACCGCTTGCCTGTTTTGGGTTTTAGAATAATGGATTTTGCTTATCTAACGGATGTTAAACAAGTAGAGGAAGCCGAGGCTGGAAAGTTGAAAAATTTGAAGGTATTGGTCATCAGTGCCTTGCGAATTGAACCCCATTATTCACATTTTAATTTGGAGGAGGCATTGGCGTTTGCCAAAGAAATTGGTGCAGAAAGAACCTATTTTACCCATATTAGCCATTTACTTGGCTTTCATGACGAGGTAGAAGCGCAATTGCCGGATGGGATTCACCTAGCTTATGATAATCTAAAAATTACCATTTAATGAAGAAGAACATTTTTCTCTATCTTTTTGTATTTGCCGCCCTGATAGCACTTTTCCTATTGATGAAGGGAAGCAAAACTGCAAAGACCAGTGGTGAAAAAATAGAGCGGCTGGAAGATCAAGTTACCCAGTTGAAAGACTCTGTGGAAAAACAACAGTTTCGTCTAATGGACATGCAATATTTTTCATTGGAAAACAATGATGATGCCTTGGCTTACTATGACCACTTGAATTTAAAAAGTCCGACACGATATATCGAGGATAAACTACTGGAAACCAATGAGAAAAAAGGTGATAATCCCTTAATTCCCTATGCAGGAATGGAGGGCGATTTTAAAATCAACAAAATAAAGGTCCTGAACCACAAATGGTTATTGGCTGATTTTTCCGATGGAAAATATTGGGGGGATTTGGTGATTAAATATGAATTGAAGGATGATTTAAGTATAGATTTTACTTTGGTGGACCATCTTTTGTATACACGAAGCAATTAAATTTTTTGCTCCAGCCAACTTTTGAAAGAATAAAAATTCTGTGGGGCAACACCATGACCAACAGGAAATTCCTCGTAGAGATAGGTAACTCCCTTTTTCTTTAAAAACTCTGGGGCTCTTTGTGCCCATTCTACAGGAATCACTTGGTCTACTTGGCCATGGGATGCATAGATACTTAAATGGGAACAATCTTTCCTTTCATGGTCTTCTTTTAGAATCCCTTCATTAATATATCCGCTAAGGGCGATTACATTTTTAACTTTTTCGGGATATGAAAGTGCCACGGCATAACTTAGAATGGTTCCCTGACTGAATCCCAACAAGGTGACATTGGTTTTATCAACACCGTAAGCCCTACAGGCTTCATCAATAAAAGTCACAATTTTTCCCCTCGATTCAATAGCTTGTTGGTCATCATTCCATTTTCCGAATGCCGCATCAAAATTTATAGCATACCAGGCATGTCCAAAAGGTTCCAAAGGATAAGGTGCCCTAACAGAAATAATGAATAGTTCTGCAGGAAGCTCAGTGGCAAAAGAGAACAGGTCTTCTTCATTGCTACCATAGCCGTGAAGCATAAAAAGTACCGGAGGGGTATCAGAAGGAACGGTATTGGGTTGAATTAGGTGTTCTAAAGATAGTGGGACGGCGTTCATTTTGGATCAAGTTTTAAAATTCATGTCCTTATGATATAAAGGTAAACCACTTTTGAAAGTATTCACCAATAACAGGAAGTGTTTTGGTCTTTTCGTTAACAGCATTGATGAATCCAAAACCCCAAATCAACACATAGAAAAAGAAGAGGGATAAGGAAATCCAAATCAGACCAAGATTACTAAAGGCAATGGCCAAAGCATGGTACATGATATGAATTCCAAAAGCCTGTCGGATATGAAATCGCGAAAATGGGTTTTTGGGTTCCAAGTTCATTGTAATGGCGATTAAGCAACCAATAATGGTCAAGTAAGCGACAATGGCCATAGTTTTTCCTTCCTTAGCCGTCTTATTCATGTCAAGCTAAATTTAACTTACCATTATTGACCACTCCATAAACCTTTCCGGTGAGTTCTTGCCCAATAAAAGCACTATTTTTTGAAGTGGAAAGCACATTTTCTTTTCTAAAGGTGAAATTACCTGAAGGATTGAATAAGGATAGATTGGCCACCTCACCTTTATCAAATTTGGGAATTTCCAAACCAAAACGACTTCTTCCCCTAGTCAAGAGTTCTATGGCCTTCTCTACACCAAATATGGAATTTAATGTTCCAAAAGCACTTTCCAAACCTATTGTCCCATAACCTGCATTATCAAATTCCACTCTTTTCTCTTCAATATCCATGGGAGTATGGTCCGAGGTTACAAAATCAATGACACCATTTAATAGGGCTTTTTGTAATGTCTTTACATCTTTTTGGGTGCGCAGTGGGGGCATCAGCTTATAATTGGAATCAAATTCTTCCAAAGTTGCGTCTGTCAACGCCAGGTTGTGAATGGCCACACTACACGTGACATCCAATCCCTTTTTCTTTGCTTCCGTAATTAATTTAACCGAACCGGCCGACGAAATGGTAGGAATATGAAGTTTTCCCCCAGTATATTCCAAAATATAAAGATCACGGGCAATTTGCAGTTCTTCCGCCAATGATGGTATCCCCTTAAGTCCAAGTCGGGTCGAAACCAAGCCCTCATTGGCTACCCCTTTTCCCTTCACTTTTTTGTCCAAGGGATAGGAAAACACCAATCCATCAAAATTTTGGGCATATTGTAGCGCAATTTTCATCAGATTTGCATCTTCCATTGGCGCTTTAAAATCATAAAAAGCAACAGCTCCAGCTTGGTACATATCATACATTTCGGCCAGCGCTTCGCCCCGACCGTTTACTGTCACATTGCCCAGGGGATATAAACTAGTACTCTTTTTTGCACTGCGGTCCTTCAAAAAAACAATGGCTGAGCTTGTATCTGACGGAGGATTGGTATTCGTATTTAATAAGACCTCAGTAAATCCGCTTTTGGATGCTACCTCAAGTCCTTTATCCAACGTTTCACGTTCCTCATATCCGGGTTCGCCAAAAGCAATCCCGCTATCAAACCACCCTAACGAGACATGGAGGTTTTCAAGCTGGATGGTGCGCATGCCATCTTCTATGGAAATCTTGGGGGCAATAGCAACAATTTTGCCATTTTTTATGTGAATGTCCCTTTTTTTAAGATGAAGGGAGTTGTTATGTGGAGCTACTATTGAGGCAGATTTTATGAGTACGTTCATGGAAGTAATTTTTGTATCAGTAGTTCCAGTACTGCAAAGAGCAGGGCAAAAATAACAAACCATTTCCAATAGTCCGTTATTGATATGTCCTCACTTAATTTATTAAATAGATTGGGTATGCTATTATATGTTGAAAAACCATTTAGCTCCGCACCATCCAAATAGTTCATAAGGCTTTCATTCCTTGGATAATTAAAACTTAGGTTTTGAATAGTATCGTTCCCATTCGTAACGGCATAGATACCGTCGTTTTTTGGGTTTTCACCAAACGTTAATCGAACCTTGTTGGAGAAGGACTGTTGCAATGGTATCAATTCGTTTTCTGGACTGCTCAACTTTAAAATGTTATCCCGGCCTATTCGTTGTGGGATATCAACACTTTGATTTTTTCCTATGGTTTGATATAGTGCAGGGTTTTTTAAGCTCATTTCCCCAATATTATAAAAGGTGGGAACCACTAATGGGGAATTGATGAACGTAGAGTTTTCTTGCGTTAATGATGCGGTAAAAACATAACAATTTCCTTGGGATAATAGGTAAGGGGAACCGTCATCAAATGAAAGTGCTACCGACCCCTTGAAACTATTTCCATAAAATGAGGATACGGTAGGGTAGTCAAAATTGGTGACTTCTTTCTGGAATACATTTTCAAAAAGAGGATGTTCAAAGGCAATTCTTGAAATGTTTTTAACCAAGGGAACGTTAGTTTCCAATCGAATGGGAATTACTTGTTGCAGAAAGCTGTTATATGCTTCGAAGTCAATACCATCCTGAGGTGGAATTACTACAAGTGTACCACCGCTCTTAGAAAATTCCCAAAGTAATGATGATAAGCTGGAGGGAATGGTTCTTAGGCCATTAAGTATCACAGTATTTTGAGATTCTAACAAGCTGTAATTCAATGTTTCTAAATCAAAATTTAGAAACTCAAAATTCGTAGCTGAAAAGATCCTTTTCAAAAAAGAGGCATCGGCTTCCGAAATCGTCAAGACCTTCGGCTTCTGTCCTTTATCAATGTTGAAGAAGAAGAGGTTATCATATCTCAATATTGGATCTTCGATAACGACCTTTCCTTGTATTGCTTTATCTTTTTCAATGGTGAGGACACTAGTGGTTTTTTCACTAGTATTCCCTTTTACGGCAGTTTTGGCAATTAATCTGTCCTTGTCAAAAAGTGAAATGGGCAAGGTTTCATCTTCCTTGAGCCCTTCCACTTTTACGTTTAGCGATACTTGATTACCATCAGCCTCTCCAAGATAAAGCGAGTCTATGTAGATGTTATTGCTTTTATCAGGGATGGTTTGAACTAAATGAAACCGAATGGAATCCTTAAAGGCATTGGTTGGTAATCGTCTTCCCTGTAGGTCTGAAATTAGTACCATATCCCTAACAACATCATTGTCCTTGGAAAAGAGGGAAATGGCTTTAAGGTGTATTTGCCCTAGACTCATTTGGTTAGGGGATGCAGAAAGGGAAAGCAATTCGTTTTGAATTTGTTTTCTGGCAACATCTCTAAAGGTACGATCATTAGTGAAGAGGGAAATGGTTTTAGATTCGGGAATCCCTTGAATTAATTCCTGAACCGATTTTCTAAGCAGGGAAAGCCCATTTTTCTTGGCTTCCATACTAAAAGAATTGTCCAGGTAAATTACGGTTTCCCTTTTTGCCAAGGCATCAGACTTTGAAAAAAATGGCTGCGCAAAGGCCATCACTAGAGATGCTAACAGGAGCAATCGGGTAAGTAACAAAAGCCATTTTTTCAAATTTTGACTTTTTCGTGATTCCGAGACTACCCTTTTTAGCATGGCCACATTGGTGAAGGGAGTTTTTTTAAAACGTCTTAATTGAAGTAAATGAACCAGGATTGGGATAAGCAGTAATAGAAGGCCCCAAAGAATTTCTGGATGTTTAAACTGCATTACTCATTTTGATTGGGTAAATATACTGCATTACTTCATTTATGGCTTATAGGGTAGTAGTTAAGGGTTTGATAATTTTATTGGTGCCTTTACCCCCTAAATCAACAGAAGAAAAAATAGTCTCCCATTGGTCTTTGGCCCAGATGGTTCAAATACGTTTTTATTTCAACCTGGGCATCCTCATTGGCAACGGTGATAATACTTTGGGGGTTGCGCAATAATTCCATTGCTTTGAAATGCTTCATTTCTTTTTCATAAATCTTTTTGTTTATTTTGTTTGGATTGTCACATAGCCAGGTGAAATCAATTCCCTTGCCCAATAAAGATTTAGCAATCTTTTTTCCTTTGAACCCGGCGCCCCAAACCACTAACGGCCTATTAATTGCATAGTCCAAGTGCAAAAAGTAATGGATTTTAATATCCAAAAAATAGTTTTGCGCATAATGTTCGTGTACCCTCGAAGTCCGGGTATCATAATCACGCCATAAATGCAAAACATCGGGGCAGGGAATGACTTTCAGTCCCTTTTTATAAAACCGAAAAGTAAGGTCATAATCTTCCGGGTATCTTATAGGGGAAAATCCGTCACAGTATTCGAAGTCGGAACGATGAACCATCCAGCAAGGGGAGGGGATTACGCATTCTTTATAGATTTCAGAATAGTTGTGACCCTTGGCCGTAAGATTGTTTAACCATTTTTCATAACGGTCATAGCCATCACTGATTCCCCGCTGGGAAAAATACTTTACCTGCCCCACGGAAACGTGTCCTTTACCATGTTTCTTTAATGCGCTTACCATGAATTCCAATCGATTTGGTTTCATGATATCATCAGAATCCATTCGCGTAATAAATGCCCCCTGGGCATGGGCATAGGCCGTTTGAAGCGCAGGAATGATTCCTGAGCCTTTATTTTGCAAAACGTGTATTCTGGTATCATGGGAGGCATATTGGGAAACTAGTTCGAAACTGTTGTCTTGAGAATGGTCATTGACGGCCACCACTTCCCAATTTCCATAGGTCTGGTTTTGGATGGAATCGATACACTCGGATAAAAAGTGGGCCGTATTCTTGAAAGGGATAATAATACTAACCAAAACGAAATTAACTCAGTAGGGAATATGAAATTAGTAACCGATCATCTTTTTTCCATTGGATCCAGCCCTCTCCCTTTTTGGTTTGGTCCGAATCAAGAAGGGTTACTTTGGCCCAATTTTCATTGATTAGAATGGGTCTCATAAAATCAAAGGAAACATTGACCATTGATGCGTTTTGCAAGGGTTTAATTCTGACCTTCTGCTCAGATGGATTTATGAATTCAACGGAATGGGCGTTTAATAGAAAATCAGGCCAAAAAATAAGGTCACCAGCCCATCTACTGACATAAGCTGAATATCCGGTGTTGCTATTCGCTTCTACTCGCACAAATTCCTCTCCTACGGAAAATACCTTAAAAAGTATGAGGTCATAATCCAGTTTAAGGTGTTCTGGTATAAGCCATGGTGGTGCTGATGTAATTTGGAAACTGATTTCATTTCTTTTAAAAACGATGCTATCGGTAGGAACATGTTCTTGTAACGATTTTTCAACATTTGGGTTCCCATAGAAATACATAGGATGTTCTTCTTGAAGTTTGGGTTTAAAAAATCCCAAACCCATCCTTGTCTTAATTTTAGGGGAATGCAATAACGATACCTTGGATAGCGCAAAAAGATTGTTTTGATCTTTAGGCCCTGTGGTTTTTTGGGATTCCCTTTCTTTTCGCTCCGTTCTTCGGGCATCGGCATTGTTTTTAATTAAAAGCACACTTGCCAAAATTAAAATGCCCAAAATTACGTTGGCCCGTATCACATATTTGTGTCTTAATCTATAGGTCACAAAAAATGAAACGAACAAAGCGACAATGGCAAATAGGACCCCGTATCCTAAAACGATGGCACCACCAGCCAACCCTTGGTTTTTTCCTGCCTCAATCCATCCCGCATAGAGCAAGCCAAGAAAAAAGAAAAGGACTAAGGCCAAGATGTTAAAGAGCAGGCAAGCAGGTTTAAGGAGCTTTTTCATGCCATTTAATTTTCCAAGACGTTTTTTATGGCTTCCTCCACCAATTTTTCCATTACCGCATAGCCTTCTTTGGTAAGATGTACTTCATCTGTCGTGTAGGCTGTTGGAAGTCCATTTCTATCATCGGCCATGGCAGAAAAATAGTCCAAATAAGGTACGTTTTGTGCCGAGCTCATTTTTTTTAGCATCCCATTCAATTTTGGAATTTTAATATTGGGTTGCTTACCAGGTCGCCATGGATAATCATAAGCTGGGAGGACCGAACAGACAATGGGAACCATTCCATTGGCCTTGGCCAGTTGTACCATGGAAAGCATATTATCGCTTATTTGTTCCAAGGTGATGGGGCCTGTGTTTTCTGCAATATCATTAGTGCCTGCCAAAATCACAACAACTTTCGGGTTGAGATCGATAACATCTTGTCGAAAGCGAAGTACCATTTGCGGTGTGGTCTGTCCCCCTATTCCCCTGTTTATATACGGTTTGTCCTTAAAGAAGGTGGGATTGGACTGTAACCAACCTTCCGTAATGCTATTGCCCATAAATACCACCCTATCTTCCTGATTTGCGGAAACCTCAAGCATGGTATTTTCTTTTTGATATTTATTGAGGTTGGGCCAGTCTTGAGCGACCATTTTATTCTTGAAGGGAAAAGAAAACAAAAGTAAAAGTAATATATGTCTAGTATGTATCATCAATTCCTTGGTGGGGTTATCATAATATGGGCCCTATGCGTTCCTGCGTCCATAAGCCACGCATGACCTGGCGGTGTGGGTGTCGTAGGGAGCCCTGTGGATGCCCCCGTAGCATAGGGAATATAAAATACATAGCGCAAAAAAGGGTTTTCAATGGCTTGGGTATCTGGATTCACCTCTCCCGTAAAAACGCAGAGCGTAGCCTTGTCCGGCATTTTCAACTTTCCTGCTTTTACCTCGGTCTCCCGAATATCAAATATTTCCTTAAACCCTAATCCCTTGGCCTTTAGCTCGCGACCCCTTGCCATAAAAGGATCCAAATCCTTGTGATAGGCAGCTGTTGAAAATTGTTCGTTCTTTGGATTGTCCGCAAGTGCTATGTAATCATTAGATCCTTCCCTAATGGTAATGAAATTTCCTTTACTATCATATCCGTATATTTTTGCTCCTTCTTTATAATCATCGGGCACCGCCATAAGTGCAGTCTTCATTTGCCATTCCTTCCTCGGAATTTCCTGGGCGACCAAAAAAGGTACACTTAAAAAAAGTAAAACGTAAATGGACATTACTTTCATGTCTCAATATTTTGCTGATTTCCCCTTGGCCATTGTTCGCAAGATAAAGGCCCTTACATCATCATTGGCAGCCTTTAAATCCTCTCGCCTTAAATACATCATATGACCAGAACGATAACCCTTGAATTCAAAACGATCTTTCATCCGTCCGCTTGGATCCACTTGCCACATGGTATATTTCGCTTGGAAATAGGTCGTGGCCCCATCGTAATATCCTGACTGTATCAAAACATTCAAGTAGGGGTTTTGCGCCATGGCCTGTCTTAGATTGTCCCTAACGTTATCATCATCATTGTCCCAAGGACGTACTGGACCAAACATATTGTACTTGATATCCGTTTTAAACTTTAACTCTTCCTGCAGGTAATAGTTTATTGCAGGGGTAAAGCTGTGAAGCCACGAGGTGAGTTCAGCGCTGTAATCGGGTCGCGTACCTGCCAATTGCCGATCTATGCCCAAGTATCGGGAGTCCAATCTCCCCACATTATAACCCCGTTCCTTTAGTAAGTTTTTCCAGAAATATTGTACGGGAACCACTAGATTTTGATCAAGGATTTCTTGTTTTGACAGTCCAGAGTAATACGCCATTTTCTCAGCGACCTTATTTTTTTCGGTTATCTCCAGAAACCCGCCTTTGGACAGTGCTGGGATAAGCTCGTTAATCGCATACGCTTCGGATTCAGGAAGAATTTCCAACAAATCCTTTTGTTGAAGTGCTGGAGGCAATGCCTTGTGGTGCCATGCGGCGGCGGTAAAATAGGGGAGACTGATCGCGTTTTCCACAGCACCTCCCGTATTGTATAGCTTATAATCTGCAGGGGAAACCATAATTACCCCGTTCAAATACATCCATTGCTGATTTTGAAGTGCTAGGGATAGTCCCATGACACGGGTTCCCCCATAACTCTCGCCAACGATGTACTTTGGGGATCGCCATCTATTGTTCCGGGTAACAAAGGTATTCATCCATTCAGCCAGATATTTCACATCGGCATTGATTCCAAAAAACATATCCCTATCCACATCCTTTCCGGATTCCGGAATGGTTCGGGAATATCCGGTATTGGCAGGATTGATGTATACAATGTCCGTAACATCAAGCACGGAGTATGGATTTTCCTTTACCCCATAAGGCTGAACAGGATAGCCTTCATCATCTATTTTCAGGATTCTGGGCCCCGTATAGGCCAAATGCATCCAAACGGACCCTGAGCCCGGCCCACCGTTAAAGGAAAACAAAAGTGGCCTTGAAGCCCTATCCTTGACATTATTTCTGGTGTAATAGGTATAATGCAAAGAAGCGATAGGTTCTCCCATCTTGTCCCAAACAGGTTGGGTTCCCGTTGTTGCCGTATAGGAAAGTGGTGTACCATTTACGGTGACGCTATGTTGGGTTGTCACCGCAGTATCTATAGGTAATTTTCGTTCTTGTGATTGAATTGTGAAGATGCTGAAAAGCGTACAGCATAGAAGAAGATATTTTCTCATTATCATAATTGAATTAGTCTTCCCTAAAAGTAGGGAATTTGGTTAAGATTCCTTAAAGTTTACACAGATAGCGGATGGATTTCCATAACTTACGGTTAAACAAATACCACCATGAAAAAAGTAAACCGCAGGAGTTTCACAAAAACGGTTTCAAAAGGAGTTGGAGCTACCGCTTTAATGGGCAATTTACCGTTGGCATGTGCCATGGGGAATTCCCAAAATGACAAAAAATTAGGAATTGCTTTAGTGGGTTTGGGTAGTTATAGTACCTATCAATTGGCTCCTGCCCTTCAAGATACGGCGCATTGTTATTTGGCTGGGATTGTTACGGGAACTCCCAATAAGGAGAAAGTATGGGCCAATAAATATGGCATTCCACAGGAGAACATATACAATTACTCCAATTTTGATGCGATTAAGGAAAATAAAGCCATTGATGTCGTGTATGTGGTACTTCCCAATGCTATGCATGCTGAATTTTCAATAAGAGCGGCAAGGGCGGGGAAACATGTAATCTGTGAGAAACCCATGGCTATGAATGTGGCGGAATGTGACGAAATCATAAAGGCCTGTAAGGATAATGGTGTAAAATTAGGGATGGGTTATCGTTTGCATTCCGAACCCTACACCCAAGCAGTGAAACAATTTGTAAAACAAAAAACTTTTGGGGAGGTGCTTTATGTTTCCTCTGACGCTGCTTACCGTTCCACTTCCAATCCCGACCAATGGCGATTGGATAAAAAGCTTTCCGGGGGCGGTGCTTTGGTCAATATGGGGGTGTATGCTATTCAAAGCGCCATTTATGCCACAGGAGAGAATCCCATTTCGGTGCAAGCCCAAGAATATAGCACGCGACCAGAGTATTTTAGGGAAACCGATGAGACTATAACCGCACAATTTAAATTTCCAAGTGGTGCGGTTGCCAATATCATGACTTCCCATAATATAAGGGCCAATAGATTATATGCCACTTGCACCAATGGATGGTTTGAATTAGATCCTGCAAGTACCTACATCCCGTTAGCTGGAAGAACGTCAAACGGTGAGCTTAATTTCAAGGAAGAAAGCCAACAAAAATTACAGATGGACGAT
Organism: Bacteroidota bacterium; assembly: GCA_039815575.1. GTDB lineage: Bacteria > Bacteroidota > Bacteroidia > Flavobacteriales > Flavobacteriaceae > Croceivirga. The sequence goes on along the minus strand of JBCBZA010000088.1, from coordinate 2,543 downwards.
TTTGCCAAACATATATTGTTCGACGAATCCAATTTGGCCCCGGGAGAAATGGGCAAACGTGATATGATGATTGTTGGGGCCATTTATAAATCAATAGCTGAGGGCGGTAAAGCGCAAGAACTACCATTCAAAGCAGGTTATGGATTTTCCAAATAGACCAAGACCTAAATGAAGTACACCTTTAGTTTCTTAAGGCCAAAAGTAATCATATCAATTGCCATGTTGACCTATATCGGCTTTGGCTACGCGCAATCCAAATTGGATAAGGAACTAATGTATGCCTATGGGACCTATACTTCGTTGCCTCGGGAGATCATCTATTTACATCTTAACAAGACCGATTTTTTAAGAGGGGAACAACTTGGTTTTAAAGCTTATATACTGGATAAGCATTCTGGAAAACCGGCAAAGAAAACAAGGAATTTATATGTACAACTGGTAGATGAAGAAAATCATGTAGTAAAAGAGCAGCTACTTCAGGTAAGAAATGGAACTACTTTTGGCACTTTCAAAATTGACAGCCTTTTCGGTTCAAAGGATTATGCAATAAAAGGCTTCACCAATTGGTCCCGTAACTTTGAAGAGCCCAACACTTTTGAACAGGTAATACGAATCGTTGATCTTAACAAAAATGAACCCCGAGGAAAGCAAGATTCAAAAACAAAATTACGGGTGTCTTTTATGCCCGAAGGAGGCCACTTTATTGCTAATTCGTTAAACTCTTTAGGTATTCGCGTTACGGACACCATGGGATTAGGGCTGGCAAATCTAGAGGCAAAACTTTTAGATGAACGCAACAGGGTTTTAAAGACTTTTATGTTGAATGAAAAGGGGCTGGCAAAGGTTTTGGTGAAACCAAAAATAGATTTAAAATATCAGTTATCAATAGAACATCAGGATAAGAAACAACGATTTGATTTACCTGAGGTGGAGGAAAGGGGATTTGCATTGATTTTGTCGAATCGCAAACGTAGCTTGCTCTTTAACTTAAATACCAACAAAGCCACTTTGCCTGCATTAAAAGAAAACAATTACAGATTAGTCATTCACAATGGTAGTACTTTGAAAATAGTTCAACTTCCCAATTTCAACGGGACGTCCATTGCCACTAATATTCCTAAGAACACCTTGTTTGAGGGCATCAATATTCTAACGGTTTTAGATCAAAACAATACCCCACTTATGGAACGGCTCTGCTTTCATACAGGTCAATCGAAAATTAGGCGTTCAAAATGGCATCGCCCAATTATTGAAGATGACTCTTTGACCATTGAATTGACCTATGATGGGAAGATAACGGAAGGGAATCTTAGCATTTCGGTTTTACCCGGTCAAACGATAGCGGACAATCAACATGAAAGTATTGCGTCATTTAGTTTATTGACCCCCTATTTGAGCAGTCCAACTGAAAATACTGCCGACTATTTTTACCCGAATTCTCTATCAGCCGAAGACTTGGATTTAATGCTTTTGATTCAAGGATGGAGTGCGTATGACTGGTCAAATATTATATATTTCTCTCCAACCCAAGAGTATGAATTTGAGAATGGGATTAAAGCCATTCTTACCAAGAATAGGGGTAAGTTAAAAAATTGGGTAGCTTTTCCGCACCAAGGGATTGAACTAAAAAAGCTCAATACTACAGATGATAATAGGACATATTCAACCAACGCCTTGTTCCCGTATCAAGAAGATAGGTTAATAATCAGTGAAATCGATAAGAGAGGTAATCTGAAAGGGCCCGTTTTTAAGGGTAACATCCAATTTTTTCCAAGCACAATACCAAATTTTAATGGTATGGGTAAAAGATTAGGGTTCAAGATACCCTTTGCTACTTCTTTCGTTTCAAATGGTGAATTTGATTTTAGTCTTCCATTGGATAAAAAAACAATTGCCCTCGATGAAGTTGTGGTCTCAGAAGATAAAGTAGAAGACCTACGATTAAAACAACTAATAGACTTTAGCTTTGGTGAGGTTACCGTATTTGATTCAAAACTCAGAAAACAATGGCCAAATATCATATCCTTTTTACAAGGGCAAGTAGGTTTCCAAGTGATTAATAGAAATAACGAATTAACCATTGTAAATAGAGTGACTGGCCCACCGATCGTTTATCTAGATGGTACTCCCATTCAAAGCCCCTTATTACAGGGGAATAATGATCTTTCATTACTGATAGGTTTGAGGTCTGAAGATATTGGTTATGTGGAAGTTAATCGCTTTGGTATTGGTGAAGGAGCGAATGGGGCAGGAGGGGTAATAAGAATTTTTACAAGGAGTGATTATTCTACCAATGCCAAGAAGAAACCATATGGGTATTTAAACTATGCATATCCCCTTACTTTTAATCGCCCGGATGAATATGCCGTTCCTGTTTATAATTCATATACGGATGATTCTTATTTAAAGTACGGCGTCCTGGGCGCCCGCCCGGGGCCGTCGGTTCGGCCGTGGTACGACCACGCGGGGAACATCTTTGGGGACTTCCCAAAAGGGGCGTCCGCGGGGGTATGGACTCCGTTCGACGCCTTCGACGCGCTCAC